>NZ_VNHY01000001.1:0-360068 GCF_008124865.1 Fodinibius salinus | reverse complement strand
GGTCGCTTCAGGATCAGCTAAAATAAGCTGGTTGAGCCGAAGATCATCGATAAGCTGCTCATTTTCATCAACTACATAAATAACATTTACTGTCTCTACGCTGTGGCCAAATTTACGGATATGATCCATAGCCTTTTGAATAGTCCAATGCTTTTTCACCTTTACATAGCGAGGAGTCATTAACCGCCCTACGCTCTCATCAGGATAGCCGAGCAACTGCTGCACCAACTTGCGATCATCCGTCTTCATGGAATTTATTACCCGCTGAGTAAGGTGGCCGGGCAACTCCTCCATCAACGCTACTCGTTCATCAGGTTCCAGGTTTGACATCACCTCGCTGAGCTGTTGAGCGGTAAACATATTCATTAACTCAAGACCGGTACTCGAGCTCAAATAGGTAAATACATCAGCCGCTTTCTGCTTTTTCAGGAGGCGAAAAATCACAATCGCAATTTCGGCATCCAGCTCCTCGAGCAGTTCAGCTACATCAACAGCCGGCACATCATTAAGTATATCCTTAAGTGCCACCCAGTCTTTGGCCTCAATAAGTTCGTCAAATTCAGGTTTCAGTAAATGAACGATCATTGGAATATCTTTTCCATATTTACAATTACCGGGATTTTAAACCGCGGGTTTATCGTTGGGAATGTACAAATTGCAGATTGAAGATCACAAATAATTGCATCCAAAGCTATCCTACCAATAAGAACTAGACGAAACTGGAGGTTCAGACATTTAGCGCCCTGTGTTCAACTTTTTTGTGCTCTATCTTATTCCATGTGGTTTGGGCGTGCTAATTATGTCCACAATGTGCTTTGAAATGAAATCGTCAATCAGAGCCAGCATTGGATTGTTGATATCATTGGGCGAAATGAGACGAATTGGGACCTAAGAGCAACTTTGATCAAATCAAAACTGTTACCGTTTCCTTAATTTTTACTCCCACATTCTGGAGACCGTAAAGAGGAAGAGCCTAAATGCTGGATACTTATTATTGGCCGTAGAAAATCAGTGATCACAATATCGATCTCGGTGTTGGAAGATCAGAAGCGAATCCAGTTGCGATCGTCGAGCCATTGAATAAGTGCCGGTAAAAATGTGAGTGCAGCAATCAGTGTCATCCCGATACCAATAACAGCAATTTCCCCGATGGACTGTAAGCCCGGGTGATTGGTTAACAACAGTCCAGAAAATCCAAGCATGGTTGTAAGAGAACCGATCGTCACATGCTGGCCCGTACTTGAAAGTACCTCCCACATACTGTTACTCCCTTCCTCACGATATCGACTGGCAAGATGGACTCCATTGTCTTCCCCTATTCCCAGGATTGCAGGTAATACCACCAGATTATAAAAGTTGAACATCATTCCGGTAAGCATCATAATTCCAAAAAGCCACACTAACCCTACGGTAAGCGGCAGCATAGCAATAATAGTCCACTTCAATGAGCGAAAAGCTACCAGCATTAACAAAAACACCACAGTAAAGGTAGCACCAACCATCCAAGGGCTTTCACTACGCATTAGCTCCAACATCTCAGCTGCAATAATCGAAGTACTCGCTGCGTGGAAGGTCTTGCCACTATCAAGCGTTATTTTGCCGATATCATTTTTAAAAGCGATGGATTTTTCCCCGTCGGCAAGACCCACACTGGGATATACAATCACAAAATTCCCAACTTCGCCCTGTTTATTTAAAAACTGATTTTTGAAATAATCCGGTATCTGATCTACATCCAGCTTCTGCTGTGTTTGGGCTGCTTTTCGAAGCTTATCCAGCTGGGGATCGTCCTGTTCTTTGAGAAAAGGGTCATTAAGCAAAGAGCGGACTTCAGCTATTTCTTTGAGCTTCTCATTATTAGCTTCCTCTGAAGTGGGAAATCGTTCCGGAAGAGCCTCTACGCTGAGCACAGTAGGTGTACTGTCGGTCTTCATTTTCTGGCGAATTTTATCCACAATTTCAATCACCTGCTGCTGATTGTCAGCAAGAATGTAGGCAGGATTTCGCTTATCAGAGTGGGAGACCTGCCCAGCCATCTTATTAAACTGCTCATATTCTGAAAACTCAGGCTCCAACTTACCAAAATCATACTCAAAGCCCAGTTTTTGATAGTTCATACCCACAAAAACTGAGATCACCAATCCCAGTACAACCAGGTTCCGCGCCATGGGAAATCGATTCATCATAGAGTCGGAATTATCATTTGAAACAACTTCTCGTTCATTAAACTTAATCCAATTGAGTCGTTCAAATATGAGCAACACCGACGGCATAATATAGAGCATGCTCAACAGTGCCAGAATAATGCCTGAACCTGCTATAAATCCAAATTCTGAAAACCCTCTGAACTGGGCTAATATCAACACAAATAATGAAAAGGCCGTCGTAAATCCACTTACTACTATAGCCGATCCGGTATTATCATAGGTTTGATAAAATGCTTCCAGAATAGGCGTACCTTCTGCCCGAAACTCTATATATCGGGCATAAAAGTGAATACCGTAGTCAATCCCCATTCCAAAAAGAATCACAAATAATACGGAAGTCATTGTATTAAGTGATCCGAGTACAAAGTAGGTGATCCCAAAAGTCCATGCTAAGCTAATAAGCAATGGAATACCTATGACCAGTGCCGGCACCGGCAAGCGAATTAAATGGATCCAGAAACTGCTCTCCTCACCATTGGAAGCAGAACGATAGTTGGTATATTTTTTAAAAGAGAAATATAGCATTACCAACAGTATTACACTGGATATACCTGAAGCAAAGCTATTGAAAACGTCATTCATTATGGAATCAATCTCGGACAGGTGCCGCTTTAATCGTCCGCCATATTCTACTTCCATGGCCTGGTTATACGACTGAGGATTAATCTCGGCAAGAAGTGAATCATACGAGCTAAACATACGCCGCAGATAGCTCAAATTGCTCTTAGAACCGGTAGGGTAAAATTCGACAACCATCACCGTGCTGTCGGGACTGATGGCGTACTCTGAAGGAATGAGAGCGTTGTAACTTTCTTCAAAATCGCTCATACTTTCTTCTTCTGATGCTGATTCTTCATCTTCACCAAAATCTACCAAGAAAGGATTAGCATCTTCTTTGGCTTTTTGAATCTCTTCCTTCAGATAGGTCTTGATATCACTCAGTTCGTTGTTGGTTGCAAAATAAAGAGCATTATTTTCTAAGAATGTTGTTTCTCTGCGAAATGAGACCCGCTCAAAAAAGGGCGCATCCCGCTTGTTATCATACATCGCAAGCGTACTGTCAATAAGATCACGGGCAAAGGCTTTGTTATCCTCAAAGCTGGGCGACTTTATAGCCACTGACATGGCCGTCTCCCCTCCGACCGTTTCCTGTAGCTTGTCAAGTGATTTTACATGAGGGTTTTGATCTGGTAGCAGATTAGCAAGATCAGTGTCAACTGTGAGTTGAACTGCAAAACTGCCAAGCACAATAGCTGCTAATGCTGTTGTACCTAATACCCAGTAGGGATAGTTGTAGTTAAATTTTATAAGAGGTCGAAAAAACTGTAAAAATTTGTGCATGTAGCTACCCGATCAACGAATTCTTTTTAGAAGCGATGAAGTTAACCATTTTAAATAAACTTATTTAGCCTCTCTTAATTACAGTATTATTACTCAGGCTTTAACATGATATCATCATAATCGGCTTTTACAAAGCTCCCAGTACTATCACCATCACTTAGAATTAAAATTGCTATCGGTGTTTTGGGCGGATCATCCCCAAACATGCGGCGATAATCTTCTACAAGGTTTCGCTCAAATGTAATCCATTTACCGCTATCTTCTTTGCCTGACTTAACAATAATAATCTGTTGGTTACCAAAAAGTTTTGAAGCGGTCTTCCCTTTCTGCAATGTACTGCTCCAAGAGTAACGAATAGTTTTAGGCACTTTCTTGAATAAGGCAACGCGCCCCATATCAAAAGCTACATAAATACTTGCTACCGAGTCATTTACATCGTCATCATTCTCTCGTGCATTTTTGGGTAGCTCGTGCGCCCGAATTTTCCACGAGAGAACAGGAGTCTCGTAGAGATTAATATTGTAAATATTCTCTTTGTCTTCATTGATCAACGGGAGGTTGATATGCTTAGCCGCTGTGCCTTCATAGTGCAAAAATTTATTCCCCGAATCCTGTGCTACTTTATAAAGGTAATTTTTGGTAAACTTCTTACTGTGGTTAACTAATTTTTTATTACCATCACGATCATACCATTCCAGCGGAAACCCACCTACCGGATCATCTTCGAAGTTTTCTAATAGTACAATGCCATCTTTTTTCTGTATAGCGTCGGGGGATTGGCCCACCACAAATACCGGATTAACAAAAATAATTACAAATAATGCTGCAACAATTCCGAACTTAACTTTACTGATATTAATCATCTACGCCTATAGCTTAAACTTGATATCTATTTTCACTTTACCCATACTTCTTTAATACAATATTCGAATCAGTAACGTTTGCTCTCGAATATTATTTGTTCTCTTATCATCTTAATCGGATGACACTCCTTAAATACTTCCCTCACCCAACAATTTTTATATAATGAACCATCTTCTGATGAATTAAATCTATGAGCTTTTCCAAAATATTCTTTAATATTAGCCACCTGTAAAACAGACCAAGATAACATTTCATTTTTTTATGTCCGAACCGAATCAGGGAACAGTTTCAGAAACTCCCAAAGTTAGCTGTCTCACCGTTACTGCTAATCGAAAGCAGTTAATGAAACGAGCAGTTCGATGCTTCCGGAACCAAACTCATGACAATAAAGAACTGGTTATCATTGATGATGGTAACCAAGATCTGGATGATATTTTAGCCCCCCTGCCCTCTCAGGAAGTAACCTATGTAAAGTTGGAGAACAAACCGGAAAATACGTTGGGGAAACTTCGTAACAAATCACTGGAAGAAGCAAACGGCGATTTTTTAGTGCAATGGGATGATGATGACTGGTACCATCCCAAACGTATTGAGATCCAGGTGAATAAACTCATGGAGGGATATGATGCCTGTTGCCTCTCGGGCTCTCTCATGCACCTTGATGAAGAACCATATATGAACCATCCCTATGTAGGGTATTTATCAAACGGTATTCCCGGCAGTATTATGCACCGTGCTAATGCGGATATCCGATATCCTCACACTCGGCGTGCTGAAGATACTGTTTATTTAAACGAATGGATGGAACGACGTTATTTACAGCTTTCAGATGATTACTCTCACCTTTTTATTCGCTGTTACCATGGGTCCAACACCTGGGAAAAAGACCATTTTCTGCGACGCATCCGAAATAATCCCAAAGATGCAATTCTTTACGTCTGGTATAAATTTGTCAAAGGGGATCAATTTCAACATCCCCGATTCCAAATAACAGAAGATCAACGAAAAGCATTTAAAAGATACCTTCAAGACTCAAAAGGGCTAGGCCTATTATAGTAACATCTCGTCAACTTCGAGCATGATCCATTACTCTTGAAGTGACTCCTCTTCTTCAAAACTGTTTGAGTTAATTTCTTCCGGATTGACAGGAAGCTTTGTTTGGGTTACTGAACTCAAAAGAAATGATGAGGCCCCAACTAACTTCTTCAAAATAAGATTAGCTGTAATTACACCGGTAATTTGCGCTTCGGGTACATTCATGACAGTAGCCATTTCCAGGGCCAAACTGGCAAATAACACATCTCGGCTCGGCAAAAAGGGAATGCGGGTCGACATAATTTCAACAGCCATTAAAGTAAACCATACCGCCCAAGGTACTGTTGGTTCTGCAATATAGTATTGAAATACCTGCACAAAGTTGATAAAAATAAGACGGCCGGTATAAATACCTGAGATAGTCAGGGCTTCTTTAAGACCCACACTTAGTATATACGTTCTGAACTTATAGGCAATAAAACCGACAACCAAAATGCCCAATGCAATCCAAAGATACATAAGATTATTCTCGAACTGGGGAATATAATCTGCAAGATCGATGTGCCCCTCACTTAAAAAGAAAATAAGTAGGATAACCGAAACAAATGTTGAAGACAGGGAAGAAAGAATATTGTTATCCTTGACAAACTTCATGGCCTCTACAGATGCTATGCCCAACTTTTCTTTGGCCCAATAGAAAAGATAAAACTCTCCTGAATATCCAAGTACATCGGTATTCAACACTTTCTTCTGAACAAATACCAGAAAAGCCCGAAATCCGCGAAAATCCCACTTGACACCATAAATAAAAATTTCGGAAATCGGCAATGAGAAATAAATTACAAAAAAGAGCAGGTAGAAAAACGGATTGACCGGTAATGATTCAACAACTGTTCTAAAACCAATCTCATAAAGCTTGTACCCTAAATAACCAATAATAATAGCCTGCAGAAGATATCGTATGCCCTTCTTTAGGTATGACTTCCATTCTTGATTTTTAGCTTCCTCAGTCATTCAACAAGTATTTGATGCAAAACTACTCGAAATATTCGTTTACTCATCAACCTATTTCAAAAAATTGTTCCAACGAATTCCTAATTGTAAACCAATTCTATCGGACTGGTACAAATCGCCAATATCAAATGCAACTGATGCCGTGAGGCTAATGCCCGAATATGGTAAAAGCAAGTAATTGCCCTTCAATAAGGTGGAATAATTGTCAACTCTCAATTCGCTTATGGGAATGGTTGGACTCTCCTGTTTCTGATCAACAACCGTTCCATAGTTTCTCGAATACGTAAAAAATACCTTATAGTGGAAGCGGTCAGTAGGTTGGCCTTTTAATCCCAAATGATGGGCGATAATTATATTATTAGCAATATCACCTCTTCCCAAAAAGTTGGGGTTGGTTCCATACGTAATTAGTGGATTACCTAACACCCTTCCTTGATATGCCCAACCGGACCGATAAATTCCATTATAATAATAACTGGCGCTACCTCTTGGCTCATAGTCAAATGAATCCTGCCGCTTGGTGTTCATATGTTCCCACAAGATCTCATTGACAAATTGATCTTGTTCAGAAAATTCAATGCCTGCACCCCAAGTTCCATCCCATGGACTCCGGAATCGGGTTGAAACTCGATCTTCAAGGTAAAAAAGGCGATATGCCTTAAAATCAAAATTTTGAGCATCAACTTTGATACCAAAATCATACGCTGCCACCGAATTGCCTATAGCGTTTGTAATATCACTGCCGGGGGCATTACTGTCAGCGGAGGCAGAAGAACCTAGAACTACATCTACAAAATCAGCAAAAGAAGATGGCAACCGACCAAGATTCGCATGATCCCCACCCCAAACAACATTATGGATACCGCCGCCAATTAGTTCAACATTGTCAAGATCTACCTTTAAATAAAAATACTTTTGATGCAAATACGCATTGCGCACAAAGCGATTCTCCTCCAGCCATCCATGAGAAAGCATGGTTTTAAACTGTACATAACCCTTTGTAAAAGGGATATCCGTAAAGCCATTTGTGGACAGCTCAATCTTGGGAACCGGCGTGGCATTTCGGCTAACCTGCATCGAGCCCATTGTTAAGTCGGAATCATTCAGCCCGATCGTATTATAAAAACGACCAACTTTTAGATTTAAAAACTTATACCCGATTAATCCATAAAGCTCATTAAAGAAAAGACTGTTACTTTGAGAATAACGAGAAGTAACATCTATTCCTGTTCCAAATCGCAAAGTCCCATTATCATTTGATGAGCTATAATGGCTGTATAGCCGCGTAATGAAATTAGCCGACTCCTTATCCACCCGGCCGTCGGTATTGGCATACAACCAAAAAGGGAGTTCGCTGTCGCCGATAGCAGAATAGGCAGAAGTACTAATACCATAGTTCAAGGACTTCTTATCCTGCCCTAAAATAAGCGAGGGAATTGTTAGCAATAATAGCAGACCAATACAGCATCCATAACGAAAAGAAAAATTCATAAAAGCTATCCGTTCTCTACAAGTCGATTTTTATCTTCCAAAAGATCTCGGTATTTCTCTTTTTTCAACCCATTCCATGTACGTTCAGAAAATTCAAAGAAGGGCTGTTTTTGATGATACCATCCAAAATGCAGGCAATAAGGCGTTGTTTTTAAATAATCTCCTTTGCCAGGTATTAGTGAAAAAAGAGAAGTTAACAGCTTGCGAAGCCATTTGACTTGTAAGCCTCGGAAATTATATACAAACTGATCGCAATAATACTTACATACTACATATTCAAAATCAGGATCGTGGGAGGTATAGTCAGCAATATAATCAAGCTGAGGACTGGTATGTCCCTGCAGCCATGGATAAACCGGCAAATCAAGCTTCGACATAGCCATGGCTATACTCCACTCGCAAGTTTCCTCACTGCGTCCTTCCTCCAAGGTGCGACTGCGAAAATGAGTCTCATCTTTTCGGCTCAACATCTGCTGAGCCAGCTCACACATCTTTTTCGTCAGATTAAAATCCTGAGCATAAATCAGTCCTGTTTGCACCCTACTTAAATAGGTTAATCCAAAATGATTGAGCGTACGCTGGCGACGCCGGAACAACAAATCGCCAATGATGCCAATATTTTTGGGACCGCCAAAAAAGTTATCCGAAATCTGCGTACCCGTAATTGTAAAAGGATACGGCTCAAAAGACTGCCACAAGGAATCGGGATTCTTACACCAAATAATATCACTATCTAGAAAAATATTTTTATCAAAAAACATGAACTTGTGAATATGATGCTTAAAACCCACAATCGAAGCATGTTCAGCCGGCAAAATTTCAATATGGTCAAACAAATCTGACAGTCCGTGTTCCTCCAAAATATTTTTATGCTTCTCTTCGCACGCTAAGGCTACCGGACGCTTCTTGTCATAGCGACGTAACGATACAACCGATGCAACAGCATGCTTTAAATATTTGGGGTGCCCATACGTATTATAGACGTATCCCTCGGGCGCCAACTTATTGTGTTGTACAGATTTTAACATAGAAACCGTTAAAAATTCATCGTAATATACGAACTATCCCATCCCTTACTAAAGTCCGCTATTGTACTTTCTTTCGAAGTGTTTTTAATAGAGAATCATATCCTTTTTTTCTAATAATACTTTGAAACTGCCGGCGATAAGACCCAGCAGTAGAAACATCATCAATAATCATATCCGTAACTACCCACTGTTGATTCTCTTGCTCATACATCATTTTATAAGTTACCGGCGTCCGTACCTTTTCTAACTGTGCAAGCGTCTTTACCACTGCAGTATCTTTAACCCGATTTATTTCTTGGTACCGTACATCCGCCCGATATATATCCAGATTATTTAAAGAATGGTCACGGACAATGGTAGAAAACAGGTCGATAAATTCGTCCCGCTGGTCTGTAGAAAGCGTATCATAGGTCTCTTGCAAAGCATATTGGGCCATTGCTCGATAATCAATGATAGCATTTATAATGTCTTTAAGCTTATTACGCTGTTCAGTCGTATATTCAGTACCTTTTGGACCTATCAGCTCTTTAATTTCCTGATCGCGATCTTCCAGCAATTGTTTAATATCAGGACGTTCTTGTTGCGCCCATCCATCAATGGGATTGATAAAAGCTGCAGTCACTAATAAAAGCAATAATGCAGAACTAAATTTTTTGATCGTTACCATACTACTCTTCCTCTGTCATAATTTTAGTTATTGGCAGACCTGATTTTCGATACAACTCAGCCATATTAGTATTGAGCTGAAAGATCTCACGTTTGAGACGCACACGTAATTCAAGTTCTTTTTTCAATGCATCTATCAGATCTTTGGTTTCTCCTGTACCGAAGTCATAGTCCAATTGTTCCTGTCGAAGCCATTTTTTTCCTGCTACCAATGCCTTATCAGTTTTATCTACCTTGATGCGGGAAAGCGAAGCTTCTTTATAAGCCTCATTAATTTCAAGAACAATACCTTCAACGGCCGCCTCTTTCAAATATTTTGCCTGTTTTTTCTGCACTCGACCTTTCTCCAGGTCATTCTTCATGCTTAAAAAATTAAGATTTTGTCGTATCCCCACTCCAAATGTAGCCGTAGCATAATTTGAATTATTGATGATAAATGGATTACTCTGCCGAGGCCTATTGGGAGTATTAGCATAACTAGCTGTTAATCCTAAAAACAATGCAGGATAGTTCTTTTGCTTAAGGGCCTGCAAGCCATACTCTGCCGCCTCTATACCAGCTTCAGCCGCATTAATTTCTGCTCGGCTGGACATAGCTTTACTCCGATAAAAAGCTATTTCTTTAATCTTTTGAGACGAAGGATCCAGAAAGTACGTATCCGGCATATATACCGTTCCGGAATCAGCTTGTAGCACATAATTCCAAATGCGCTGAGTAGTTGCTGCATTTTGACGTACCTCAGCTGCCCGGATTTCAAACTCAGACTTATAGATCTCAAACTTAAATTCATCAGAATCATCAAAGTCAGAATTCTTTTCGCTCTGCTTCTTTTTGATCTGCTTTTCTATATCGGCAATTTTATCCTCTGCATCATCCAAAAGCCGAACAATTTCACTGGTAAGTAAATAACTTTGATATAGATCAAAAAGGCGCAGCCTAAGATCAGCTTTTTGTTTTTTAAATTGTTTTTGTGCTGCTACTGCTGCAGAACGTGCTGCATTTACAGCATTTTTGAGGGCACCCCATGAAAACAACGGCTGCACAGCATTAATCTCCGCTCTTGTAAAAATACCCCAGTCTTGCCAGTCATTTTCGAGGTCGGGATCCAAATAATACTCGTCTTTAGCAAGTCCCGGTACATCACTTTCTACACCGGGGACTATTCCATGTTGGGTACTAAGTTCCAATTTAGGTAAAATTCGCTGAGAACGAGCCTGCTTCACTTTGTTTTCCGCAAGCCGTACTTTTTGCTTTTCGTAATTTATTTTTTCGGAGTTTTCTAGCCCTTTGTTAATAAACTCCTGCAGCGAAACTTCAACCGTATCTTGCTGAGCCCAGCTACTCAAAGGGATCCCGACACCCAAGGCCAATAGCAAAACCGTTGCCACTATAATTCTATATATCTGGGATTTATTATTCATCATCATAAACCTAACGAGTACTGTGGACATTTATTTAAAAAAATAGCCCCTTCCATCAGGAAGAGGCTACCATCTATTTCATAAATACCAAGATAAAAGAGTAAAATACTCTACCAACCTTGGTGTAGTTGAGCGGAGGGAGAGGGATTCGAACCCCCGAGACCCGCGAGGGCCTGCCGGTTTTCAAGACCGGTGCAATCAACCAGGCTCTGCCATCCCTCCAAAAAAATCAATAATTATGCATCTTCGAGTGCCTGTGCACCAGATATAATTTCAGATATCTCAGTAGTAATAGCACTTTGTCGAGCACGATTGTATTCAAGCTGGAGATCTTCTTTCATTTCCTGTGCATTCTCTGTGGCATTATCCATCGCCGTCATACGTGCACCTTGCTCTGCTGCATTCGACTCTAGGATAGCCTTCCACAACTGCAAGTTCAAGTGTAATGGTAGTAATTTTTCAAGAATTTGATCTGTATCAGGCTCAAAGATATACTCGGTATCATCTTCAAGTTCTTCTTCCTCTCCAACCAAACCATCAGCATCAATGGGTAAAACTTGCTCTACCAAACGATTTTGGGCAATCACCGATTTAAATTCATTGTAAATCAGTTTGACCTCATCAAATTTACCAGATTTGAAATCAGCTGTTACTGATTTCATTATTTCGGTCGCTTTATAAAACTCAATCTCATCCCAAAAACCCGGAAGTTCCGCTTCGATCTCATAGTCTCGCTTCCCAAAATGCTTAGTAGCCTGACGACCAATACATATAAGCGATAAGTTACCATTTTCTTGGTATTCGCTGTATTGCTCATCAATAGTGCTCTTTACAACCTTAAATAAGTTATTGTTAAAAGCACCACAAAGACCACGGTCAGAGCTTACGACGATAAGAAGCAACTTATCAGTCGATTCGGGCTTGTCTAACAATACATTTTCATCAGACCCGCTCTTGACCATCCGTCCTACTACTTCTTTCATCTTTGAAGCATAAGGACGCGTCTCAATTATTCGATCTTGAGCCTTTCGAAGCTTAGCAGCAGCAACCATTTTCATAGCACGGGTAATCTGCTGCGTGTTTTTAATCGATTCTATTCGATTTCGTATGTCACGAAGATTCGCCATCTGTTATTCGTCCTCGTCTTCTGATGCAGCATTAATCTGATCAATAATAGTCTTTGCTGTTTCTACCAACTGCTCACCCAATTCATCACTAAGTTCTCCAGAGTCACCAACTTCAGCTAACTCCTCACTGTACTTAACATGAATGGTTTCAAGAAATTTCTTCTCAAATTCCTGCACCTGATCAACATCAAGTTTGTCAAGCACACCCTCATCATTCGTTTTCAAGAGTGCAACTTGATCTTCAACAGGACGCGGCTCATAAATATCCTGCTTGAGCAGCTCAACAGTCCGCTCACCACGTTTTAGCTGGCGCTGTGTAGCAGGATCAAGATCCGAGCCGAATTTTGCAAAGGCCTCGAGCTCCCGATACTGTGCCAAGTCAAGCTTCATTGTTCCCGAGAGATCATTCATCGCGTCAACCTGTGCAGAACCTCCCACTCGTGATACCGAAGTACCAACATCAATAGCAGGACGGACACCAGAGTTAAACAGATCAATATCGAGGAAAATTTGTCCGTCTGTAATCGAAATAACATTTGTCGGGATATAAGCAGAAACATCACCGGCCTGCGTTTCAATAATTGGCAGTGCTGTCAACGAACCGCCCCCCTTCATTTTGGGTTGTAGTTCCTCCGGCACATTATTCATCTGCTTTGCAATTTCATCATCGTCAATAATTTTCGCAGCACGCTCAAGCAGACGACTGTGCAAGTAAAACACGTCGCCAGGATATGCCTCACGCCCCGGTGGACGCTTAAGCAAGAGGGAAAGCTCACGATACGCTACCGCCTGCTTAGAAAGATCATCATAAATTACCAGTGCGTGGCGTCCTGTATCTCGAAAATATTCTCCAATTGCTGCACCGGCAAAAGGCGCAATAAATCGCATTGGTGCAGAAACACTTGCAGGAGCGGAAACAATAGTTGAATAATCGATTGCATCATTATCCTCCAGAGACTTAGCAATTCCCGCAACGGTAGAACCTTTCTGTCCAACAGCTACATAAATACAGTGAACAGGTTTGTCAGTATCCTGCGTTTCTTTCTGGTTAATAATTGTGTCAACTGCAACCGACGTTTTACCCGTTTGACGATCACCAATAATAAGTTCACGCTGCCCACGTCCAATCGGAATCAACGAGTCAATAGCCTTAATCCCAGTTTGAAGCGGCTCTTTTACTGGCTCACGGTAAATAACACCGGGTGCTTTTCGCTCCAGCGGGATACGAATGGTATCCCCAGAAATAGGGCCGTCACCATCGAGCGGACGTCCCAGTGGATCGATAACTCGACCAAGGAGTCCGTCACCTACATTAATGGATGCAATTTCTTTGGTTCGACGAACAGTATCACCTTCTTCGACAGCGCTGGTTCCACCAAAAAGAACTACGCCAACATTGTCTTCCTCAAGGTTTAATACCATCCCACGAATGGAATTGCCGTCTTCATCTATTGAATCAGGCAAATTAACAAGTTCACCGGCCTGTACTTTAGACAATCCATACACGCGGGCAATACCATCCCCTACCTCGAGGACTGTTCCCACATCATAGGTATCAGCTTCGTCATCAAAGCCGGATAATTGTTTACGTAGTATTGAAGAAACTTCGTCTGGTCTAACTTGACTCATTGGTTCTAATATTGTTTAAAACGTATAATTGCTATTTTACAGTGGCTGAGAATAATTCTTCTTTAAGCTTTTCAAGCTTGTGCTTAACCGTACCGTCGATAACTGTGTCATCAATACGGATGGCCATACCACCTTTAAGATCTTCATCAACGGTGACATTCATTTCAACTGTTTTTTGTGTTTTTTCCTCAAGTTCATCGTGTAACTCTTCTTGCTGCTCGTTACTCAATTCACGAGCTACAAACACATCAACAGTAATTATGCCAGCAAACTCTTTATACTTTTCGACAAATGCCTCTGTAACCTGATACAACAAATTGATCCGATCCTTTTTAGCTAACAGCTTTACAAAAAGCTTGGTAGCTTCATTAAGATCATCAAAAAAGAGTTTCTTAAGAGCTTCTATTTTGTCATCAAAGTTGACAATGGGACTCTTCAGAAATAGTACCAGATCACGTGATCCTTCGATCGTATTATGTACGAACTGAACATCCTCTAATATTTGCTCTACCTCATTTCGCTCCTCAGCGAGTTCCAGGAGAGCTGTTGCATATCGTCGGGCTGCTTTTGATGTAGGCATCTACCTTAGTTTTTAGAGAGGTCGTTAATGAAACGATCTACCAACTTATGATTTTTCTGCTCATCCAATTCAGAATCGATAATCTTTGATGCAGACTGAATGGCCAAGCTGGCTACTTCGTCGCGAAGCTCCTGCATGGCACGTTTTTTCTCCTGCTCTATCGTTTGCCGAGCATCTTCAATAATTTGCTCAGCTTCTTCCTTGGATTTCTCTATGCGTTCTGCACGGAGCATTTCTGCTTCATCGATAGCTTCTTTGCGGATTTTTTGAGCTTTCTTCTCAGCTTCCCGCAAAGCTTTTTCGTTATCTTTGGAAATCTTTTCGGCCCGTTCAAGTGCCTGCTCGGCCGATTCTAATGATTCCTTGATACGCGTTTCCCGCTCTTGCAGAGCATCCATAATTAAAGGAACCGCATACTTACCCATAACGGCAAGAAAGATAACTAATGTAAGAGCTACCCAGAGAGCAAACCCCCCGTTAAATGAGAGGATGCCTCCTCCGCCTGCTAAAAATAGCATCATGGTTTTTAATGTATGTTATTATTGACCGATTCCGAGAGCGAGAAGAATACAAACAATAGCACCAATTAGTGCCACACCCTCAATGAGAGCTGCGGTCAAAATCATAGCGCCACGAATATCTCCGGAAGCTTCAGGTTGACGAGCGATGCTTTCTACAGAACTTCTACCGATCATACCGATACCAATTCCAGCACCAACTGCTACAATTCCTGCTCCGATTCCTGCTGCTAATAAACCCATATTATGTTACCTGTTTTGTTTTTAAAGTTTAGGTTTAAGGTTATTTAAAAAGTCTTAGGCGTGCGCTTCAACTCCTTCTTCATGCGCATGCTCTTCTGCTGCCATCCCAATAAATACTGCTGAGAGCAGCGTAAAAATATATGCCTGCAAAATTCCTACAAAAGCTTTTAATACATAGAGTGCAACGGTTAGCGGAACAGCAAATAAACTCATCCCGATACCCGCTATATTTCCAAAAATATCTGCAAAGATAAATATAAGCCCGAGAATACAGATAATCATTATTTTTCCGGACAGCATATTTGCGAAAAGACGCACAGCCAACGCAAAGGGTTTTGTAAATAATCCAATAATTTCAATAGGGGTTAAGATAATGCGCATCCATCCTGGGACACCGGGAAACCAAAATACATGCTCCCAATGATCTTTGCTTCCATTCCACTGCGTAATAAAGAAGGTAAATGCCGCTAAAACTGCTGTCACCGTAACATCAGCCGTTGCTGTTGCACCCCACGGCAACAACCCAAAGAGATTCATAAATGAAATACTAACGAAAACAGTAAATAAATAAGGAACAAACTTTTTGTACTTCTTATCGGGAATATTAGTCTTTGCAATATCATCCCGAACAAATTCAAAAACAATCTCAAAAAAGTTCTGAAACCAACCTTGAGGTTCGGTTTTCCTGCCTATGCCTTTTTTATAACGTCTCCCCATCGCAATCGTCAACCAAAGAGTCAAAATGAGTCCAAACCATACATACATAAGATGCGAAGTTATGGACATATCGAGCGTAATTTGCGCATCACCTGCTGGCACTAACGACCCATCCTTTTTAACAAACTCACCAGATCCTACCGCACTTTCTGTACTACTGTAAAAATACCATTCTCCCTCAACCAGCATGATACGCGGAAGCGGAAGATGCATCCCTAAAACAGCAAGTTCATGGTGATCAACAACCTTCCCTACAACATCTATGGGGGAATCATCTGATGACTTCTCATCATCACCAGAAGCATGAGTAATAGGTGCGATAAATAAAAAAAGTAAGAGTGTAACTAACAGTCGGCGGAAGGCCCGTATCATTAACTTTTAATTATATATTTCTATGATTTTATTGATAGAATGTACCTCAATTGCGGAGTGGAAAATATAAGAAATTATGAAGCTAACTGTAAAGTTAATTTTATGGAATTCTGTGGCTTTTAATATGACCACTAATGCAATAATAACAAGAATAAATCGAAGCGAAAGAGTAACAAAAAACTGCCTATAAAAGCCGTTACCGCTACCTTTCTTTACTTTTCGAACTATAAAGAAATTACTTGCCACAAATAAAAAGCTAAGTACATATGCTGCGACTGGTGCCCATAACTGTGCGCCAATAAATCCATACACACACACCAGCAAAATAAAAAATGCTATCCCCGAATAGATCAAAAATTGTATTACTACAGTTTTATATGTTTGCTGGTCTCCCAAAAAACTATTCACTGTTTAACCGATTGTTAATCCGAAAAATGAGTAGAAAAATATTGACAATACCTACCATACATCCCACAAGAAGCAACCATGGACTACTTTCGAAATATAAATCTAAAAAATAGCCAACAAATATAGGCAAGGTAAGCCCTACGGCAATTTCCAATCCCAGGGAGAGATATTTTAGATAATCGGTAGACGATTTTTGATCATTCAAGAAATATGAGTTTAACTATCTTTTTTCTTAGAAGCCTTCTTGGATGATCCTTTTTTATCCTTTGTGCCCTTTGATTTCTTAGAACTCAATCCGTTTGCAGAGGTATCCTTTTTGATATTATCACTCATATGGAAAGCCCCGTTAATCTGAGCTCCTTCTTCAGCCAATACAGACTTCGTATAAATATCTCCTTCCACAACAGCTGACTTACGCAATACCAGCTTATTGGTCACCCGCACTTCGCCGTTAATATTCCCGGCAATATCAGCATCATCAGCCTCAATATTACCTTTTACTTTTCCCGATGAAGAAACAATCACTTTTCCGTCAGCCTTGGCTTTCCCATCGACAGTACCGGCAATACGGACATCATTCTTCGTCTGTATTGTTCCATCCAATTGCGTGCCTTCACTAATCATATTTATAGAAGGCAAGTTGTTTTCAGATTTCTTGGCATTCATATTTGTGGATTTTTTCTTCTTGTTATTATTAAACATATCAAACTATGATTTTATTAAGTAGGCATTCGGATTCTGAGGAATGCCGTTTTTCCAAATTTCTATGTGTAAATGCGGTCCTGAACTTAATACGCCCACGTCTCCGGCCGTACCTAAGATATCTCCTTTGGTAACAATATCACCGATAGATTTGGAAAGGCTTGCAGCATGCTTATAAACAGTAATAATACCATCGTTATGCTGCACATGTAGTACAAATCCAAAATTAAAAGTCCAGTTTTGATTGATAACTGCTCCGTCGGCAATAGCCTTAAAGGATGTCCCCTGCTGGGTAGCAATATCTATACCGTAATGTCCATTCTGGGGTTCGTATCCGCGCGTAAATGTACCTTCAATTGGGTATCCTGTGGGAAAATCAGGCCGCTGTTTAAATATTTCTGAAAATATTACCTCGTTTTGAGATAACATCTCACTTACTGATACCTGATTAACGCTATTAGGTTCCGCATTACTTGCAGTTTTATTGCTGGAAGATTCCTCAAATTGTTGACTGACTGCAAAGGAGGTATCTGAGCCCTCTGAAATTACTTTTTTCATATCTGACAGCTGGCTGTCACGAGCCCTCAGTGAATCTTGCAGCGACTGTACTTTTTGGGATACTGTAATTACACGTTGGCGCAACTGTGCATCTTCGGTATTGTATAGAAAGGTACTGAGTGGGGTAAACATGACCAGTACCAGCGTTATCAATACTACTGCAATTAAAGCACTGTAAAAAAGCTTCCATAAGCCCGAAGGTTTAAACTGGTACGAGGTCGAAGACTCAGGCATCTCATCGTCAAATAAGACAAAGGTAATATCCCGGTCTTTGTTTTTAAATATCTCTTTAAGAAAATCGAGCATTCGATGCTGTTTTAAGCTTCCGGTGTAGGTCCACGGTAGTTAAAGGGTACATCAATTTGATCATCTTCGGTAATAGTGCCGTTCTCTTTTTCGTACTGCTCAATATTCTCGGTCAATGCACCTGCAAGTCGCTTGGCATGATCAGGTGTAAGGACCATTCGCTTAACAACCTTGGCCTTAGGTGCACCGGGCATCACCGAAATAAAATCGAGGATGAATTCTGAATCGGAATGTGAAATCATTACCAAATTAGAATAGGTGCCGGTAGCTTCATCTTCGGGCAATTCAATTTGAATTTGTCCCTGATTTAAATCTTGTGTTTGATCTGGCATAACAAAAATTTAATTCCAAATTATTATAATTACTGATATTAGGAGTCTAAAAAGCCGTGCTCTTCCATCCATTCATCGTTAAAAATCTTTGAAACATATCGCGTACCACTATCCGGTAAAATGATAACCATAACATCATCTTCATCGAATGAGTTATTTCGGGCATACTCAAGAGCTCCGTGAACGGCTGCTCCACATGAACCGCCTACAAACAACCCTTCCTGGCTGGCCAAAGCCCGCGTGGTCAAAAAGGCGTCTTTATCATTTACTTGTATAACCTCGTCCAGCAAATCCATGTCAATATTATCCGGAATAATATCTTCGCCGATACCTTCGGTTAGATAAGGATGAATCTCATCTTTATCGAATTCTCCTGTATCGAAATACTTTTTGTACACCGAGCCGTCACTGTCAATACCAATAGTCTTAATATCATCATTCTGTTCTTTTAGATACTTGGAGGTGCCCGATACTGTACCCCCTGTTCCCATACCAGCTACATAATGGGTAACATTGCCTTCAGTCTGCTCCCAAATTTCAGGTCCGGTCGTTTCATAGTGGGCCTGGGTGTTACTGGGGTTATCATACTGATTAGGATAATAAGAATTCGGAATCTCTTCGCTCAGCCGCTGGGCCACAGAATAATAACTGTTCGGATCATCGGGCTCAACATCTGTGGGGCAAACTTTTACTTCGGCTCCCAATGCACGCAATAAATCAATCTTAGATTTACTCTGTTTATCTGTCGTGGTGAAAATACAGTCATAACCTTTGATAACAGCTGCCAGTGCTAACCCCATGCCGGTATTGCCGGATGTACCTTCAATAATCGTACCACCAGGCTCAATGAGTCCCTGCTCTTCAGCATCTTCAATCATTTTAAGACCAATACGATCTTTTACACTCTGACCGGGATTAAAATATTCAACTTTTACAAGAATTGTTCCCGGTAAATCATCAGCAAGATCATTAAGCTTTACCAGCGGAGTGTTACCAATCGTTTCTAGAATCGAATTATAATACATTTACTATTGCGTGCTTACCTATTGTTTCTGATTTGAAAGTGATCAAATATAGGAATTTTGAGCTATCAACCCGAAAAAAGTTCAGCTATGAAAAAGCAAAAAAATATATATCTTTGAGAAGTACTTTATTCGGGCCGTGAACTCTGTTATCTTCTGACTCCAATTAATTAACATAACAATATTTCAATGTTTGTAGAACAAAAAAAGCCAAAAGACTTTGATTGCGGGTACAATCTTGACAGAATGATTGACTCCCTGCCCCGTATTGAAGATGAAGACGAACGTATTGAATATGCTGAGCGTGCCGTAGGACTTATTAAACAAAGTCACCCAGGATGGGTTGATGAAAACGGTGACAGCAAGGAAGCCTGGAATCATTTTTTCCATCTTGCCGACTATGATCCCACTGAATATGGCATTACCAATCCATTTAATGAGTAGTAGTTAGCTAGAACTCTCTACCTGGCTAAAATATCTAGCTCAGCGAAAACATCTGTCCCCCAAACTATTTATTGCCACCAAATTATGGAAAGTCGAATTTTCAATTTATATTGAAAGTTATGAAAATCCATTAATAACGTGCTTATATACTTATGAGCCCACAAGTTTCATTGTCGGCCGATCAAATTATCGGGGATAAGCAAAATAATTTGCTAGAAGACTTTTTGGACGAGCTTTTTTCAGGCACCCTGCCCAAATTCGCCACTTTTAGCTTCACAGTTGAAACCATTGATCCCCTGGCCTATTTGGAAATAAATTGGCAAAATGATCAGTTTCAATATTATTGGGAACATCCGGCTGACACCTTTGCTATTGCTGCTCAAGGAACGGTACAAACAATTACCGGCAATGGCCCAGAGCGTTTCCAGCAAATACAGACTGCTGTTGACACCATCGAAAATTCAATAAAAGAATTTTCGGCGGTTAATCATCGATATGACGGTACAATATTTCTGGGCGGGTTTTCTTTTTTTGATGTCATAGCTAACAACAACTGGAAATCATTTGAGCCGGCATCATTTACTATTCCCAAATGGGCCATCATTAAAGATGGAAAATACAGCATTGTAACTCTCGGAGTTGAGCTATCTCACTGGGATGACAGAGAGCAATTGTACCGATATCTTTTAGCACAACTCAAAAAGATTCAAAATGGTGATCATATCGGTACCATCGATACTAAAAAAACCCAAATAAGTTCATCGAACCTTTCTGAACTTGGCACGGCTAGCTTAAATAATGGAGAATATCATAGATGGGAATCTTCTATACGAGAAGCCAAGCAGCTTATCGCCGACAATGAATTCGATAAAATTGTACTAGCAAGACAAGTTAGCATTCCGGCTAGCAAATCAATAATACCCACCGAACTGTTAAATAATTTTCGGAAACAATATACCAACTGTTATAATTTTTTAGTCCACCAGCCGGAAAATGCTACCTTTTTGGGCACCACACCTGAACGGCTTGGCTCCATTAGCCAACAGCGACTACAAACTGAGGCCCTGGCTGGCAGCATGCGACGGGGACAAACTGCTACCGAAGATTCTCTTTTAGAAGAACACCTTGCCGAAAGTTCCAAAAATATCAGCGAGCACAATTTTGTAGTTAAAGATATTAAAGAGCGACTTCGCCCTCTTACACGATCAATTAATTTAAATGGGCGCCCAGAAATTAAAAAGTTGTCGAATGTTCAACATCTTTCCACACCCATCCGGGCAGAACTTAAAAAAGACGTCCATATTCTAGACGTCATTGAACAACTACATCCCACCTCTGCTGTGGGCGGTTATCCATGGGAAAAAGCAGCTCCTTACATTAATAAACTGGAAACATTTGACCGCGGCTGGTATGCAGGTCCGGTAGGATGGTTTAACAGCAGTGGCACAGCTACGTTCGCCGTAGGTATCCGCAGTGGCTTATTGACGGAGAACAACATCTCATTTTTCGCTGGTTGTGGTATTGTCGCTGATTCTAATCCCAAAACAGAATGGGAAGAAACCAATCTTAAATTAAAGCCAATGCTTTCTGCCCTGCCGTATGACTGATCTAAAACCCGGGAATAATTCTTTTTACTGGAGTACCGTTTTTTTTAGACAGCTTCAATCTTTTGGTGTACAGAATGTCATTATTTCTCCTGGTTCACGTTCTACTCCCCTTACCCTCGCTGCCGCTGCCAACAACTACTTAAAGAAACACGTTATTTTAGATGAAAGGTCAGCGGCTTTTACAGCTCTGGGGATCGGCAAGGCAACTAACATTCCAGCGGTCTTAGTTTGTACCTCCGGCACTGCTGTTGCCAACTATTATCCTGCAGTTATTGAAGCTAAGCAATCCGGCATTCCCATGATTGTAGCTACCGCTGACCGACCGGAAGAGTTAGTTGCTAAAGGTGCCAACCAGGCCATCAATCAGCAGCATATTTATGGAAACTACCCGGTATTTTATAAGGATATAGGTGAACCTGCCAATGGAAGTATAGGAACCCTGAAAGAACTGACAAAACAAGCTTTTCAAGCCTCCCGGCAGAACCAAGGGACAGCACATTTAAACTTTCCATTCCGAAAACCACTCCAGCCTGATCCTGATTTCCTGCAGAAAATAACATCAGAAAACAGAAAGCTGACACCGCAAAGTTCTGTTTCCAATTCATCAAAAGAAATTAATATTGATCTGACAGATAGCCTCTCACAGAATATCATACAAACAGCTGAACGACCGCTGATAATTGTTGGACAACTCTCGGCTTCTTCTTCGTCAGAACCTATCTTCGCTCTTGCTGAAAAGCTACAGGCACCGGTTATTTCTGAGTATGGACATCCCGAGTCTGATTGCGATATTCAGGGATTCGACGGTTTTTTACGATCCTCAGAAAATATTGAGGAGCTAAAACCTGATTTAATTTTACGCTTTGGGCTTCAACCGGCCAGCAAAAGTGTGCTACAGGCTGTACGACAATGGCACGCGAATCACCATATTTACTTTGCCGATACGGACCGAAATATCGATATCTTTAATACTACTACGAAACGAATTCAATGGGATGGCAAGACATTTGATACCAGCAATACCTCCCAAAAGCCAGATCAATGGCTGGAAAAATGGAAACAAGCAGAACAGTCATTTTTTGAACAGGCTCAATCCATGGCTGATGACATTGAGCCCCTTACAGACGGACATATTTACCAACAGATTCTGCCCGACATTCCGGATGAGCACACCATCGCAATTTCCAATTCCTTTCCCGCCCGGGATCAGTCCCTATTTGCACGCTTTGGCCGTCAATCCATAGTAACAAATCGTGGTGTGAGTGGCATCGACGGCGTCACTTCCACTGCCATCGGGGCAACTATTGGCAGTCAGAAACCGTTGGTGTTATTTACGGGTGATCTTGCCTTTCTGCACGACTCCAATGCCTTGCTCAACCATCAATTGGTCGACCAACCACTGGTCATTATCGTGATTAATAACAGCGGCGGTTCTATTTTTCGGATGCTACCCATTGCTGATCAGGAAGAATATTTTGAACCCTACTTTGAGACACCACAAGCAGCTGATATTTCATCCCTGACTACCTCCCATAATATACCTTATCAAAAGATCGACTCCCGTTCCAAACTTTTAAACTTTGATGTTTCTGACTGGATAGCCCAGCATCCGGGATGCTCGGTTGTTGAATGCACGACTAATACCGACGCCTCTATGAAATTGCGCAATAGACTATGGAATATCCGGATATGAAATCAACAAATATTGCTGGTTCCCGTTACGCGTATAAGGTCCATAAACAAAATGATGAAGTGCCTTATCTACTTATGCTACACGGCTTTATGGGCGATCACCGGGTATATGATCATCTTATTGAACCATTATGTACTTTTTGTAATCCCATAACTGTAGATCTATTGGGGCACGGAAAATCCGCCACTCCTGAGCATCCCAAACATTATCGGGAAGAGCAACAAATTAGCGATATCACTTCACTTATTTCCAATCTGAATTATTCCCCACTTTGGCTCTATGGATACAGCATGGGCGGCCGACTGGCACTAAAAATAGCCTTAACTCATCCAAATCTTTTTCGTGGATTAATTCTGGAAAGTACTACTTGTGGAATCCCCGACAGCAACAATCGGAAAGAACGAAGAGCAGTAGATGCTGAAAGAGGCAAAGCAATAAAGGACGATTTTGAAGCCTTCCTCAACAGTTGGAAAAAACTAAAGCTGTTTCAATCTCCATTACCAACAAATACGTCTCTCATTGACAACTATCAACGCATTCAGTCAGAACAATCACCTCCTGCCCTAGCCGCTTCGCTGGGTGGATTTGGCAGCGGGGCCATGACACCAGTTTGCAATGAGCTTAACCAGTTAGATCTGCCAACACTATTGATAGCCGGATCGGCGGATGAAAAATATCAGCAGATTAATATGTCAATTGTTGATAAATTACCCGATGCTACATTTTCATCTATCCCGGCAGGCCATCGCGTACACCTAGATAATCCATCAGTATTGATACAAGAAATTGAACATTTTGTAACATTATAACTACTCAAAACCATTACTTGCTATGGAATGGAAAACCGTCAACGAATATCAAGATATCACTTTCAAAAAATCCAACGGCGTAGCGCGTATTGCCATTAACAGACCGGAAATCCGCAATGCATTTCGTCCCAAAACACTGTTTGAACTACAGGATGCTTTTTTGGATGTCCGCGAAGATTCCAACATTGGCGTTGTACTGCTGACCGGTGAAGGTCCATCACCCAAAGATGGAGGCTGGGCATTTTGCTCCGGTGGCGATCAGAACGTTCGCGGCAAAGCCGGCTATAAAGATGATGCCGGAACGCCAAGGCTCAATGTACTTGACCTGCAGCGTATGATCCGCTTTATGGGCAAGGTCGTTATTGCCGTGGTGCCCGGCTGGGCTGTCGGAGGTGGGCACAGCCTGCATGTAGTCTGTGATCTGACAATTGCCAGTGAAGAGCATGCTATCTTCAAACAAACCGATGCCGATGTGGCCAGCTTTGACGGCGGGTTCGGCTCAGCACTGCTGGCACGTCAGGTGGGACAGAAGAAAGCACGTGAAATCTTTTTCCTCGGCCGTGACTACTCTGCCCAAGAGGCTTACGATATGGGGATGGTGAATAAAGTAGTTCCACATGATGAGCTAGAAGAAACCGCTTATCAGTGGGCACAAGAAATCCTGGAGAAAAGTCCTACGGCTATTCGCATGATAAAATATGCTTTTAATTTAGTGGACGACGGTATGGTGGGTCAACAGATATTTTCTGGCGAAGCCACCCGCTTGGCCTATATGACGGATGAGGCAGCTGAGGGACGTGATGCTTTTCTCGAAAAACGCAAGCCCAACTGGGATGATTATCCCTGGATTGGATAGTCATAAAGCTTCAGGTAACTTCAAAAGTTTTCTGAAGCTAATCGGGTGATCTTTCGAGACTTTCCGAAATCCTTTTTAAAAAACCGCTCTGCCTATCTTAGGCATTTGCAATGTCATTAATTTTTATTCCAGCCCAAAAGATAGGATTAGTATAGAAAAAGAGTACTGCTATTTCTCCAAATCCAAATAACCTCATCACAAATCTAATTTAGGTTAATTTAGGACTTAAACATTTTTCATCGCATTATAAAAACCCTGACAGGACTTGGGTCCTGCCAGGGTTAAAGTTTTATTTTATAAAAGAAATATGGCAAGTCTTTGAGACTTGCCATATTTAAAACTTCTAAATTATCTCATCTTACGAACAGCCAGTGGTTGAACCACAGGTAATGCACTTCTGACAAGTTCCATTACGGACCATCGTCATACTTCCGCATTCGGGACATGAGTCGCCGGTATATCCCAGCTCTTTGGCCTGCTCATAATCACTTTGATAACTGTCATCATCACCTGCAGCCTGCGTTTCTTTCGCCGGCTCAGGCTGTGCTACAGCATCTGATTGCTGTTGGGTTCCGGACTGCTCCGGATCTATCCGATTCGCTTTTTCCCGCGCCTGCTCAGCCTCTTCAGACGGACGCATTTTGCGTGACATTACATCTTCTGCAGGAACATGCGCCAGGTCATCACGACCGAGATAGGTCACTGCCAGCTCTCGGAAAATATAATCAATAACCGAAGTGGTCATCTTCACATGCGGACTACCGGTGACCGTTCCGCTGGGCTCAAACTTGGTGAACGTAAAGGCATCCACAAACTCTTCAAGCGGAACACCGTGCTGTAAGCCAAGCGAAATGGCAATAGCAAAGCAGTTCGTAAGGCTGCGGAATGCCGCACCTTCGCGGTGCATATCAATAAATATTTCACCGAGCTGGCCGTTTTCATATTCGCCGGTTCGCAAGTACACGCTCTGTCCGCCAATTTTAACTTTTTGCGTATAACCGCTTCTACGACTTGGCAGCCGCTGGCGATCGGCCACATATTTATGGATAATCTTCTCGGCCGTCTCTACCACCTTGTCTTGCCCTTCAGCAGAATTTTCATCCAGTTCTTGCTCGTCGAAGTCTTCAAAGACATCACTGAGACTGTTCAGCGGCTGACTGAGTTTCGAACCGTCGCGATAAAGGGCGTTAGCCTTGAGCATTAGCTGCCAAGACTGCATGTAGGCATCCTTGAAATCCTCAACCGTAGCCTCGTTTGGCAGGTTAATAGTCTTGGAAATCGCGCCCGAAACAAACGGTTGCGCAGCCGCCATCATTCGGATGTGTCCACCGGGTTTAATATATCGGGTACCAATACGTCCACAGCGATTAGCACAGTCAAAGACCGGCAAGTGCTCATCTTTCAAATGCGGAGCACCCTCTACCGTCATCGTACCGCAAACGTATTTATTGGCTTCCTGAATTTCCTCTTTAGAAAATCCGAGATGCTTGAGAATATCATATTTGGGATTAGCAAGCTCTTCATCCGTTAGACCAAGTTCTTCTTTGCAGAAATCTTCACCCAATGTCCACTGATTAAAGGCAAACTTCACTTCGAAACTGCTTGGCAGAGCTTCTTCGACTGCCTCTATCTGCTTGTCGCCAAAGCCTTTTTCACGAAGGCTTTCTTCATTGATATGGGGACAACCATCAAGCGTACCATGCCCTTTGGCATAATTAATGATGTCCTGCCGTTCTTTAGGGCTGTATCCCAAGTTCTCTAGCGCTCTGGGCACAGCCTGATTGATAATTTTAAAGTGTCCGCCACCGGCTAGTTTCTTAAACTTAACCAGTGCAAAATCAGGTTCAATGCCGGTAGTATCACAATCCATTATCAATCCAATAGTGCCCGTTGGAGCAATCACCGTTACCTGCGCATTGCGGTAACCGTACTTCTCTCCCATTTCTACGGCTTTATCAGAATCTTCGCGCGCCGCTTCCAGCAGATTATCGGGACATTCATTGGCATCAATACCCATCGGCTTCACCGTCAATCCTTCGTACTCATCGGGATCCACATTATATGCTGCACGTTTGTGATTGCGAACTACGCGCAACATGTGCTCTTTGTTGGCTTCGTACCGTTCAAACGTACCCAACTCATCAGCCATTTCGGCACTGGTTGCATAGGCATTCATGTGGATAATGCTCATCAGTCCACCGGCAATGGCACATCCCTTGGGACTGTCATATGGAACACCCTGAACCATCAGCGCGGCACCAATATTAGCAAACCCAAGACCCAGCGTACGATACTTGTATGAGAGATCAGCAATTTCTTTGGATGGGAATTGGGCCATCAGTACCGAAATCTCCAGCACGACCGTCCACAACCGCGATGCATTGCGGAGAGCTTCTACATCAAACTCCTGGCACTCTTCCGTCTTGAAATACTTCATTAAATTCAGTGATGCCAGGTTGCAAGCCGTATTGTCGAGGAACATATACTCTGAACACGGATTACTGCCGTTAATCGGTCCATCTTCGGGACAAGTATGCCACTCATTAATCGTATCATGATACTGCGCTCCCGGATCGGCAGAAGCCCAAGCTGCCTGAGAAATATCATCCCACAGCTCACGGGCGCGGAGCGTCTTGCTTGGTTCCGGCTCCCGACCCTCTTCGGCGGCCTTCCGTTTTTCCGTTCTCCAATACAAATTCCAGTCCTCATCATTTTGGACGGCCTTCATAAACTTATTGGGAATACGCACAGAGTTGTTGGAATTCTGTCCACTCACCGTGCGATATGCTTCTGAATCCCAGTCGGTGTTATAGGTTTCAAATTCCAGATCTGTGAATCCTTGGGCCGCCAGCTGTACCACACGTTCAATATAGTTAAGCGGCACTTCATCTTCTTTAGCTTCTTTAATAGCCTTACCCAACTCTTCATTCTTTGAAGGATCACGACTTACCGCTCCGTTGAAGGTGCGACCGTCAATCTCCACCGGCTTGTTACACAGCTTAATAATTTTCTTGAGATGACTTTCCAGCACTTTGGATCCGGTTACCATGGAAGCCACTTTTCGCTCTTCGCGTACCTTCCAGTTGACATACTCTTCAATATCCGGATGGTCAAGATCCAGTGTCACCATCTTAGCTGCGCGTCGGGTCGTACCGCCCGACTTGATAGCACCCGCTGCCTTATCACCAATTTTCAAGAAGCTCATCAAACCTGATGAATGACCACCGCCACTCAACGGCTCTCCTTCACCGCGGATTTTGGAAAAATTACTGCCCGTTCCAGAGCCGTACTTGAACAGACGGGCCTCGCGAACCCAAAGATCCATAATACCGCCTTCATTGACGAGATTATCATCAATACTTTGAATAAAGCAAGCATGCGGCTGAGGATGCGAATAGGCATCATCTGACTTAGTGAGTTCGCCGGTTTTGCCATCTACATAATAATGACCCTGCGACGGACCATTAATGCCATAAGACCAGTGCAAGCCCGTATTAAACCACTGCGGACTGTTCGGAGCAGCCATCTGATTAGCCAGCATATAACAGAGCTCATCATGAAAAATCTTTGCTTCTTCTTCCGAATCAAAATAATCATGTTTCCAGCCCCAGTACGTCCAGCAACCGGCCAGACGACGAAACACCTGACGGCTGTCTTGCTCACCGCCAAATCGATCATCTTCATCAATATCTTTCATCGCTTCTTCATCAGGCTCGGACCGCTGAATCCATTTCGGTACTCCCTTCTCTTTTACCTTTTTGGTTTCTTTTGGCACCCCAGCCTTTCGAAAATATTTTTGTGCCATTACATCGGTCGATACCTGTGACCAATCTTCGGGTACAATAACATTCTCTTGTTTAAAGACAACAGAGCCGTCAGGATTTTTGATCTCCGATTTTCGACTCTCAAATTCCATATCCCCAAACGGGCTATCCCACTCTTCCTGAGTATAAAAACGTGTGAATTCCATATATTTATCTCCAGTTTACTTGACTAATATTTTGACTATTTGGAAGGCTTTTCAAAAGCACTATATCTATTGCCTGACGCAATAATTAATATAAAAGATTGGTGCTTTACGGCAAGGAAAAACAGCAATTACTTTTCCACAAAAAGGATGAGTTATCCACAATCGAGGATAGAATCCCAAGCAAAATAAGCATTGTTTTTTAGCTTATTATTAACAAAATGTGGATAACTTCAAGGCTTTGAATGAGGGGGGATATTGTAGTCCGCTTTTAAATGATTTAACAATCGAATTCATCAATAAAAAAGGTCCGCTATTTTGATAATTCTAATAGCGGACCTTTAAAATCAAAAAATATCGTTGTGCGAGATCGGTTTTACCTACCAGTTATAAACTTAAATTCCTGTGGAGCAATTCCCGCTGAAAATGAATCTACTGCTGCCCCTTTAGTATCATAAAGTACGGTTTTGCCTGGCTGACTAAAACCATTGCTTTGGCCCAGATATAGGCGTTGCTGCGGACCAAAAAATCCGATGGCACTAAACGATCGATCAATAAGTTTTTGATCAGAAAGCGTAAAATTGTTCATATCTATCGTGGATATGCCATCATTAAGTAAATAGGCAGTCGCATTTTCACTGTCTAGTTCTAGTCGATATACAAAACCGGAAGTAGCCGCAATATCCGGCGATTCTATCGTATTTATACGTTGTCCTGTTTGTCCATCCAGTACATATATACTGCCCGGAGTGTCATCAGTATTTGAATCGTATGAAACTTGCCCGTTACAGGCCACCCAAATACGATCTTCACTATCAACAGCCATTTCGCTGGGCGTTGTGCAAACATCATTCATAGTCTGCTCTACCGTTTGTGTTTTTGGATTAATGACTGAAATCGAATTACTGCCGCTATTTGTCACATACACACGATCACCAACTTCTACAATATCACGCGGTGAAGTACCAACGGCAATACGCTGGTCGGTTTGCTCCATCGAATTTAAATCCATAACCAATACACTATCAGTGCTGGCCTGGAAATCCAGAGTCGTTACATATGCCAGTCCATTATCAAGAACCTCAATAGCTGTGGGGGGAAGAGTCGTTTCCATGGTCACAGTACTCTGCATATTCTGACTATTCGCTACTTCTATCTTATCAGCAGCGTTTAGCACGATATACATTTGTCCATCTTTGACATGGGCCGACTGAATGATACCTGCCATAGGACGTCCGTTGGTATTTTTAAAAGACTGTTTGGATACGCTACCGTCTTGGGGATCATAATTTGTAACCGATCCATTACCATCAGAAAAATTGCCCTGATTCATCAAATATACGGATGCTGTTTCCAACGGATCAGGTTCGTTACCGTTGTCGCTGCAGGCTGTAATTACAAAAGAGATGAGTAAAAAGAATAAAAAGTATCGTTTGGACATAACTTAAATTTTAGAATTGATAAGTTGTAGTGAGTGAAAAATTGTAGTTTCTCTGCGGCATGGCATACCATTGGACAATCTCATAATTCGTTCCAAAAATATTATTGATTCCTGCTCGTGCTGTAAATCGAAATCCGCCCACAGACTTTTGTAGCTGCAAAGTCGCATCAGTAACCTGGTAGGGATCAAGTGAATTGCTGATACTTTCAGTATCGGTCGTATAGCGGCGGCCTATCCATTGGTATTGCAACAACGCTTTAGCCATACCTTTTTTGATGCTCAGCGATGCCTTGTACTTCCATTTGGGTACATAGCGCAGTTGGTGTCCTACGGCACCATCACCCGAGAAACGAGGCTCGGTGATTTCAGTACTTGTAAAAGATCCTGATTGACGCAGGCTAATTTGCAAACCCGCCGGAAAAGAAAGAATGTTTTTAAGTTGAGCCTCCAGTCCTTGCGAAGTAATCTGCTCAACATTTGAAGGTGAATACACTCCATTATTACCGGGGAACCAGCGTATGCCATCCGAAATGCGGCTGTAAAAAGCAGTAAGCTGAGCAGAAGCGAAACTAAAGCTGGTCTTTGATGGCATGACAGCAAGGCCTGCTTCAAAAGAATTACTGCGCTCGGCCTCAAGATTAGGATTACCGCTCTGAGCCCAGTATAAAGCATTAAATGTGGGTGGGTTAAAATCGCGGCTCAGCTGTCCTCTTAAAAATACTGTTTCTTCTATCAGTTCATAGTTGATGCCCAGCGACGGACTCACAACACTCCCAAAATCGCTGTAAGCATCAAAGCGGAGCGCCGGATATAACCGTAATTTACTATCCAAAGCAACTATCACTGGATTGGCCAGCACACTCAGCTGTTGCCGCTGTTTATCAGATGTATAATTATTGGTTTGTACCCCCGTTATTCCACCGCTGACTTCTCCCTTCCACTGTACAAACGTCGAGGGCTGAAATTTTATATCTGCACTCATTAGCCAGCGTCGGTTCGTACTCAAACTGTGCGTATCAATTTCAGGATCAAAGTAGTTTAACTCTACACGCTCTAGATAATTTGTGAGGGATATTTTGGCTTTGCCCCACCGGCTATTGTAACTACTTAACCAACGCAATGATTGATCTTCTTGCCGAGCCTTGGGCGATGGACTAATAACACTTCCGGGAATTTGATTTTTACTGTCTGTAATCCAAAAGGTCGATTCCAACGACCCTTTGTCCAGTTTACGTTTTACCGAGGTCATCAAATTCTCTCGTTCAGTGCGATTGTGACTTCTTTGTTCCTCTCGATTATAAGCACGATTGTAATAGCTAAAGTCATTTTCTGATCGCGACAACATACTGCGCACTCCTACTTGCCAGAGTCCTGTATTGTACCGAGCATTTAAAGAAGTCTGCCGCTGCCCATATGAACCTGCGCTCTGCTGCAGCGAGATGCGGCTGCCTTGCTCCCAATCCGAAGACAAATATAGTGCACCTGAAAGACTGCCACCACCAAAAGCAGTACTTGGCACACCCGAGCTGACCTGGATGTCCGAAAAGAAACTAGCCGGTAGCAACGACAGATCATTCTGACCCAACATGGGATTATTAATGGGTATTCCTTCCCAAAGTACTTGAATTTGTTCGGACGAGAGTCCACGTTGAGATGCATTTGAAAATGAACCCGGGCCGTTTTGTTTAATAAACAATGATGATTCGGCCGCTAATATCTCTCCAATATCCCGATTTTCCAACATGCCAATGCGCGCCGAATCAATCAGTTCAATATTGATTGGCTGATATTCAAGCGGCTGCTGGATACGAGTGGCAACGACCGTAATTTCATCCAGCTGGAGCGTATCGGCAAGTACAGATTGGGCATGAGTAAAGCCGACCGGCAGCAATGCCAAAGCAATGGCTACATAAAATACACGTGAGATACGTAAAATAGGTCTAGAAAACATGGTAACTTCTCAAACTTTAACTCCCGAAAGTTTTTCGAAATAGTATCAATAGGCAGGTCTCCTGGCTTTTCCTGTTGCCTTACCTTCCCATCCGCCAACCGACGGATAGTGGTAACAAGATAAGAGGCAACATAATGATGGAATCACAGTTGCGGGTACAGCTTTCGACTTCTCCGAATACTCGAAGGCACGAAATTCCCTTTTCACCCTATTTTCATAGGGAACCAATTGCTATTTCAAAGAGCGTGTAAACTTAGCAGCTTTATGGATCAATTGAAACTAAAAAAATAAAATCATCTGTCATTCAGCTCATCGAGTAGTGCTTTCATGGATTCGCAACGAGTGGTCGTATTTCCCTTTATAAACTGCCAGCTAAATGTATTGCTATCCTGTTGCACTTTAACCTGCAATTCAGTTCCGTTAGACTCAGTTACTCGATGCCCTTCTCGCTCAAGAGCTCTGCGCGTCCAAAATACGCCAACCGTATCGCCCGTCAGATGCACTGGCTCCTTTTGGGGATGATGAAGCGTAAAAGAACCCGTACTGCGATCGAAATCAAAACTGTCGCGCTCAAAAACTGCCTCGAAGGTACCGTCGAGCACTAAATCTTCAGGTGTACCGGTTATTACCTGTCCCTTGCGGTTTATAAGCCAAAGGGTATCCGCTGCCTTCAGAGCTAAATCCAGTTCATGTGTAGAAAGCAAAATGGCCTTTTGTGTTTGATGAGCCAACTTCCGCAGAAGTCGCATCACTTCTACCCTGTTAGGCAAATCCAGATGGGCCGTAGGTTCATCCAACAAGATGCCCTCTGTATCCTGCGCCAGCGCTCGGGCAATCATAACTTTCTGGCGCTCCCCGTCGCTGATTCGTAGGACATCGCGATCTACAAAATGCTCAATGCCGGTGGATCGAATGGCCCAGCTTACAATTTCTTCGTCCTGCTCGGTAAGCGATCCAAACCAGCCGGTATAGGGAGAACGACCAAAGGCAACCAGCTCGTAGACACTCAGGTTTCCAATCGTCAGTCGATCGGTCAATACCGTACTTATTTGCTGCGCTTTTTCCCGGTTGGCCAGCTCGTCAATATTGTGTCCGCTCAGCTGTACTCTTCCATCCAGCGGCCTGTGCAGGCCAGCTAGTGTGCGAATAAGTGTGGACTTACCCGATCCGTTGGGCCCCAGCAAGCACACAATTTCGCCCCCTTGTAAGTTTACATTGATATCTGATCCTACAACTGTAGCCGAAGTTTGTGACCCGGCAGGTGGAAATCCAATAGATAAATCACGGGTCGATATGATTTCTTGGTTATCCATCAAAATGAGGCCTTTAGATTTTTTCGCTGAATAATGACCCAAATAACGACAGGAGAACCTACCATTGAAGTGACTGCACTAATGGGCAGCGTAGTTGATGAGCCGGGCACTTGTGCAATGATATCACAGGCCAACAGCAACAGTGCACCCATCAGCAAAGTTGCTGGAATAAGCACGCGGTGATCATTAGTACCCAGCAACGAACGCGTTAGATGCGGCACTGCTATACCTACAAACCCAATGGGACCACAAAAGGCTGTAATTCCACCAGCCAGCAGACTGGTACTTACAATAATCCAGATGCGCGAAGCGGTAACCGACAGGCCCATGCTGCGAGCGTAGTTTTCACCCAGCAGCAAACCGTTTAACGGTTTTGATAAAGCCAGTGCTAGTCCACCGCCCACAATTGTTACAGCTCCTAGAATCCACAGCTGATTGAGCGGCACACCGCCAAGACTTCCAAAGGTCCAAATCAGGTAATCCTGAATTTGCTCCGGACTACTAAAATACTGCCAAACACTTACCACGGCGATGGTAATATTGCCAATCATAAGTCCAATGATAAGTAAGGTTACATTATCCCGTACCTTTATGGATATCAATAAGATCAGAAGCAACACCCCTGCGGCACCGGCACTGGCAGCACCTACGATTAACCAGCTGCCAAGCGCCGAGAACTGTTGGATGGCAAAAATACTGGTGATTGTACCGGCAGCAAGCATTACGATAGCTACTCCCAAACTGGCACCTGCGGTAATTCCCAATACCGAAGGACCCGCCAGCGGGTTGCGAAACAATGTTTGCATCTGCAATCCTCCCACCGAGAGCGCACTCCCTGCCAAAATAGCTGTTACAGCCCGGGGAATACGAATATTGATTACAATCTTATGCCATGCCCCGTTACCTACCTCTCCACCACCTAATATTGCCACAATATCTCCGATGGGGATGTCTACCGAACCAAGTGCCAGATTAAGCACAAAGAGTACTACAACCGCAGTGGCTAGCAGTACAAAATATAGCGAATAACCTCCCCTTCGGTTATGTATGGGGTCTTCGTTCATCAATTATTCAGTTAAAAGGTTAATCCAATTGTTGATAATAATACAACTCGTGATCGGGCACTAACTCAGGGTGAAGAATCTTGATCAGGTCGGCCAAAAGTATTTCGGGATGCACCACGCCAGATTCCCAAAAATCATTGCCGCCCGACTCATTCAGGCGACGGTTATTGTTATAAATTCTGCCCGTTTGGTAGGATTTAAAATCCTTAAACCGAGCATCTTTGGCCAGAACTTCTTCTTTTGATGTTGTCGCACCGGGATTCAACCAAACGTCTGCCTGCAACCCCTTTTCATAAACGGCTTCAAAATCTTTCCGCAATCCACCAGTTTCACTAGATGAATACCAAGGATAGTCAGCACCGGCATCTTTCAGATATCGGGCTGTAAAGCTATCTCCGCCTGAAACAAACCAGGCTCCTTTATAGGGCATATTATTTATGACCAATGGTTTCTGACCTACTGTATCTGTGGCGGCCTTCAAACGGTTATACTCTTTTGCAACCGCTCCAAATTTTTGATTTGCTAATTTTTCTTTGTTAACCAGTGCAGCCATTACTTTTACCCATTCAGCCTTGCCCAGGGGCGTAGTCTCCAGCCACTCGGAGTTTACCATTACGTCGATACCGGATTCCATAAGCACACGATAATTATCGAACTGTGAAGACTCTCCGCCTGAGATCATTAGCAAATCAGGCTGCATGGCCATAGCCTGTTCTTTATTGAATTCTCCAGAGGTAAACCGGGTGATTTTTCCTTCTTTAAATCTGTTTCTTATTTGCCGGTTGTACACATATTCAGCACCTACCATGCCGGTAATAATTCCATTGATGTTAAGCATTTCTGTAAGACCCAGATGAGTGGTAGAAGTGGCAATAAGACTTCTGACAGGGATAGCAATTTCCTCGGTATTTTTGACCTGTATTTGATCAGCTATCTCTCTGGGAACCAATGAGTAACGCAGAGTGTCCACTTGATCTTGAAACGGCTTCAGAATTTCAAGCAACTTATAGTTTTGGTGGTAGCTGATCTGGAATCCATCGGCATACTTTGCGTGCACCTGATGGCTAAATCGAACCGAATCAACAGTAGCAGATTGCTGGCTATCTTGGGGGGGATCAGCAGATTGGCATCCCCAACCTACTATTACAACAAACAGAACCAGTAGAAATGAACGAACGTGCAGGAAAGATGATAATCGTTGAATCATGGATACAGCTTTTCTCCCGAAAGCATTTTCCTTCATTGACAACGGCAGGTCTTCTGGCTTACTCTACTTTTGAGCACCTTCCCCCTGTCTAAAAAACAGGAGTGGATTTATTAACCTCAATGCGCACCGAATTGTGCGGAGAGCTTACAGCAGCGGGGACTGCTCCGGACTCTTGATTCCGACAGCTGTCGGAATAGATCACCGGATTCCCATTTTAACTGAATCTCAGATACAAGATCTTCAGAACCGTATCAAATCAGTACATTAGGATTTATTTTTGTGACTCTGATAATAACGGTATTAACGCTGATAAGCTAATTTCGATATCCCGTTGATAGACCAGTGAACCTAAGGATAATCTCCCCAATAATATGCTTGTATGTGATGTCAAAGCGAATATAATCTTGCCCTTACATAATTTTTTGCTATTATCTTTAGCAACTTGTTGATGCTTGTAGCATTTCGATCAGCACACCGATTCGTTCAAAATACTTGCTGTAAATTCGGCTAACTTAAAACATGGGAACGGATCATTACCCAGTAAAAGTTCACGCCTATCAATATCACTGAAAATCTCTTGGCTGCCATTCATACAGTAGAGACACTCCTCAACAATACCTTACAGAAGCGTTTTTCTATCCCTTCCCTAAATACTTAGAATCCACTCAAAATCACACTTTTAAAGCTTTAAACGCCCATAAAAATAATTTTTTGTAACATTTTTAAATCTGCCAGCGTATTAGATTGCAAATAATTGACAATTCAAATGCGTAGAATATTATGAAATATTTTTTGCAATGGGCAGTAGTTAGTGTGGTCGGGCTTTCGGTAGTTGTCATTTCTTCGTGCAGTTCTACATCATCATCCAAAAATATTGCTGACGAAGATTCCACAGCTACCGTACCCGTAGAAGTCGCTACCGTAAAAACCGATGATATTTCGGCTTATTACTCCAATACCGTTACCCTTGAAGCCGATGAAGAAGCAATGGTAGTATCCAAAGTTCGGGGAATTGTTAACAAGCTCCACGTTGAAGAGGGAGATGTTGTACAACAAGGAACCGTATTAGCAGAACTTGAGGATGAGCAACTACAGCTCGAAGCCAAGCGCGCCAAGGCAACAATGGATCGGCTTGAAAATGACCTTAACCGAAAGAAAGAATTATATAAGAAAGAGCTCATCAGCGCTCAAGAATATGAAAATGCCAAGTATGAATATCAGGCCCAACAATCAGATTATGAGCTAGCCAAGCTGCAGGTTAAATATACTCACATTCGAGCGCCCATCGCGGGTGTCATCTCAGAGCGCCTGATCAAAAAAGGCAATATGATCAATGCTGATCAGGAAGTTTTTCAGATTACTGATTTTGACCCTCTCCTGGCCGTCCTCAACGTTCCAGAGCATGAAATGGAAAAATTGCAAAAAGGCCAACAGGCACTGATACAAGTTGATGCCGTAGCCAACAAGACTTTTGAAGGCAAAGTGTTGCGTATTAGTCCCACGGTAGATTCCGAGACTGGAACATTTGAGGTTACCGTATCAGTCAAAGATGAATCTCGTCGGTTAAAACCGGGCATGTTTGGACAAGTGCAGATTGTGTATGACACACATCTTAATACGCCAACTATCCCTAAAAATGCCATCATTAACGAAGACGAAACGAGTAATGTATTTGTCATCCGAAATAACATGGCATTTCGCAAACAGGTACAGGTAGGATATGAAAATGGCAACGCTGTTGAAATTTCAGACGGATTGCAGCCTGCTGATACTGTCGTAACTGTGGGACAAAGCAGCCTGCAAGACAGTGCACTGGTTAAAATTGTAGAAGATTAATAAGATAAGTATCCGCAAGTTATGAAAGTGATTGATTTTTCCATCCGGCGAAAAGTGACGATTGCAATGTTCACTATCGGCATTATCCTCTTTGGGTTCGTTGCCCTCAGCCGACTAAATATTAACCTACTTCCTGAGCTCAGTTATCCTACTTTAACTGTCCGCACTGAATTTGAAGGAGCGGCGCCTGCAGAAGTTGAAAACTTGGTTTCCAAACCTATTGAAGAAGCACTGGGTGTTGTAAAAAATGTACAGCAGGTACGCTCTATTTCAAGATCGGGCCAGTCTGATGTAACGCTGGAGTTTGCATGGGGTACCGATATGGATTTTGCCAGTATCGACGTACGCGAAAAACTTGATGCATTGCAATTACCACTGGAGGTAGAGCAACCGGTCATTTTACGGTTTGATCCCACCCTTGACCCTATTATGAGGTACGCCTTTTACCTGGAAGATGATGAATCCGAAAATGATATCATTGCATCAGTTGCCGCAAAGCAGGATTCATCTCGGCAGAACATAACTCAACTTAAAAAGCTACGCCGATTTGCTGATGAACAAATAAAAAAAGATTTGCAGTCGGCACTGGGAGTCGCATCAACAAAAATAAGCGGGGGACTCAAGGAAGAAATACAAGTATCTGTTGATCAACAGCGGTTGGCTCACTTGAATATCCCTATACAACAAATTACAAGGGTACTTGAAGCAGAAAATGTCAATCTTTCCGGTGGACGTCTGGAAGAAGGGACCCAACAATATCTGGTTCGTACGCTCAACCAGTTCCAAAATATTGATGATATTAAGAACGTGGTAGTGACCAGCAATAACGGTTCACCCGTTTATTTAAAAGATCTTGCTGACATTACTCAGGGATACAAGGAGCGCAAAGCTATTACACGCCTAAACGGACAAGAGGCAGTTGAAATTGCAATCTATAAAGAGGGCGATGCCAATACGGTAAATGTAGCGTCAAATGTAGAATCCCAAATAGACAATATCGCCGAACGATTGCCCGAAGGCATGGCGGTAACAAAAATTTATGACCAATCTACCTTTATTTCATCAGCTGTGGGCGAAGTTGTGGACGCAGGTATTATCGGCGGTATTTTAGCTGTCATCATCCTGTACCTGTTCCTTCGCAATTTGTGGGCTACTGTTATCATTTCGCTTTCTATTCCTGTTTCGGTCATTGCCACTTTTAACCTGATGTACGGCAATGATATCACTCTCAACATTATGTCGCTGGGTGGTATTGCCCTGGGAATTGGCCTGCTGGTAGATAACTCTATTGTAGTGCTCGAAAATATATCGAGGCATCGCGAGATGGGTAAAGGTCCGCTACAGGCTGCCAAAGACGGCGCGGGGGAAGTGGGAATGGCGGTTGTTGCCTCTACCCTCACAACTATTGCCGTATTCTTTCCCCTCGTTTTTGTTCACGGCATTGCGGGTCAGCTATTCCGTGACCAGGCACTTACAGTTACCTTTTCACTGCTGGCCTCACTAGTTGTAGCAATCACGCTCATCCCCATGATGTCGTCACTGGCGGGCCGAGAAAAGCCTGAAGTTAAAAAACCTGAACTTCGTGAGCCCAAAACAAAAGTAGGCGGATGGTTGCGCAAAACACGTCTCTTTGTATTCGAAACTATACCCGCATTTTGTATCGGTGTTGGCAAAAAGATAATACATACGATCAGCAAATGGATATCGGTGTTAATTACTCCCCTACTCAACGGCTTTGACGACGCATTCTCTTCTATTGAAGAACGATATCCGAACCTGCTCAGGTGGTCGCTGCGCCATCGGTTTGCCGTTATTTCTTTTGCATTCTTATCACTGCTCGGTACGCTAATGCTGGTCCCACAACTTGGGATGGAGTTAATCCCCTCGCTTTCGCAGGGAGAATTTAATGTAGAATTTCAGCTTCCGCCCGGTACACCTATTGAACAAACCGACCGCGCTCTCCAAAAAGTACAGCATGTAGCTCAAGATATATCAGTTATCAACACGACTTTTGCAGTAGCAGGAACAGGTAACCAGTTGGACGCCAGTCCCAGCCAGGGCGGCGAAAACTGGGGAGAGCTTAATGTAACACTGGCTGGCGCTGCGGACCGCCCACTTGAGGAGGAAACTATGCATAAGCTACGGGCTGACCTGCAGCGTATCCCCGGGCTGGAATATAACTTTTCGCGTCCATCACTCTTTACCTTTGAGACACCAGTTGAAGTAGAAATAACCGGATATAACCTGGATAAACTTACCACTGTCAGTAATAAAATTTTGCATAAAATCGAGGGCAAAGACCGCTTCACGGATGTAAAATCAACAATGAAACAGGGAAATCCCGAAATACAAATCAATTTTAATCGTTCAAAAGCAGCATCTTTGGGCCTGCAGGTTCACGAGGTAGCTGATCTTGTTGTTAGTAAAGTACGCGGTGATGTAGCCACTCGATATTCGTGGCGAAACGAAAAAATTGATGTGCTCGTCCGCGCGAAAAAACAGGATCGTTCCTCCTTTGCTGATATCAAAAATCTTATTGTTAATCCAGACAGTCGATCTCCGATACCACTCTCAAGTATTGCAGATATCAAAATCGCTAACGGACCTAGTGAAATCCGGAGAGTTGCGCAGCAGCGAGTGGCACTGGTTACAGCCAATTTGCAGTATGGTGATTTGGGATCAGCGGCGCAAGAAATTCAATCTATTATTGACAATACGACGATCCCCAGCGGTCTGCAAGCCAGTATAAGCGGACAAAACGAAGAAATGTCTGATTCATTTCAGTCACTGCTATTTGCATTATCACTAGCAGTATTTCTGGTCTATTTGGTGATGGCCTCACAGTTCGAATCGCTTTTACACCCGTTTATCATCCTTTTTACGATTCCGTTGGCGCTAGTAGGTGCCATACTGGGGCTTTGGATTACCGGCTCTACCATCAGCGTAGTCGTATTTATTGGTCTCATATTGCTTACCGGTATTGTCGTAAACAACGCTATTGTACTTGTTGATCTGATTAACCAGCTTCGCGAACAAGGTATGAGCAAAATTAAAGCCATCCTGGAAGGCGGCAAGTCGAGACTACGTCCCATTTTGATGACAACGCTTACCACAGCGCTGGGGCTGTTGCCGCTTGCACTGGGATTTGGAGACGGTGCAGAGCTGCGTGCACCTATGGCTATTACCGTAATTGCAGGTCTTATTGTCGCCACACTACTAACGCTAGTGGTCATCCCAACGATGTACGCTATCATGGATCGCAAGGTGTATAATGATATAGAACCAAAATCAGAAGTTTAATCTATCTGATTAGAAACTTGCCAAAACTATGAAGATCACTGATATCTCAATTCGTCGGCCGGTAACCACCATTATGATATTTATCAGTTTTGTGGTGATAGGTATCATTGCCAGCCGCATGGTGCCGCTAGAATATTTCCCCGATATTTCCTTCCCCGGAGCCTATGTTACCGTGCCCTATCCCAACTCAACACCTCAAGAAATTGAAGAAAATATTGCGCGTCCCATTGAGGAGGCCATCGCTACGATTAGCGGTATCGAGCGGATTAATTCTACATCAAGTGAAAACCAAGCCGGCATTTTTGTAGAGTTTAAGATGGGCTCTAACATCAGCCTGAAAGCGATGGAGGTAAAAGAAAAAATTGACGGTATTCGCAACCAGCTTCCCGATGATCTGGAACGTTTTACCATCAATAAATTTTCGGCACAAGATGAACCAATGATGACGCTTCGGATCTCCAGTAAGCGGGATCTTTCTAACGCCTATGATCTGCTTGATCGTAATTTAAAACAGCGCATTGAACGCCTCTCCGGGGTGGCGCAGGTTGATCTATATGGCGTAGAAAAAAAACAAATCCGCATTGAACTTATCCCCGGGCGGCTTAAAGCACATAATGTTGATCTTAATTCCTTAAGCCAAAACCTTCGGGAAGTAAACTTTTCGGTAACAGCAGGTAACATAGAAGAAGCCGGTAAGCGATATCTAGTTCGTCCTACCGGAGAGCTGACAACTCCTGCAGATTTTGCCCGCTTGGTGGTGGGACCTAACCAGCTGAAACTCAGCGACATTGCTACTGTCAGTTACGGGAAACCTGATCGAAATTACGGACGTCATCTTGATCAAAAATATGCTATCGGTCTGGATATCTTTAAAGAATCGGGAGCCAATACGGTGGCTGTAGGCGAACGCGTACTTTCCGAAATTGATGCCGTTAACAAACTCCCTGAGATGCGCGGTATTAAAATTTTTGAAATGAACAATCAGGCTGAAGGGATTGTCAGTTCACTTTGGGAACTTTTTAAAGCAGGTCTGCTGGGCGCCTTGTTCTCTATTCTTATTCTATACCTATTCCTCCGCCGCATCAGCACAACCCTTATAGTAGCCCTAGCCGTGCCTTTTTCACTAATTGTTGCGCTGGGACTACTATATTTCTTGGACTTATCTCTCAACATTTTATCAATGATGGGGCTAATGCTGGCGGTAGGTATGCTTGTAGATAACGCTGTTGTAGTAACCGAAAATATCCATCGAAACCAGCACCTAATTGATAATAAAAAAGAGGCTGTCAAACAGGGCGTCAAGCAGGTAGGCATGGCTGTTACGGCAGGTACCTTAACTACGATAATCGTATTCCTGCCGAATATTATTAGTGAAGAATCTATGATTGCCGTCCAGCTGTACCACGTTGCTGTAACTATCATTTTGGCTCTTACCGCTTCCCTCCTTATTTCGCTGACTGTTATTCCGTTGCTAACACTACGCAGTGCTCCACCAGAGCAAACTGATGAATTACATATCATTAACAAATTACAGGATTGGTATTCCGGTGCGCTCTCTTGGCTGCTCAAACGGCGATATACTTCCTCATTCATTATTCTCGGAACACTTTTGAGCGTCATTATCCCAATGAATATTACTAATATCGATATGTTTCCCTCTTCCGAATCACGGGAATTGTATCTACACTATAATATCAACGATAGCTACACACTTGAGCGCGTCGAAGAGTCGGTAACAAAAATTGAGGAGTATCTTTATGCACATAAGAAAGAGCTGGAAATTGATGCTGTCTATTCCTATTTCGAGCCCAACAGTGCCACTTCTACCATTTTATTGACTGGCGACGATGAGGCTGAAAAAGATGTGACTACCATTAAAAAGGCTATTGGGGATGAGCTTCCAAAACTTGCTATCGGCAAGCCTTCATTTGAATACCGCGATCGCACGGGCGGAAACGAACTGCGTGTTTTTGTGATCGGTGAATCCTCAAAAGTGCTTACACAACTGGCTGATGAGGTTGTCCGCCGCCTGCAGGATGTGCCCGGACTGGCTGATGTACGCTCAGAAGCCGAAACCGGTACCGAAGAAGTACAACTACAGGTTGATCGACAACGAGCACGTAATGTGGGAGTTTCCACTCAACAGGTGGCAAGTATTGTCTCTAATTCCATGCGAGGTATCAACCTGCGGAGAGTCCGCGGGGATTACGGCGAAACCGACGTAGTGTTAAGCATGCAGGAATCCGATCGACAAACGATACAAGACCTGATGGCTCTGCCGGTAAATACTCCGGATACAAATACGGTGACTCTTTCCTCCCTCGCAGACTATCAAATGAGTTCGGGTCCCCGAAGCATCCAGCGAGAAAATCGTCAAACATCGCTTGGTATCACAATTAACCTGGATGATATCACTAAGAGCGAAGCTGAACAACGTATCTTCCCTGTTCTAAATCAGATTAACTATCCCGCAGGCTATGGGTGGAACAAGGGACGTAGTTTTGAGCAGGACCAAAATGCCATGAATGAGATGATGCTTAATATGCTATTGGCTATCTTTTTAATTTATCTGGTGATGGCCTCCCTGTTTGAATCTGTATTATTCCCATCCAGCATTATCACTTCCATCATTTTTGGCGTTGTTGGGGTCTTCTGGTTCTTTATGATGACAGGCACCACCTTTTCATTCATGGCTATGATAGGTATCCTTATTTTGATGGGTATTGTCGTCAACAATGGCATTGTGCTGATCGATCATATTCATCAGCTCCGCCAATCTGGCTTGGAACGCTTCGAGGCAATCATTACTGGCGGACGAGACCGCATGCGTCCCATTCTGATGACGGCCGCCACTACCGTCTTGGGACTACTTCCACTTTGCTTTGGCAATACACAAATTGGCGGTGACGGTCCGCCCTACTTTCCCATGGCACGAGCTATTGTCGGGGGACTCACCTTTTCAACAGTCGTAACCCTTTTTATTCTCCCCGCTGTATATCTAATTCTGGATGATATAAAATGCTGGGGCATCAGAGTGTGGCGCAGCGGTACTAGTGATTAGATTATAAATACCTCTCAGATGTGTAACTTAAAACCTCCCGATTAGTAGCTATTCATAGCAAAACAGAAAATGCATGAAAATGAACTTTGCGAGCGTGAATGAGTGAAAGAGCTTACCTCTATCTCATGCTGTAGTGAATAATCCGGGCCAAGATGTCTGCAGTTATTTCACAAAGGGATACGAAACTCTTACTTTCTTGTTTTTGGAGTTTAATATAACACTATGCCGCAACAATTCATTTATGAAGAGGAATTCAAGATTCGTGCATCCGAAATCGGGGCAGATAAAAAAGCTACACTGGCGGCCATCTGTAGCCTACTGCAAGAAGTAGCCGGTAATCATGCCCTGCAGCTTGAATTTGATATTACCGATCTGCAGCAACAAAAAATGACATGGGTGTTGCACCGTCTCAACATACAGATCCATCGTTTCCCCGACTGGAGAGAAACGATTACTATTAAAACCTGGCCGTCAGGGGGAGACGGACTCCGTGCCCACCGCGATTTTTTATTGCTTGATGAAAGTGGCCATACTGTCGGCAAATCCCTGAGCTATTGGCTCATCTTAGATATGGATAAACGGCGTCCCATACGAATCCCAAAAGATATATTGCAAAATGTGCCTCGGGATACGGAGCACGTTCTGCCAGTTACCGATCCTGCATTCGAGGAGATTGGAAATAGTGAACATTCTAACTCGTTTGAAGTACGAAAGACCGATCTGGACCTCAATGAGCACGTCAATAACGTGCGATATATTGAATGGGCGCTTTCTTCTATGCCTGAGGATAAAAAGCTATCCAAAATAGATATCAAATTTATAGCAGAAGCCGTACTTGGAGATAATATAATTGCCGAATATACCTCAACCCCCAAAGAGCGGTTTCAAATCAAGCGCCGCTCTGATGAAGCCGTACTGGCCTTGGCCCATGCGACCTAAACGTTAAGCTAACGTCTTAGATAGTATTCGTTGCCGAGTAGTGGGTGTAAAAAAGATCAAAATAGAAATGCCACAAGTTCAAAACTTGCGGCATTCAATAGATGCTGAAATCAATCCAGCATAACATCTCAATGTTTAGAAATGGTCAAAACAATTATCCCCAATCGGGAGCAAAGCTTGGATTAACCAAACGCGTATTTTTTTCGAACTGGTCAATAGCTTCGAAATCCTCATCTTCGAGATAAAAATCGAAAACTTCGAAATTCTCCTGCAGATGCTCTTCGCTCGATGCTTTGGGAATAGCTACTACATTTTCCTGCTCTATCAGCCAGCGTAGCGACAATTGGGCCGGCGTTTTATCATACTTTTCAGCAATCTGCTTCATCTGTTCATTCTCAGTAACCTTGCCTTGTGCCAGCGGACTGTAAGCGGTGACCATAATATCATTTTCGATAGCATAGTCCAGCAGATCAAGCTGATCAATAAAGGGATGAAATTCGACCTGATTACAGAAAATGGGAGCACGAATTTCCTCATTTACTTTTTTAAGTAAAGGAAGAGGAAAGTTGCTGACTCCAATGTTCATGGCCTTACCCTGATCCCGCAGTACTAACATTGATTCAATGGTAGCACGTAAATCATACTGCTCGTTAGGCCAGTGAATCATTAACAAGTCCACATAGGGGGTGTCCATCTGACGGAGGCTCTCTTCGGTTGTCTGTAGTACATCATCGGCCTCGAGATTTGTATGCCAGATTTTAGTGCTTAGAAAAATATCTTCCCTGGGAACGTTAGATACATTAAGTGCTTCGCCAATGGCCTGCTCATTTTTATACATTTGTGCAGTATCAATATGACGATATCCTATGTCTAGTGCAGTTCGAACTGTTTGTTCGCACTGCCGATCGTGTAACTTATAGGTTCCGAGACCTATTTCGGGCACATCCAAACCCTGTATATTTTTATATTGCATTGATGGTAAAAATAAACTCCACTTTAGTTAAGATTAATAAGAAGATAAACAACACGCTAAAGAAATGAATAATTCATCCAAAAATATGGAAAGTAACACCAATCTAAAAGACTTATTCTTTGTTAAGTAACTTTTTAATGGCATAAACATCCCTAAAGCCAACTCAAACCCTCAAACCATCATCAATATCGACGAGTGTTTGAGAAGTATCACCCGATAAACCGGGCTGAGCCAATAAAAGGATTGTCAATATATTATAAAAACCAACGTACATAAAAAGATAAAACGTCCTACAACATATGAAAGTTTAAAGCTACTATTTTATCAATGTCATTTTTCGAGTAAATACTTGAGTTCCAACTTCAAAACGGGCAATATAAATGCCACTGGGCAAATTTGATGCATTCCATGACTCGGTATGTTCGCCCGCCTCACGAACTCCATCCACCAGCGTAGTCACTTTTTGACCAATCATATTCCAAATGGTTAAGGTAACATCCGACTCCTGCGTAAGTTCAAACGAAAGCGTGGTTCTGGGATTAAACGGGTTCGGATAGTTAGGATTCAATTTGACTGTATTAGGTAACTTATTATCTGATGCGCCAGCAGCCATACCGGGATTTATCGCAAGCACAAAACGAACATCACTGTTGCCTTCGCTGGTTTTAGCATATAGGGGGTCTTCTTTAGTAGGGGAATCATTATTAAGCGGTATATCAGCAGTAAATTTATATTCACTTATTCTTGAAAGATCTACTTCCTGTTTCAGCTCGCGGTCGATAAGCGTAACTGTCCATCCAGCAGGCAAACTGCGCAAGCCTTTCCACTTAAAACGAAGCTCTTGGCGATCAGGGGCAACAAAGCCGAGTGGAATTTCAATTTTTTTATCTAAATTTTCGGGCAGTTCGTCTTTAAGTAATTTGTTTGCCCCCTCAACCCCGTACAGGTTAATAGCGTTGGGATCCAGTGAAAACAATTTATAAGCATCATGGGGATCAAGAGCTACCTCTCCTCCTTCACTAAAGGATACATGGAAAGGATCTGAATATTCCGATCCATGCAAGCTGATGCTAAACTCAGATTCTGTTTCATTTCGTTTTTTATAAAATGTCGCACCAGTATTGGCAGCCAAATTACTTCTATTTAAGTTCACCGTTCCACTGACTCCATCTATGGTATATCGAACAAAGAAGGCCTGGAAAGGTGCTATAGTATCACCGCTGCTTAATGTCTCGTAGCTATCGGTATCAGAATTCCAGACCAAGATATTCGTATTTACGTTGGGATCCACCGTTTTAAGTGCAGCAATAAGAGCATCTACAGAAATATCCGTCCCAAACGGATTTCCCAGCAGATTCCATCCTTCATTATTATCAATAGTGGAATTATTATCGTTGTCATTTGCCGTAACCTGGATACTCACGGGACTGGCATTCTCAGCATTATCAGTGTTTACAATTTTGGGGAAACCACCCTGCACACCCGGAGTGCTAAGTTCATTATCTTCAAAAACATAGACGATATAACCTTTGCCGGGTGTTAGCGTAGAGCTAATACCTGCCGGCGCAGTAAACGACCCCGCTGCTTCATCCCAAGAAAAGACAGTTCCATCACCCGAGGGATCATCAGAACCCGTTATTCCCTGCATCCATAGTCCCCCAAACAAATCGCTAACAGAAGTGCCCGAGGTAGGAGTAGAAACCATTCGCCAGCCTTCACTGCCCCGAATGCCGATGGCATAGGTGGCAGAACCAAAGGCAGTACCATCTATTTTAGTGCCGGGTGAAAATATTGCTCCACTTGAACCTTTTGCATTAGAATGTTTTACGAATGAACCCGAAATATCAGGATCACGAGTAACAGATTGGCCATCACCTGCATTTGGTTCGCCCGTACCACCATAAACAATATCTTGCAAAACGTTACCAGATGCGTCTAATAGTCTTACATTACCACTACTGTTGGTAAAACTTAATCCTGTTTCTGTGCTAGTCTGAATAATTGCATTCCCAAAACCACTTGCAGGTGTTCCTCCTCCAAAAACTACTATTGCTTTTCCAGCCCCTAGTACTGTTCCATCAGGAAAGGTGTGAATTACATTTGTCTCCCCATCGGCAGACAACTGCCAGCCTGAAATATCTATTTCCGTTGATTCATTATTGACTATCTCTATAAATTCATCATCACTGGCACTTCTACTTCCATCTCCATTTACATCTCCAGAAGCGTCTGTGTGTGGCTCTGTTAAAAGCTCATTAATAACCACATCCGGTGCATCTTTATCGTTGATCGTGAGCGTCAGTAACTTCGGAGTAATAATAGAGCCGGCTGTATTGTTTTGCACCTGGAATACAGCTTTTTCAGTATTTTCAAAACCATCACTCTCGGCTATAGGAATAGAAATGTTTTTTGTAGCCCCGGTAGATGCCTCCTTAAAACGCACCGTCTGGGAAGAAAAATTATTTATATCACTGCTGACTGCTGAGCTTGAACTACCCAAAAATACAACATCGACATCAACATCTGCATTAGTAGCCTGCACAAGCTCAACCGTTAAGTTTACAGAGTTTCCTTCATCACCAGATGCCGTTGATGACGTAAACGCTATTGTTGGCGGCGAAAAAATAGCAAAAGACTCATCATTAAAAGATGGAAAGGGTGCTACGTCATTGCCATTGTAGATATCCCAATTATCATCTGTAGCCTCCTTGGTTCCGACATCATTCACTAAAGTACGATAACCATCAGGGGTATTGCCATTTCGGTCACCGATGTATTCGGCGTTATCAACATTGTCCGGGAGCAATATTACTTCGTTGCCATCTTCGGTGAGTCCTGTATTAGCTAATGTTCCCTCAGTCCCATCCGGCTGGCTGTATAAAGCCAGATCTGAAGATATGGTACCGAGGAATGCACTACTACTAGGAGTTTCAGGAGTATCCTTATCGGACCCTAGAAATGCATAGATCACGTCACCAGAACCAGACAAATCCATATCTGTATCGTCCGTAACCGTTCCTAGGTTCACCCATGGTACATCTTCGACATCACTAAATGTCAACACAGTACCTGCAGTAATACCTCCAGCCGGTGCTTGCCAAGTTATACTACCGCCAGCCCCAGTAAAGTCGCTCCCATTCCATCCTTCGCTTGTGAAATGTATTTGCTGACCTCCTGAGACACTACTCAACAATACAACAGCAAAACCATCTCCCGGGCTATCACTATTAAACCCTGTAAATACAACATCCCCGGCAGAGAGCTGGCTTAAAGCAGGTTGTACGGTTAGGCCTAAAGCAAGAAGCGTACAACAGATGGCTGAAATTAAAAGTTTAATTCGTATCCTTGTTCCCATACACTAGTATTGGAGTTATTACTCCCAAGTAGAATACAATTAATCTTTTTTTTGAACTAATTTCAATTATATAAGCACTAAAATTTGACTAAGCTTACTCTATCAACTCTAATTGCTTGCGACTTTTCTGCCTTAACATTTGTAGATCAACATTTTCTAATGCTAATACTTTTTGATATCTCTGTCGCGCAGCCTGCTGTTGACCACTTTTCTCTTGAATACGAGCCAAATTGTACTGAAAAATAATGTTCTGGGGATATGCTTTGACAAGTTCAAGAAGGTACTTGCGAGCATTTTCAAGTTGGTCTTCACGCTCATAGAGATAAGCCAGTATCATTTTTGCATCGTTGCGCACATACGTATCCGACTCTGCTGCTTTTTTCAATGCCTTGAATCCCTTTTCGGTATCGCCGGAAAGACCAATCATATTAGTCACCCATTTTAGCTTGCCGGGTACGCTGCCCGCCATATAGTAAAACATGCCTTTGCCAATCATGGCCCGGGGATCATCCGCATTGAGAGCCAACAGCTGACGTGTATATCTGAAACCGGTCATACCACTTTCGACGGCCGTCTGATATCGCTTTTCGCTCGCAGCCACTAAACTTCGGTATCCATAAAGACCACTGAGCATCAAAACCATTGTTGTGTCGGTAGAATTTTGCTGCAGCTGTTTACGGCTGACGGTTATGGCTTTCTGGGATCTCCTCAAAAAAAGATCAGCGGACTGTTCAGAACGTCCCCCAAAGTAATAATCCCAAAACGGAATCATAGAGTGGAAAAAATAGGCTTGGGCATTATTCGGATAATCTGACTTTAGTTCTTTAAATATGTTTCCTGCCCGTTGCCAATTCGTTTTATAGAATGCTTCAATCCCCTTTTCCAACTTTTGATTATAGGTAGTGGAATCTTCACCAACTTTCTGTGGTACTGCCCGTACATTGAGTACTGCAAACATTAGCACCGCGATAATTATCAGGAAATTGTAATATTTTTCGGATGCCATGCTAATATAAGTTAGTCAAATACAAGATTGGCCAAGTTCGGAGACCCACCTACATTTTATGTACAGCTAGTGCTATGATGGTTACAATGGTAAAGGTAGAGAGTCCGTTCCGACTTTTTAATCCGGAGACAGAAAAAGGAATAATGCACCTGAATTAATTTCAGGTGCAACTCCTATAACACTGATATTTTAGATGTTTTCTACTCTTCATCCTCGAGGTGCATTTCACCAAGTAATCCCTCGGTATGAGCCACCGCCACAGAAACAGCTGCATCCCCGGTAATATTAACAGCGGTACGACACATATCCAGAATACGATCGACGCCTAAAATAAGCGCAATACCTTGTACCGGCACCTCGATAGCCTGTAGTACAATTACCAGCATGATAATACCAGCGCCAGGCACACCTGCAGTTCCGATGGAGGCCAGAGTTGCGGTAAGTACAATAGTAATCTGTTGGGCAATAGACAGGTCAAGACCCAATGCCTGCGAAATAAAGACCGCTGCTACGGCTTGGTACAAACTCGTTCCATCCATATTAATAGTAGCTCCGATAGGCAACACAAAGCTGGACACTTCTTCATCTACCCCGCCATTTTTTTCCATGCGCTCCATAGTGACGGGTAAGGTAGCTGAGCTTGAGCTGGTACTAAATCCAACCAGTACCGCGGGGCGAATGGCCTTAAAGAAATCACTGAATTTCATATTGCTGAACAACCGAAATAGGCTGGAGTACACAATCAAAACGTGTAAAAGCAGTCCAATAATTACAGCTAAACTATACCATCCCAAGGCCCCTAAAAGATCGAGGGCACGGCCCAGGTCATCCCCAGCTAAATCCACAATAACACCGGCCATAAGGGCAAAGACCCCATAGGGAGCAATAAGCATCACAAAGTCCACAATCTTAATAATCACATCGTTAAGAGAATCAAAAAAGGCAATAAGCGGCTCTCCTTTTTCTTTCGGGATCTGAATAATACCGATACCCAGAAGGATGGCAACAAAAACTACCTGTAGCATATTTCCATTATCGGATGCAGAAGAGAAAAAGTTTTGTGGCACTATATTTACTAAAAAAGCAAGCGGTGAACGATCCATCACTTCCTTGGCCGACTGCGATGAACCTTCGATATTTTGCTGGTAACTACTCATCAGCTCTTGCTGGGTAGCTTCAGGTAAAAAGTCACCGGGTTGAATGAGGTTTACCACTGTCAATCCAATAGTAATAGCACAAATAGTGGTTACAACATATATAGCCACCGTTTTACCGCCCATCCGCGAAAGCTTGGCCATATCATTCAGGCTGGTTACCCCTACAATCAGCGAAGCAAGCACCAGTGGTACAGCAATAAGCTTAAGCAGATTAATAAAAATAGTACCTATGGGCTTAACGTAATCAACTGTAAATGAGGTAAAACCGGCCACGCTTGCAACCAGCCCCCAAATGAGCCCCAGAACTAAACCAATAAGAATTTGCCAGTGTAACTTTTGATACCACTTCTTCATACAAATATCAGTTTAAGTGTTATAGCCAGCATGGCTCCCATTCCGGTGGAAATGACATTGACAGCATTATTGTCAAAAGAAAATGACCGTTCTGTAAAAGGGAGTGGTACTGTGCCGTTATTCCGTTGAAAAATCGCTCCAAAATAAGAATCAAGTACAGAGCCTAAAAATCCGGCAGAAAATATGCAAATTGCTACCGGCTGTGAAAATGAAAAGATAAATAGCGAGGCAAATGCAATAAGGGCGCTGCCCACCAGTGATGCTGCCGTTCCGGGAACGCTGACCCCGCCATCAGTACCGGGCTTTACTTCTTTAAAATTCGTAATGCAGTATGTTGTACGGGCCAACATAGCTCCTATTTCAGTACCCCAAGTATCAGCGGCTGCAGCTGCAAGAGCACCTATGGCCCCAACCACTAACACAGGTGATTCAAAAATCGCGAAAAACACAAAGAACAACACTACCCATAATCCGTTTGCCCAGACCTGTAACCCATTGCGGCGGCTTGACCCTTTTAAAGCTTCAACATCTGAATGACCAGACAAAATTGCACTGCTTAGAAAAAACAATAATAAGAGCACGGCAGCTGCCCATCCCCCAAAACCAAACACAAATACACCAACCACGATGGCAGCAAACATACCATCGAGAGTCAATTTACCGCCTATAAATGATGGAAATGTGACAACAATAGCCAGTCCTATACCCAGTATAATGTTCCACTGCTGAGAAACAGAGGCTACAGAAATAAATAATACAATCAGCAGAAAAATAAAAAGTGCATTCAGCTTACGGTCCACGCGAAAAGAATTAAGATTCTGATTGGGCCGCCGATGAACCGTCGTCGTGTTTAAGGATGGCGATAATTACAGAGATATATCCTGCCATAATTACGATGGGTGAAATATATAATGAGATTATACCTTCGACCTCATTTTCAGCATACATGGCCAAAAAGCCAGCAAGCACCAAAAACATACCCAATGCCAACATTTTATAATTCCAGGCACTAAAAATCATTGTCCTATTCTTGCCACTACTACGATGTTTTTTTGATGCCATATGCGAATATATTTTTAGTAATTTCTCTTTATTATAATGAATTTTTTGCAGATTTCTTCATACCATTGAAACAATCAAATTTATTAATGTAAAGCAACCATCCAGAATTAACAGTGCAATATATTATTCTTGCTTCGGGCAGTCCACGCCGTAAACAGCTACTTGAACATATCAACCTAGAGTTTCAGGTCCATCCAAGCTCGGTAGGTGAAGCATACTCTTCCGGTCTTTCCGGACGAGATGTCGTTCGATTACTTTCTATGCGCAAAGCTAAAGATGTAGCTCCCTCATTTAAAGAATCACTGATAATCGGGGCTGATACCGTTGTAGTCTTTGAGGATGCTATTCTGGAAAAACCGGAAGATGCTGACGAGGCGACAGCCATGCTAAACCGACTGAGTAATAACACTCACCAAGTTATTACCGGCGTTGCGCTCTGCCAAACGGGAACAAACAATAACATCACAAATACTACCACATTTGCCGAAATTACCGACGTCACATTTGGAAATATCGATTCTGCATACCTAGATAGCTACGTTTCGAGCGGTGCTCCCCTGGACAAAGCAGGAGGATATGGAATCCAAGATGATTTTGGCGCATTATTCGTAAAGAAAATTAGCGGTAGCTATTACAATGTGGTAGGATTTCCGCTCCACAGCTTTTATACTGAAATGAAGTCATTTGCACCTGGGGTACTTCCCAACTTAGAAGTAGATTCCTAATGAACCTACGACCATTTACTACATATTTGATTATCGGTTTTGTAGCGCTGTCAATACCCCTGTCAGCTGCTGCCCAAACAGGGAACGCCTATTCAAAAGCTGAGCAATTACTTAACCAGCAAGAATATCAACAGGCCTATAAAATATTTTATCGCTTACATCAAGAAAAACCCTCTGTTTATACTTACCTGCAAAAAGCTACGGAATGTCTCATCCAGCTTAAGGACTATGAAAAAGCTATTACCATAACTCAAGAGGCTAACGAAAGTCCGCGTGTCCTCATACGATTGGGAGAAATTTATCACATCAGCGGCGACCGCAAGCAAGCATTTGCCATCTGGAATGAATTGCAACAACAAACTGACCGGCAACAAACCCTGTTACGCTTGGCCAACACCATGAGTGACCGGCAGGAACATCAAAAAGCAATAGCAGTATATCAAAAGATTCGGCGGGAGTTTTCTGCATCCTCATCTATATCTGCCCAGCTTGCCGATACATATTTACAAGCAGGCGAATATTCCAAAGCAATAAATGAATACCTGCAGCTCGTAAAATCGAATAATCGATCGGTTTCTTATGTTCAACGGCAACTTTTACGGTTCCGCGATAATCAAGTTTATGATGTGGCTATCCTCGAAATTTCTGATTTCCTGGATGACCTCTCTCCTGCCCATCCACAATCCATAAATTTGCAACAGCTTGAAGTTTGGCTACTCATGGAACGCAAGCTGTATCAGCGAGCACTGGTGACGGCGCAGAATGTTGAATCACAATCTGACCAAACAACATACATTTTATACAACCTAGCCGACAGACTGCTAGCGGCTAATGAGTTTACACTGGCTGAACGTGCCTATTCATATTATATCGAAAATAATAATAGCTCTCTGAAGTACCAGTGTATGGAAGAACTTGCTTCAGTTTATCGGAGATGGGCTAGCTATCTGGAAAACTATAATCTTTCACTCTCTCCTAAAAAAGATGAGCTCTATCAGAAAGCACGAGAAAAACTCCTGCAAATTAGGCAACAGAATCCTAATTATCGTCAACTTAATGAGGTCTTAATCGCCCTCTCCGAGATGGCTTTAGATGTCTTCCATCAGCCAAAAGAAGCTTCGAAATATCTCAAAGAATTGCGTAAACAGTCCAGTAAAAAGGTACAGGCTCAAATATATTTTATAAAAGGACGCCTGCATCTTTATAACAATGAACACACGCGGGCACGCATTGCTTTTACCCAAAGTACCAAAGAAACAGAAACTGGTGCCCTGGCTGAAAAAAGTCGTTATTATACCGCACTAGCTGATTTTTATTCCGGGGATTATGAATTTGCTAAAATTCAGCTTAACGCCCTGGAACGCCAACATACTTCCTATTTTGCAAATGATGCCGTGCAGCTTCGCATGTGGATACAAGATGGACTGCAAGCTGACAGCACCGGTCAACAACTGGCGCCTCTTGCCAAGGCCGTGGAATATTTTTCGCAGGGCAAAGATCAGCTTGGCAAAAATAAACTTCAGGAGGTATTTCACACTGAGACCCCAAATCCACTGGCCGATAATGCTTTACTAATTTGGAGTAAACACAAAAATGGTAATAATGTCACAGCTATTTATAAGGAGCTAACCTCGTATCTTAAGCAGCGCGGAGCGGCTTCTCCTCTTCATGAACGATTGCTTTGGGAAAAGGCACGCATTGCAGATCAGTTTGTCAATACTGAATCAATATCTCCGGAAGTACCAAAAAATGATTCCTCCCAACTACCACAGTCAGTGGATGCAGTAATCAATATTTATGAAGATATTATCCTGAATTATCCCGATGGATTTTACGCTTCTTTTGTACGCCAGCGAATTAACGAATTGCAAAATATTCAAACCTGATATAATGTTTCGCACTCTTACGTTACTTTTTCTCTCTTTGATACTTAGCACTGGTGCAGTAGCTCAAAAGCAACTGCTTATTCCAATGAATGCCTCCCAAACCGACCATTTGAAGGCATACGGCATCATCTTTAATAATTTACAGGACGGTAACTCATCGAAATGGCTATTAAACTACCAAGGAGGTAGCTTTATGACGGCATATTCTGATGAGCTGATGCGAAAGTGCCGACTCAAAAACGTGAAAGCAAAGGCGATATCAGCTTCACAGGCAGCTGATATTATTGCAGATGTCCAACAGCAGGATGCTAATACTTCGGTCATTAATTTAGATAAAGCACCTAAAATTGCCGTCTATACTCCTAAGCAGGCTATGCCCTGGGATGATGCAGTCACACTGGTTCTCAACTATGCCGGGATAGAATATAACAAAGTTTGGGATCCGGAGGTACTTAATGGTGAACTCTCAAAGTACGACTGGCTGCATCTGCATCACGAGGATTTTACCGGTCAATACGGCAAGTTCTGGGGATCATCGCGCAATCAGCCGTGGTATATTAATCAAGTAAAACAAGCAAAATCACTGGCCCATGAACTAGGATATCAAAAGGTGAGCAATGAAAAGAAAGCTGTGGCAGCTAACATCAAAAAATATATTTCCAACGGCGGCTTTATGTTCTCAATGTGTTCGGGCACCGATACCTTCGATATAGCCCTTGCTGCACAAGATGTAGATATCGCTCCCCAACCCTTTGACGGCGACCCGATGGATCCAAATGCTCAGCAAAAGCTCAACTTTGATAATACCCTGGCATTCACAGACTTTACCATCAGTAAAAATCCATCGGAATATGAACACGCAAATATTGATGTACCAATACAACTTGATAAAGTGGACCGATCGCTAGACTTTTTTACGCTCTTTGAATTCTCGGCTAAGTGGGATCCGGTACCGACAATGCTTACCCAAAATCACGTAAGCAGCATTCGCGGATTCTACGGTCAGACTACTGCTTTTCAAAAGGACAAAGTTAAAGAGTCGGTTGTTATTCTGGGTGAAAGTCCGGGTCGTGATATGGTCAAATATGTCCACGGCAACTACGGGCGCGGTACTTTTACCTTTTACGCCGGTCATGATCCCGAGGACTATACACATCGCGTTAATGACCCTCCTACGGATTTAAGTCTCCATCCCAGCAGTCCCGGATATCGGCTTATCCTTAACAACATTCTCTTTCCTGCTGCAAAAAAGAAAAAACGAAAAACTTAAAAGTGATTCTCAGTTAGCAATAACAGTCTAAAATAAACAGTGAGCAAAACTCTCAATTCCTAATTTTCATCTTTAATTCAATATGGCTAAGAGCAGAACACCGACAAAAGAATTTAAAGATCTAGTTGATATAGTACAGATCCTGCGCAAAGAATGTCCATGGGATCGCAAACAAACTCACGAAAGTATTAAGGATAATCTGATTGAAGAAGCATATGAGGCCGTTGAGGCTATTGACACCGGCGATTTTAATGACCTCAAAAAAGAGCTCGGTGATGTACTACTGCACGTGGTCTTCCACAGCCGGATGGCTGATGAGTCGGACACTTTCACAATTGATGATGTTATCTATTCTATCCAGGAAAAATTGATCCGGCGACACCCGCATGTATTTGGTGATAAAGAAGCCGAAGACGAAGAACAGGTGGCAGAAAACTGGGAAAATATCAAACTTAAGGAAGGGAAAGAGTCGATTCTTGACGGTATTCCCAAGCAACTGCCTGGCCTTATTCGCGCCCAGCGGATGCAGGAAAAAGCCGCTAATGTAGGTTTTGATTGGCCTGAGTTTAACCAAGTATGGGATAAGCTGGAAGAAGAACTGCAAGAACTCCGCGATGCCCTTGAAGAAGGAGATCAAAAGCAAACCCAAAAAGAATTTGGAGACCTACTTTTTTCACTGGTTAATGCGGGACGCTTTTTTGACCTAAATGCCGAAGACAGCCTACGCCAAACTAATAGAAAATTTATTCAGCGATTCCAATTTATTGAAGAACAGCTTAATGACCAAGGGAAAAGCATTTCTGACGCTACCCTCGAAGAGATGGACGACCACTGGAATACTGCCAAAAATCACTCCAAATAATCAACAACACAACAGAACTTTTTTTAATTAAAGTAAACGCTGTTAACCTAATCTACGTTACATAGTTTCACAATCAGTGAAAGGGAAATAACTTTAAATCAAAAGCTGATTTTTTTATCGCTATAGATTATATTTAAACCCATGAATTGTTTTATCCAATCTAAATTTCGGAGTACAGAATGGCTGAGAATGTAAATACAGATATTAACTTAGATGAATATCCACATATCAACAAGGGACTCGCTGGCATTGTAGCCTTTACTACCAATAAAAGTTTTATCGACGGACAAAAGGGCGAACTAATCTATGCCGGATACGACATTGATACACTGGCTGAAAAAGCCAGCTTCGAGGAGGTATGTTTTTTACTCTGGAATGATCGGCTGCCTAACCAATCAGAACTGGATGAGCTTAATACAAAACTGCAGAATAGCCGTTCACTGCCAGAACCGGTACTTACCTACTTAAAAAGCACCTCCAAAAATGCCGAACCCATGGCTGTTCTCAGAACGGCTATTTCTATGCTTGGTGATTTTCATGAAGTACAAGCAGATAGCAGTGAGGAGTTTCGCATTAATAAAGCCATTTCCATCACTGCAAAAATGCCTACTATCATTGCCGCCTTTGATCGTAGCCGTAATGATAAAAATATTGTTGAGCCTCTTGATGAAAAAAGTACAGCTTACAACTTTTTATATATGCTCAATGATGAGGAACCCGGAGAGCAGGCTGAAAAAACCATGGATCTTTGCCTGATCTTACACGCAGAGCACGGCATGAATGCCTCTACCTTCACCAACCGCGCGATTTGCTCTACTGAATCTGATATGTATTCTTCCGTTACTGGAGCTATCGGCGCTCTCAAAGGTCCGTTACATGGCGGAGCCAATCAGCAGGTTATGAATATGCTGCTGGATATTGATGAGAAAGATGCTGACCCTGTTGAATACGTCAAAGGACGGCTGGAACGCAAAGAAAAAGTTATGGGATTTGGTCACCGGGTATATAAAACCATGGACCCACGGGCACGTATCTTGCGCAGCATGTCCAAAAAGCTTTCCGAAGAAACAGGCCATAAAGAGCTCAATAAATGGTCAGAGGCTATCTTAAGAACTATGAAAGATGAGAAGGATATTGATCCCAATGTAGATTTCTTCTCGGCTACTGTTTATTACTCCATGGGTATTAAACCTGATTTATTTACCTGTATATTCTCAATGAGTCGCGTTTCCGGATGGACGGGCCACTACATTGAACAGGCTGAAAATAACCGCCTTGTTCGTCCCCGTGCCCTGTTTATTGGTGACAAACACCGCGATTGGGTACCTCTTGAGGAACGATAATATTTTTGTTATTCATTTTTGTCCAAGCCCCGAATTATTTCGGGGCTTTTTTATATTTGGGTCATAACTTTTGATTCTAATATTACTTGCCATTGAGTATTCGTACCAAACAAGAGAATGAACTCCTTAAACTTATACATGACGCCGCTGTAACTGAGTTCGGCAAAAACCACAACTTTGAACAGCTAAAGCAGTACGAGGAGTTTCGTCGGGAAGTACCTATCTCTTCGTATAATAATATCACTGACCAGATTACCCGACTTAAGAAAGGCGCCAAAGACCTGCTCTGGCCCGGCGCTGTCAATAAATTTGCTGTCTCTGCGGGTACTTCTGGAGCCGGTAAACATCTACCCCTCACTAACAAACGGCTGGACGCAGATCAACAGTTTATGCGGAATGTGGTGCAAAGCTATCTCAAACAGCGACCCAATATTTTTAATCTCTGGGGTAAACATCTGAGCCTGCCGGGCAATAATGAACAAAAGGGAGATATGGAAATCGGAGAGATAAGCTCCTTCACTGCCCGAAAAACACCGTGGTGGCTTTCGGCGTTTCAGCTTATTTCTGTTGATGAATTAATTGGCCTCTCCTTCGACAAAAAGATTGATTATGCCGTACAAAAATCTATAAACAGTGATCTTAGGGTCATAACGGCCGCACCAAGCTGGATACTAACCATCTTTCAGCGGGTACTTGAACAAACCGGAGCTCAAGATATCCGGCAGGTCTGGCCAAACTTACAGCTGCTTGTTTGTGGAGGCGTTAAACTGGCTCACTATCACAATCAGCTGCAGCTTTTAATTGGAGATACCGACGTCGATTTTATTGAAACATACGGTGCTTCAGAGGGTTATTTTGCTTTTACCGATGATCTGCAACGCTCTGACATGAAGCTGGTCATCGACAATAACATCTTCTATGAGTTTATTCCTAATCCACTACCCGATGAAGATTCAGCCTTTATTCAAAAGGCAGTACCCCTTTGGCAAGTTGAAATCGACACGCCTTATGCTATGCTCGTTACCACCAGTGCCGGATTGTGGCGCTACCCATTGAATGATATTATCCGCTTCACTCAAACAAATCCTCCACGTATTCAGGTAATGGGCCGAGTAAGCAGCATTCTTGATGATTATGGGGAAGCGATACACGCCTATGAATTAGATCGCGCCCTGCAACAAGCCTCGTCTCATCTCAATATCGAGGCAGGTACTTTTACTGTAGGTTCATTGTTAGTTGATGCACAGTCAATCCCTAAACACCAATGGTTTGTACAGGTAAAGGGCAACAACGCTTCGAAGAGACTGACACAATTGGCTAAACACATTGATAAGAAGCTACAATCGATGAATCGGCACTATGCCATCCGCAGAGAAAGTGATGCACTAGATATGCCGGAAGTGCATCAAATATCTCAACAGCAGATCAATCAGTGGCTAAAGCAAAACGGCAAGCTCAATGCTCAGGGAAAATTGCCATCTATCCTAGATAATAAAGAAGACATCAATTTCTTTCAAGAAATTGTATCTAGTAAGGATATGCTTTAAAAAATTTCAACCGCGAACGATTAAAAGAGTGTGGTAAAAAATCAAAGTATCATATCCCAAAATCCCCAGCTAAAAAATCCTATGTAGGTTAATACTAACAGTGCACCCGCCCACCGTGGAATAGATTTGCGAATCATCAGTGAAGTAATAAACAATACCGCAGCTAAACTTATGGGCAGGTAAAAGTTAAACACTTCTGCACTAATGGGGATGGGATTGACAAGAGCAATGATCCCGGTATTGAAAAGAAAAAAAGCCAGTACTGATCCTACTACATTGCCCACTGTTATATCGGGACGTCCCTTTAAAGCTGCCGGCAGCTCGCGGGCCAGTTCTTCTATACTTACTAACAGGGCCAAAATCGTAATCCCAAACACCGTATCCGAAATCCCCAGACCTGCCATTATTTCCTTAGATGAGGATATAATCATCTCACTGCCAATCAGGATGGCGACCAGCGATACAACCAATAGTGCCAGTGCCTGCCAACGGCTAAATCCCCTACCCTCTTCCAGCTCCTCAGCTACTTCTCCTGCTGCCCTGATATCTAATCCTCTTTTACTGAGATCAATCAGATACCAAACAATACCACCGTAGGCCGCCAGCAATAGTGCACCGTCGATGCGTGATACCATTCCATCAAAGCTGAGAATCCCGAATAAAATGACCGCCCCTACTTGTACAATGGGAATCTGCGCAGGAACTTCATCAAATTTTAGCGGCACAATAATAGCTGTAATACCCAGCGCCAGTGCAATAGCAACCATTGCAGAACCGATAATAGTACCAATCGCAATACCGGTAACATCATGGTATGATGCCACAGCACCCAGACCCAAATTCTCGGGATCAAACCCAATAAATATCACGCTGATGAGAAAAGCGGATATACCAAACCCCATAGAAGTGCCAACTGTTGATTCAACCAGCTTTTCGGAAAAATAAACTACAAGCAGCAACCCGATGAATAAAATTAATATGGAATACACCATGGGCAAAAAATTGTTACAGTTTATTTTCTTGAAAAAAGCAATTCTGCATTAAAGAGGAAAATAAAGTACCCTCTAACACTTGAACAAGGCTCTAATTTTGGGAGATTCAGAATGACATTGTTTAATGATTATTTATTTAACCACAAGATTTACAATGCGTTCGGGTACAAAGATTTCTTTTACCAACTCCCCTTTTTCCAGATACTTTTGTACGTTTTCTTCGGATTTGGCCTCGGCAAGAACATGCTCCTTATCAGTAGCTTTGTCCCGCGGGACATGAATTTCTCCTCGCACTTTACCATTCACTTGTATGGGATACAACTGAGTGTCAGAAATCAAAAATTCTTCGTTAAACTCCGGCCAATCGGCATAGGCAATACTATCATCATGACCCAGCCTTTGCCAAAGTTCTTCCGCAATATGCGGAGCAAAAGGCGACAGCAATTTCACAAAGTCGTTGAGAACTACTTTGGGATGTTCCTCCCATTTGTTTGCTTCATTCACGAAAATCATCATAGCCGAAATGGCAGTGTTAAAATCGAGCCCTTCTACATCATTCGTCACCTTTTTGATGCACTCATGCAGTGTTTTTAACTGCTCGCTGGTTGGCTCCGCCTCAGTCACAGAATTATTAAGTTCACCACTTTCTTTATCTACAATAAGCCGCCAAACACGTCCTAAAAAGCGATATACGCCATCTACATCATCAGTACTCCACGGTTTCACCTGTTCTAAGGGTCCCATAAACATTTCGTACAAGCGCATGGAATCAGCGCCATACTCATCAATAATATCATCCGGATTTACGACATTTCCACGCGACTTAGACATCTTATGTGCCTTGGCATCCACGCGAATATCGGTACCCTGTAACACAAAATAATCATCCTGCTTTTCTACCTGATCCTTAGACAGTTTCTGCCGGCTCAAACCATCAGTATCATCAACTTTGTCTGATGAAATCCATTCCCCGTCTTTTTTATAGCCGGTATATTCCATCTCACCTAAGATCATGCCTTGGTGTACCAGTCGCTGGAAGGGCTCTTTCGTAGAAACTACGCCACAATCGTACAACACCTTATGCCAAAATCGTGCATATAACAGGTGCAACACGCTGTGCTCGGCCCCGCCTACGTACATATCCACCGGCATCCAGTAATCATCTTCTTCGGGATCCACGGGTCCATTCTCAAAATTAGGACTACAATAACGCAGGTAATACCAGCACGAGCCCGCCCACTGCGGCATAGTATTGGTTTCACGACGAGCTTCCTTTCCTGTTTCAGGATCAGTCGTCTTCACCCAATCAGTTGCTTTAGCTAATGGCGGACTTCCATCATCAGTGGGTTCAAAATCATCCATTTCAGGTAGTGTGAGCGGTAAATCATCTTCGCTCAGTGGCTTGGGTTCACCATCCACATGAATAATCGGGAACGGTTCGCCCCAATACCGCTGACGAGAAAACAACCAGTCCCGGAGCTTGTAATTAACCGCTTCCTTACCGGCATCATGTTCTTCCAGCCAATCGATAATAGTTTCTTTGGCTTCTTCTATATTCAATTCATTCAAAAAATCACTGTTTATCACCTGCCCTTCGCCGGTATAGGCCTTGCCCTCAAAATCTTCGGGTGGCTGCACCGTACGGATAATATCCAGGTCAAACTTTTCGGCAAACTCCCAGTCGCGCTCGTCCTGCCCCGGCACTGCCATAATCGCCCCCGTACCGTAGGTTGCCAACACATAATCCGCAACCCAAATGGGAATTTCTTTGCCATTCACCGGATTAATAGCATAGGCGCCGGTAAATACCCCACTCTTTTCATCACTGAGTTCAGTACGCTCGAGATCAGACTTTCGTGCTGCTTCTTCCTGATACTCCTCTACGGCTTCTTTCTGATCTTCAGTTGTGATGGTATCCACAAGATCGTGCTCGGGCGCCAGCACCATATAGGTAGCTCCGAAAATAGTATCGGGACGCGTGGTAAAAACGCGGACATCTTGGTCATAACCAGCAACCTCAAAATCGATATCAGCCCCAATGGACTTTCCAATCCAGTCTCGCTGCATTTTCTTGGTAGATTCGGGCCAATCGAGGTCCTCAAGCCCTTCGAGAAGGCGATCCGCATATTCAGTAATCTTCAATACCCACTGACGCATCGGCTTCTTGACGACAGGATGTCCTCCTACTTCGCTTTTGCCGTCGATCACTTCTTCGTTGGCCAATACGGTGCCGAGCTCGGGACACCAGTTTACGGGTACGTCATCTTCGTAGGCCAATCCTTTGTCATAGAGTTTGAGAAAGATCCATTGTGTCCATTTATAATAATCCGGATCGGTAGTATTAACTTCGCGATCCCAGTCGTAACTGAAGCCCAGCGACTGTAGCTGTTCCCGAAATCGATTAATATTTTCTTTGGTTGTCTCCCGCGGATGTGTACCCGTTTTAACGGCATAATTTTCTGCCGGCAGTCCAAAGGCGTCCCATCCGATGGGATGTAGCACATTAAACCCATTCATCCGTTTGTAGCGAGCCAGAATATCAGTAGCTGTGTATCCTTCCGGATGCCCCACATGCAGCCCCGAACCGCTGGGATACGGAAACATATCGAGGGCGTAATATTTGGGCTTGTCGTGATTTTCCGGCGTTTTAAATGTCTTATTGTTTTGCCAGTACTGCTGCCATTTTGATTCTATTTTATCGGGATTATACGAGCTCATTCAGTTACTGCTAAACTTAGTTATTGTTAACTCTGATAATAGAACACGAATGAAACTGAAAAAAACTTCACAGAAGATTTTTTCTGCGACCATCAGCTTATTCCTCATTATCTGCGTTCTATTTAAGTTGCCAAAGATAAGTAAAATTTAGGGTCGTTTGTAGGATGATTGTAATGGGATTGAAACAAATCTGAAATATAAATCACCCCCAGCAAAAAACTTATGACTGCCAGTATCGCCTATTGAGGAGAACTGAGACTAAATACTAACGATCGCAGACATTCCCATAATTATTCTTTCATCGATGCTTCCAGCTCACTAATAGAATGTAGCGTTTTAAACATAGAATCCGGAGTAACAGAAATAGTATCAATGCCGTTGGCTACCAAGAACTCGGCAAAATCGGGAAAGTCAGATGGCCCCTGACCACAGATTCCCACTTTGACGCCTGCGGCCTTTGCTTTTTCCAGTAACAATAAAATCATTCGTTTAACTGCATCATTGCGCTCATCATATATGTGTGAAACGAGCGACGAATCCCGATCGAGACCGAGTGTAAGCTGCGTAAGATCATTGGATCCTATCGAAAATCCGTCAATGTATTTGGCAAATTGATCAGCCAACATAATATTTGAGGGCGTTTCGGCCATCAGATACACTTCCAACCCATTCTCGCCACGTTTAAGACCAAACTCTTCCATAGTTGCCAGTACCTTCTGTAGCTCTTCGACTGTACGACAAAATGGGATCATCACAGTAACGTTCGTCAGCCCATACACATCGCGTACACGCTTAATAGCTTCGCACTCAAGACCAAAGGCCTCTTTGTATTTATCCGAGTAGTAGCGCGAAGCACCCCGCCAACCTATCATAGGGTTTTCTTCTTCCGGCTCGTAGTATTTTCCGCCGACGAGATTTCTATATTCATTGGATTTAAAATCTGAAAAGCGCACAATTACCCGGTTGGGATAAAAAGCTGCACCAATATGGGCAATACCATACGATAGTTTTTTAATAAAGAAATCAGCTTCATCATCATAAGCATAGGTAATCTCATTAATCTGCTCCGTCAGCTCTTCGTCGCCAATTTCTCGGTGATGCAACAGGGCCAGCGGGTGCGCGTGAATATAATTATTGATGATAAACTCTTCGCGTGCCAATCCTACACCAGAATTAGGCACCTTGCTAAATTTAAAGGCCATATCTGGGGAAGCTACATTCAGCATGATGGGCGTCTCTGTTTGAGGCAACTGTGAAATCTGATGGTCAACTTCCTCATATTGTACGAGTCCCTCATAAATTTTACCGGTACTCCCCTCTGCACATGAAACAGTAACTTCTTGCTCGTCACTAAGAATATGTGTAGCCTGTTCGGAGCCCACAATGGCGGGAATGCCCAGTTCACGTGCCACAATAGCAGCGTGGCAAGTGCGTCCTCCCTTGTTAGTGATAATAGCTGATGCTTTTTTCATTAGTGGCTCCCAGTCGGGATCCGTCATCTCGGTAACAAGTACTTGTCCTTCTTCAAAATCAGCTTCATCAGCAGAGCCGTCGCGTCCGTCCAGGGTGTGGATCAGATTAACCTTACCCAGCCCAATACGGTCTCCCACGGCAATACCTTCGAAGATAAGACGCTCGTGGCGATTGTCATCCGCTATATTAAATTCTTTTAGGGTATCTGGACTTTGATTCGCGTGAACGGTCTCTGGCCTAGCCTGAACAATGAACAATTCTTCCGAAAGACCATCATAAGCCCATTCCACATCTACAGGAGTCCAGCGACCATTTCGCTCAGAATAGTACTCCTCTATTTCGACTACCCAACGGGCAAGCTGCAGGGCTTGCTCATCCGTCAGACAAAATGATTTTTGCTGTGATTCTTCAAGGCTCAGTTTCTTCGTAAGCTCATTAGGTTTATGTCCATAAGCCAGCTTGTGTGTTTTGTTACCCAGCTTTTTCTCAATAATGGCATCTTTTCCTTCGGCCAAGGTAGGTTTAAACACAATAAATTCGTCGGGCGATATTTCTCCCTGCACCAACAGTTCCCCTAATCCAAATGTACCATTAATAATTACCGCATTGTCGAAGCCACTCTCAGGATCAATAGAAAAAGAAACGCCGGAGGCGCCCAGATCAGAGCGTGCCATTTTTTGGACCGCCACTGAAAGTTTGGCCTCCATGTGATTAAACCCTGCCGACTCCCGATAAGATATGGCACGATCGGTAAAGAGTGATGCAAAACATGCCTTAATAGAGTTTATGACATTATTATGTCCGCGGACATTAAGGAAAGAATCCTGCTGACCGGCAAAAGAGGCATCAGGTAAATCTTCGGTGGTAGCCGACGAACGAACTGCTACATCCGTAGCCTCCTTGCCATATTCTAGCGAAAGTTCTTCATAACGATCTTCAATCGTCTGCAACAGGTCGTCGGGGAAATTCCCGTCCATAATTATTTGCCGGATTTCAGTACCTGTTTTCCGCAACTGGACGAGATCATCCACGTTCAGATCATCAATTAATGACTGAATTCGCTCAGTGAGATCGTTGGCTTCCATGTAGCGATCATAGGCATGCACTGTAACCGCAAAACCGTCAGGCACGTTAATACCACGATCCGATAAATTTCCGATCATTTCACCGAGTGAAGCATTTTTTCCACCGACTTCTCCTACCATATCCAAACTGATCTCTGAGAGATCCAGAATCATTTTCTGTTGAGTCATGACAAAAAAATCTAGCTTAAATTATTGTGTCTTCTATCTTAGAATTGCCAAAGATGAATAGCATCAGCCTCGACTTTCCAGAAGTCTCAAATATGCGATAATAGCATATTTTTAACAATCACATTATTAACTTCTAATCTTTTAACCACGCCAGAGTATCAACGCTGTCCGGTTGCCAATGGATGGGCGGCTGCTGAGCATTAGCAAGTAATTCTGTACGCTCTTGCCAGTCCGGAATTTTATTATCAGATTGTGTCACATAAATACTTTGTAACTGCTGACCATACATCTCGGCCAAATCAGCCACGGTCTGCTCGTCACCCTGCACCCAGTAGCACACAAAGTCCTGATCCAGTTCCAGCCCATCCTCTTGCACTAAAAAATAGTCAAACCAGCACTGCGTCCGTCCCACCGCTTCGTTATAGGCATACTGCTGCCTCAATTTTGGCGAAGGCTCTAGATGCTGCGGATTTTCTTGCCAAAATGAGCGGGCGAAATCGACCAGATCAGACTTCATCTCATCCAATCCATAAGGAGAAACTACAATAGCTGCAGAACGACATCCCTTACCTCCATATCTTAATATTGCTTCTGCCAGATCCTGCATTGTCTGATCATCTTTTTGATCCAGATAGGCTATCGAAAAATGAGCCGTACGGATAAGATACCGCCCATCCTGTTTGGCAAGATTATATTCTTCAATGGCCTTTTTAACACTCGGCACTGATGATTCTGACCCTGCAAATAAGATCGCATCGTGACGCATACCCTCAAAATCATCAAGGCGGTGGGTCCACTGCACATCCATATCCGTCCACAACTCTGTCTTCTTTACCTCATTTAAAAAGGTAGGCAACAAATATGGATCTTTCTTCGAAATTTTTCCCGTATATCGCGCACCGCTCAGGAGCGTTGCAAAAGCATCCTGAAACCCCACAAGCGGCAGGTTACCCGCATGCAAACATAATACATTTTGTCCGGATGCATCTGTCCCATCATTGATCTCCGCCCGTTCACACCACTCCTCTATCCTGCTTTTTGTGATACCTTCCTTAATTGCTCGAATAGCATATTGCGTATCCTCAAAACTGAAGTATCCTTCTCGTACCGTGCGATCGATGGCATCCATCAGATAATGATTATCACCATTAAGCCAGTTTTCTGTGGCCTTCAGCAGCGTATTTATTCGTAATTTAAGCTCCTCCATCAACTAATCTTTTCGCTTTAAACTCTACGGATTTTCTTAATCCTCGTAAATTAAAAAGTTACAACCCCGTAAGTCTTTGGGATTCCACCGTCCCATCACTTTGAATCGTCCCTTTCTATCCCTCAACCCTTTATCACCCGTCAATAAGAACGGGCAGCTATATACATTGGCCAAGTCAATAATTCCGATAAGTCCCTCTTTATGTGGGGGCAGCACTTCGGCAGGATTTTCGGGATTTCGGATCTGCACCTGCATCCAGGGTACGGTGTGAAACCATTGCCCGCCGGTAGTGTATGCCTGACTAAGCAGCTCGGCCATTCCATATTCCGAGTGGATACGGCTATCATCTAACCCAAATCCTTCTGACAGTTTCTGATGCATCTGCTTTCTGGATATTTCGCGCCGGTGTGTTTTCATACCCCCGGTCTCAATAACAATACTGTTAGACGGCAGCGTGACTTTGTTGGTTTCTAACAGATCAAGCAGTCCAAAAGCAGCTCCAAAGAGAATCAGTTGCCTGCCACTTTCCCTCACCTTTTCAACAGCATCTTTATCCAGTGGCTCATCCAGCGGCAAAAAACAACTGAGCCCGCTGTCATCCTCATTTATAAGCTGCTGAATCATATAAATCAATGAAGAGTGCGAATTATCAGCATAACCGGGCGTATAGCCCCAAATGACAGTATTATCTAAGCCATAAAATTGCTTAAATCCCTCTAGGAGCGATTGCTTATATAGCTCTTCATCAACCACTTTGTGTACACTACGCTGCATACCAGAAGTACCACTACTTTTGAAAGTCAGGTCAGCTTCTTGATCGGGCTGCGTAGTAACGATGGTATCTTTAAAAGCCTTAATGGGTAAAAGCGGTATCTTTGTGATGTCATTCTGAGATATTGAGTTAAAATCAGCACAATATTCAGGATGACATAAATCTTTATCCGGAAATTGACCTAATGCCTCATAATATCGCTGATAAACCGGATTATACTCGAGCTGGTATTTAAAGAGCCGGTAGACTTTTTCTTCGAAAACAATATCATCAGAAAATATAAAATTGGACCAATTTGTCATTGTTTCGCTAACCATAAGAACACTGATAAAGCTGATTCCTACGAATATACGGGGAACGCTCCATTGGTGTTAATTCGTAACTGAATATGCTGTGTTCTACTTTTATTCTAATCCTACGCGTTCAAAAATCTGCTCGACGTTTCTCGTATGGTGATCCAGATCAAAGGCTTCATCAATATTTTCTTTAGTCAAGTATTCCTGTACCGTTTCGTCTGCTTCAACAAGGTCACGGAACATTTTCTTTTCATTCCAGGACTGCATAGCCAACGGTTGGACAGTATCATATGCTTTTTCACGGGACATCCCTCCTTCGTCAATAAGCATGTGCAGTAACCTTTGTGAAAAGGTGAGTCCATATGTTTTAAAAATATTCTCTTCCATATTATCCTCGTAGATCGTCAGCTTTTCGACAACTCCCGAAAAGCGATTCAGCATATAATCTAACAAGATAGTAGCATCTGGCAGGATCACCCGTTCTACCGATGAATGCGAAATATCGCGTTCATGCCATAGCGGAATATTTTCGTAAGCCGACATCATGTAGCCACGTAACAACCGCGAGCAGCCCGAAATATTTTCCGAGCTTACCGGATTTCGCTTATGCGGCATCGAGGAGGATCCTTTTTGTCCCTCACGGAAAAATTCCTCTGCTTCGCGAACCTCGCTACGCTGCAAGTGTCGAATTTCAACGGCCATTTTTTCCATCGTGGAGCCTATCAGCGCCAACGTGGAAAGGTAATCAGCATGGCGGTCGCGCTGGAGAGTTTGCGTAGATATAGGCGCAGGTGTTAGTCCCAGCTCTTCACAAACGGAGGACTCTACTTCCGGTGGTATATTGGCAAAGGTTCCAACCGAACCACTCATTTTGCCAAACTCAACAGCGTCAGCCGCTTTCTCAAAACGTTCTTGATTACGCTTCATCTCAGCATACCATAGCGCACACTTTAGTCCAAAAGTAGTAGGCTCGGCATGCACACCGTGAGTACGTCCCATCATCACTGTAAACTTGTGCTTCTTTGCTTTTTCAGCCAAGACGTCTATAATATGCTGGATTTCTTTTCGCAGAATTTTATTGGCCTGCTTCAGACGATAGCCGTTGGCTGTATCCACTACATCAGTAGAGGTTAATCCATAATGTACCCACTTCTTTTCTTCACCGAGCGACTCCGAAACTGAACGTGTAAAGGCTACAACATCGTGACGTGTCTGCTTTTCAATCTCTTTGATACGATCAACATCGAAATTAGCCTTCTTGTATAATTTTTCGACATCTTCTTTAGGAATTTTACCCAGTTTACTCCAGGCATTGCAGGCGGCCAGTTCTACCTCAAGCCAAGCCTGAAATTGATTCTCCAGTGACCAAATATCGGCCATCTCTTTGCGGGAATATCGCTCAATCATGAAATAATTTTTATAATTTTATTAAATGGAAGATTTGCCCAAAGATATTGCATATTTCTGTAAAAGTAAGAAGTAAATGAGTGAAAATGTTCTGATTTTATTGCTCGCCCCCTCACTTCATCAAATTACTGTCTCGGAATTTTAATCCAGCTACCGGCCTCAATGGTCTCATCCAGCTGTACTTGATTAAGAATGGCCACATCTTCTGCAGTAATATCCATCGGAAAATTTGAAGGTAAAAAAGACGAAAATGGAGCTGAACGGTCAGTCTTTCGTACTTCTAAGCGTGTCGGTTTGATATCAAGAATTTGCTGGTCGTTAAGCTCAGCAAAAGAATTACTAGTCTGGCGAAAGTACCTGCTATAGTTCGAAAATTTATCCGCCACACTATACGAGGTAAACTGATAAATATCGCTATTATACGACACAGCATACAAATAAAATTTATACTGGGTACTGTCTTTAGTCATGGCGGTAGCTGTTGCTTCAAATCCATTGAGTCCGTTATGCCGCACTTCGTTCTGTGACTGCATACGAAACTCCTCTTGGTTAATAACATTGGATACCGATGCCTTGGGTGTACTGCTTTTGTCGTCGATTTTCATCACCGTTACAGCATCTTGCTGTTCATTAAAAACAGCTACTTGCGAAGGCTGATTTTGTACCTTCCAGTTGGACGGAACACTAAACTGAAAAGCAAGATCGGGATGATAAAACATGTTATCATCAGAAAATCCGTTACGCGGATTATTCCCATAAATCATCCCATCAATGGTATTCATAAATTCATCAGTGTTCTCAATATTTTGCTTATATCCTTTCTCACGCCATTCCCGGGCAAGATCAGGGATGGTATTTGCTCGTTCAGCAGGATCGGGGTGCGAAGATTGCCAGTCGGGAATACTTTGTCCCGATTGTGCAGAAATACGTTTTAGCGCACTAAAAAATCCCGCCCCATTGGCTGCTTCATAATTTTTCATCGCGGCGTATTCAACCCCTAGTTGATCCGATTCGCGTTCGTCATCGCGACTGTAGCTAAGAAATAAAAACTGTGCTGCTTGACTTCCTAATCCCAAAATATTTTTGGCGGGTACATCCAACAATTCCTGTCCTGCTACCGCTCCGCCAATGAGTGCGATTTGTCCCACTTGCTGCTCTAGGGCACGCTGTGAGGAATGCCGCGCTGCAACGTGACCAATTTCGTGTCCCAGTACTACCGCCAGTTGTGCTTCATTTTCAAGATGAGCCAGCATTCCTCTCGTCACATATACATAACCGCCCGGCAGTGCAAAAGCATTCGTGATGGGGCTATTTAGTACCCGAAAAGTAAATTCAGTTTGCCGGTACTTTTCAGACGTATTTTCGCGGCGCATATGGCTAACAGAAAGTAACTCCTGACCGATGTCATTAACATAGTGTGATATCTTCTCATCCCCATAAACCCCATACTGCTGCTGGATTTGCTTGTCAGACTGTTCCCCAATTTTGAGTTCCTTCTCCCAACTGTATCCATATGCTCGTTTATTACCCGTAATGGGACTCCTCTGTACGGCGCAAGAACTGATAAAAAGTCCGACTACGACTAAAAGTATAATATTTCGCAAATGAGTAGTTTTCATAGTAGCGTATTTTGTTAGGATATCAGGCAAAAGATAATTAAATGTAATAAAAACGAAGAAGTTTCATCCTATTCCTTTCTTCCAAATCTTTGCAAATATCACTTCTATACTTCTTTATTAATTGATCTGATGCTTCCAGTGCTGATAAATCATCAGCATTGCCAGCGTGTCTAGCTCACAATATTTAAGCAGAGCCTCACGCATGCTTTGTTCCTCCGGTGGCGCCAGCTCACGCGAAATAAGTTTCCCAAATACTACCATTGCTTCGGCACCGCGGCGAATGGGCCAATCTCCGGCTTCACTCAGTAATGAATAAGGGTTTCGGATATTGCCAGTATCATCATCCTGCCACCAAATAAACTGGTCAAAATTGGAGCTGCTATATGGTTGAGAATATTGCTCTTTGAGAAACGAGCTGTAGCTCATCACCGACTGCAATACATCTTTGATACTCAGCGAGCTCCCCATTTCGCAATTGTAGTAAAATTGCTTGACCTGCCGGCTCAGATCAGCGATATACGGCGGATCATGATGCAATGAATCATTGCGATGGATAATCCCTTCAATCCACTGGATAAGATTCTCAGCATCTGTAATTGTAGTACTTTCATGCATCAGCTCACGGCGAATAGCTTTAAGAGCATGCCGTTCAAAATTTGAATATTGTATAATTGTTCCTGCATTAATTCCAGGTACTTCCATAAGCTGACGGATAAGCTCATAATTTGCATACTCACTTTGCAGGTTATCTATCCACTGATGGTGCTTCCATGATCCATCCTTATACAACGTATGACATGAAAATTGAAACAACAGTAAATCGTAAGGAGAGCGCCCCGAACGAATTGGCACAGCATAATTACCCGCCTCAAAATCCAAAAAATGCAGTGGATATTGCCACCCGTTTACCTCCTCAATAAGCTGTGGGCGTATAATTTCTCCGGGAACGCTATTCCCTTTTGCTTTATGTATCTGTAGTGACTGACGCATGGCATGACTGATACGACCATTTTCCCCGGTAATATCTTTAACACTCATAACTTCATGCGGCGGAATTTGCTGCTGTTTGTAATGTCCTTTGGCGATCCATTGTTTAGTACCCGAACCGATGAGATCAAACACGTGCTGTTCGGAAGGACTTTCGAGCCCAGCTTTCGCAACCCAGCATTCATCAAACCCACTTTTCGTCTTCTCATTAATACGACTTTGGTCAATCCTGAACTCACAATCTTTGCACTTCATCCCGATATCAAAAGAGGATTTTTCGCCTCCCAAATACTGATCGCGCAAAAAATAGAGGGTCTCCTTAAATGTTGGGCGGGGCAAAACCTCATCCGCAAAAGAAGCATCATGCCATACCCTATCAATCAGTGCCGTTACATCTTGCTTGGCAACAAGCTCTTGATTAGCAGGTAAAATGTCCGCTGTGTTGTTATTATCATCGGAATGCCAAAGTTTTCCGGGAAGATAATTTTCTTTCGCAAGACCTTGCTTTTCGGGCAGCACCAATATAGTCCGTAACTGCATATCCGGCCACCATTGCTGAACCAAATACGCTTGATAAGCAAAATCGAGTAGATAATCCTGCCATTTCCCTCTTATTTTTCCTTCCTGATTTGTCAGACTATAATGCTGTGAATCGAAAACTTTGGTTTGCAGGTGAAATAAGATAAGTTCATTATCTTTTCGTTGGACAATGGGAAGGCGTGCCATCATTTTTTCGTAGGCAAACACCGCATCAAATATTGTCCTATTCCCTTCCTCCAACAGTTTGTTCGTTTGACTATTTGCTGCTGAAACAGAATCCTCTTTCACAAATACTCCTTGAGGAAAGACCGACCGTACCAACGCTTTTAACAATCGTTTGTTGAAAACAGCATGTCTAATAAACGGAACAGCCCCTTGATTTTGAGGATATTGACGAGCGTAGTAAAATAATTTTTGTGGGCATTCAATACCGGCTCCAAACAGGTGTTTTGTCAAATACGTAGCCTGCTTAGAAGTCTGACTCATATTCAGTTAATAATATTCACTTCTGGGACCAGCGCAATGCCAAAAAGATCCTCTACCGATTGTTGAATATCATCGGCAAGCTGCAGAATTTCATCTCCCGTTGCTCCACCGTGATTGACAATGACCAGCGCCTGCTGCTTATAAGTTCCGGTATTGCCTACTACCTTTCCTTTCCAGCCTGCTTCTTCAATCAGCCAGCCCGCCGGAACTTTTACTTTCCCATCCTCCATTGGATAGCCCGGTGCATCCGGATATTGTTCGGTAATTTTCTGATAACGAGCCTCATCTACAATAGGATTTTTGAAAAAACTGCCTGCATTACCTAATGTATTAGGATCCGGCAGCTTACTATTTCGAATATCAATAATAATGTCACTAATATCCTCAATAGTAGGATCGGTAATACCTCGATCTTTCAATTCAGATTGAATAGATCCATACGAAGTATTAAGCTCAGGGTCTTTGGAAAGTTTAAGCACAACTTGCGTTACAATAACAATGCCTTTTAGCTCTCCCTTGAATATGCTGTCACGATATCCAAATTCACAAAATTCCCTTTCATACCTGCGGGTAGCGCGGCCTTCAATATCCATACCTTCTAACCACTCAAATACTTCCGCCAGTTCTACCCCGTAAGCTCCAATATTTTGGATGGGTGCGGCTCCTACTGTTCCGGGAATAAGTGATAAATTTTCTATGCCTCCCCACCCTTTATCAATACAGTAGCGAACAGTCTGATGCCAGTTTTCCCCGGCTCCCACTTTTAGCCAAACATGCTCCTCCGTTTCGTCAATAACCTCTCGTCCTTTTATATCGATATGTAATACCAAGCCGTCATAATCATCCGCAAACAGGATATTACTGCCCCCTCCTATGATGCGAATACTCAATCCAAATGAACCTGGATGATTCAATATCTTTTTTAGCTGATCGGTATTTTCAATGGAAGCAAAATAACGTGCCCGTGCGGAAATATTTAAAGTGTTAAAAGGCTTTAAGTTTACATCCGTTTCGACTAATGATTCAAAAGAGTTGCTCATTTAAAATTAAGTACTATACTTAGATTAATCTTTTTCTGGTGATCGTTCGGGACGATCTTGTACCTTAACCCGAACTTTTTTGACGCGATTATTTTCTACTGAATGGATGGTGCACTCTAAATTCTGATAATTAATACGTTCTCCCACATTAGGCAATCGTTCGGTAAGATGATATAAAAGTCCGCCCAAAGTTTCATATTCATCATCTTCAGAGGTTAACGAACAATCCAACACCTCTTCCATATCATCAAGATCGATGGCTGCTTCAAAAATATAGACTCCACTTTTAAAACGCGTATAAAGCTTATCATCGCCTTCATCATATTCATCCGAAATATCACCTACAATCTCTTCGAGAATATCGTCAAGCGTGACGAGCCCTTCCGTGCCTCCATATTCATCCACAACAATGGCAATATGTGTTCGCTCCTGCTGGAAGTCGCGAAGCAGATCATCAAGCTTTTTAGTAGCGGGTACAAACAATGCCTTCCGGGCAATATTTCGCCAGTTGATAGTAGTACGCTCAATATCAGAATTAATATACGGCAGCACATCCTTTGAATGGATAACCCCCAATATATTGTCGAGATTATCCTCGTAAATAGGCATCCGCGAAAGTCCTTCGCCACGAATCAATTCTAATACTTCATCTAACGAACTACCGGTTGGAATAGCAGCAATATCAACCCTGGAGGTCATAATTTCGCGGGCAATAGTACTACCAAATTCAATTACATTCTCAATAATTTCGCGCTCCTCATTTTTGATTGGCTCTGCTGATTCGCTTACCTCTGCCATAGTTATCAGCTCTTCGGTCGTCATTTCACTGTCCGTTGTTGACAGTCGATCCTCCAGGTTTAGCCTACTAGTAGTAAGAATCATTGCCAGAGGTTTACATATCACAAAGAAGGGATAAATAAAAAGACTGTTCCGCTGAGCAGTAGTCAGCGGATTTTCTATGGCGCTTAATTTGGGCGTAATCTCACTTAAAACAAGAAGCACAAGAACAACCACCAAAACTTCGATGATATATACAGGAATAGCAGGCAACGCAAACACGGCAATTAATTCACCGGTAAGTACTGCAGCAAGAATAGCAGAAAATATATTTGCTGTTGTATTCCCAATCTGTAAAGTAGCTAACAGTCGATTGGGATACTTGAGCATCCGTTCCAAAAGGCGGTGTGATGTTTGGGCTGAGTTCCCTTCGGACAAAAGTTCATTGTGATTAATAAGAGTTAGAAATGCGATCTCTGAGCTGGAAAAAAGAGCAGAGAACGAAATTCCCAAAACCATACAAGCTGTTAATACAGCAAACACAATAGTACTAAACGAAGAAATAGCCAAGAGAACAATTTCCTTTTGGAACAATAAATCAACTAAAAGAAATAAACAGCCTGGATCGTCCAATGAGGTAATATTAAACTAGTTTTTCTTAAAACTATACACTTATTGGATATGATGATAGAATATATAAAGCGGTAAAGCCAAAACCTTACCGCTTTAGATATCTCATATGCAGATTAGAACGGAAGATCATCATCCATATCGTCAATATCATCTAGATCTGCACTGCTCGAAACCGGCTGAGAACTTTCAGGCTTATTAGGCACATTAGCTTCTCCGCCTCCGTCGCCTTTGCTGTCAAGCATAGTCATCGTTAGAGCTTTAATTTCAGTGGTATAGCGTGTTTGACCTTCTTTGTCTTCCCACTTACGTGTTTGGATAGGACCCTCGATATACACCTGCGACCCTTTCTTGAGATATTCTTGGCAAACTTCAGCTGTTCGTCCCCACGCTACTACGCGGTGCCATTCGGTGCGTTCTTTCCATTCACCTTGTTTATCTTTATATCGCTCAGATGTGGCAATTGACATGTTCGCTACGGCCGTATTGGATTGCGTGTAACGCACATCCGGATCTTGTCCCAATCGACCAATAATCATCGCTTTGTTTAATGAACTCATAATGTTTTCCTTATTTATTTTATCGTTTCATTCTAAAGGTAAGATATATTTTGGAGGAAATCCTTACAGAAAAATTTTTAGATTAGCCCATTACCTATATAAATAGGTAAAAAAAATATAGGTATTATCATTTAAAATTCCGATGCCTTAACTTTCGCAGTAATCACTCGTAGAAAGTAGTTAATCCTGAACATATAATCTCTCAGCTATGCGGTTCAAATCTTTTGTGTTAAGTATTATACTACTCATCGTTGGCTTTACACAATCATCCGCCAAATCATACGAAATCCCCAAAATACAAGTTGAAGTCACTATTGATGAAAATGGCCATGTGCATGTCACCGAACATTTAACGTATACCTTTGACGGGGAATTTTCGTGGGCTGAATATAAACTACCCAGACGAGGCTATACCGCTATTACTAATATCCAAATTTCGGAAGGTGACACTTCCTATATCAATCTAAATACAGAGGAAAACGGTACATTCAACGTAGCTCGAAACGAAGATCACATTCGGTTCAAATGGTACTATGATGCCAAAGATGAAAAACGCACCTTCACAATATCCTACACCCTAAAAGGGGCAATAACGATTGGCCCCAACTGGTCGCAATTTTTCTGGAATTACCTATCCAACGACCGTGATAAATCAACAAATCAGCTGGATATTGCTATTTCTCTTCCCCAAACGGTAGCTCCGGATTCCTTATATGCATGGTCACGTGGATTTGGTCAAAATATAAATATAAAGCAAGCTGACGGCAGGTTTTCTGTTAATGTTACTAATATTGATGAGGATACTTTTGCCAAAGTACGGACTGTATTTCCCACTGTTGTCTTCGACCTATCGAAAATTTCAGTTAACGACACCAACTTTTCGCTTGCACAAGCAGAAAAGGAAGAGCAAGACTATCAACAACAACTGGCAGAAGAGAAAAAACGGGAGGCCTATCTTGCAGACCTATGGGGAACACTTAACTATTTTATTGCTCTGCTTAGTATTGGCATCCTATACTTCCTGTATCATAAATACGGCAAACCACATTCTACATCACGATTTTCATCCCAAGAGACGATTATGGCACCAGATAATACACCACCGGCCGCTGTGGGATGGCTGCTTCAAAATCGAAGCATCACCGCCAATTTGCTAATGAGTACTGTTCTGGATCTGGCGCGCCGGGGCTATTTCACCATTCAGGAACAAACTCCCGAAGAGGGATCTTCGTCAGATAATAATCCCACCTTTTCTATTGAACGTACCGATCAGCCGGAAAAAGATGAGCTTAAAATATGGGAACGACAGCTGCTTAAATTTATTGAACAGCGAATAGCTGACGGAGATCAAAAATTGGACAAACTGTTTGACGGCGGATCTTCAGACCTATCGAAATGGTATACATCCTGGAAGAACAATTTTAAAGATTACTGTTACGACAAAGGCTGGATAGACACCCAAAGTTATACCGGTGTATATTGGAATATCGCTCTGCAGTTCATCCTGCTGGGTCCGGCTATTGCCTCCGTTATTTTTGCGGGACCACTTGGGTTGATAAGTGTCATTACCTGCGTCATTGCTTTTATCCTGTCATTCGGCATGATTCGCCGTACTCCAGAGGGAGAAGAAACTTACCACCAATGGCATAATTATAAAAAGGGATTAGAAAATGCTCGTAATTACTCACTCTCATCCGACAAGCTGGGGCGACATTTTATCTATGGTGTAGCCTTTGGTCTTGAAGAAGAACACATAGAACATATCGTTACCAATCCCGATGGCGAAATACCTGCTTTTATATGGATTTCCTTTAGTAACCAAACCAATTCACCTGCAGCTGTTGCCAGCTCTTTTTCTACCTTAAGTGCTACGGGAACTGCTTCATTCGGAAGTGTTGCCGGAGGAGTCGCCGGAGCCTCGGCCAGCACAGCAGGCGGCGGTGCAGCCGCTAGTGCCGGCTAATACATCCAGCCAAGAGGTCTTCTACTTGTTCACGATCTAACGGCTGATGTTTGGTTAAAGATGATTTGAACTGCTTGGCAAAATAGCGGAGTGCTATATCAAAACGCCTGGAATCAGCGGCATTTTTTTCCCGAATTAACAGTGCCATCTGTAAAAGGATAATTATCTGCTTAAATAATGGCTTAGCAGTAGCTTCCATTTTGTCACGGTTATCCATTTTTAAGATGGATTTCCAAATAGATTTTGCTTCAGCTAATTTACCCGTGATTAGCTGATCATATTTCTCCGACTGATGAGCAGCTTCTTGGATCATCGCAAACATAATCGAAAGGCCCTCAGTCTTTTGCGCGGCACGAAGTATATCCAGCACAATAATATTGCCTGAACCTTCCCAGATAGGTAACACATTTACATCGCGCAGCAGTTTGGGCATCACAAAATCTTCGATGTAACCGTTTCCACCCATCAGCTCCATACACTCACGCACCCCGTACACCGACTGCTGGGCTGACCACCACTTGGCCATGGGGGTAATAATACGGAGCAGCTGCTGTTCGGTATCGTCTCCTCTTTCGGCCGCATCCATGGCCCGCAGACCACGCCAGACCAACAGAAAGTTGGCAAGATATTTAGATCCCAATTCAAAAAACTTTTCTCTAATGAGTGCATGTTCTACTGCTACTTTGCCAAATGTTTTACGGTGGTTCAAATATTGCCAGGATTCAATAATAGCACGGCGATTGCCAGCCAATGCCGCCACTGAATTATAATTGCGGGATATATTGATCATCTGCACCATTACCTTAAACCCCTCTCCTTCATCACCCAGCCGCTGGCCAATAGTATCATGCAGATTAACTTCTCCCGTAGCCATAGAGCGCACGCCCAGCTTCTCTTTTAGCCGGATAATTTCCATGGGATTTCGCCCTCCCTCAGACAACTGTTTTTCAACAAGAAACAGTGACAATCCGCGCGTACCCTCACCAATCGGTCCCGTACGTGCCAGCACCATCATCACATCAGCATTGACATTACTGCAAAACCATTTTTCTCCATTGAGTTTATATTTTTTGCCTTCAATTTGTTCAGCTGTGCAAAGATTTGCTCCCACATCCGATCCGCCGGACTTTTCGGTCAAAAACATCGCGCCCGAAAATAACTCTTCTCCTCTTTTGGCTCCCAGTCGCGGTAGCAGCCGCTTTTTTTGATCTTTGCTACCAAACTTTTCAATCAGATACGCAGCACCATCAGTCATACAATGCGGGCAATATTGCCCTAACTCGCTCATTGCATACAACTGTCCGAGTGCAAATCCCGTCTTATGACGATCTCCCTCAACATCCGAACTGTTTTCAGGATGATATTTCAAGAAAAACATCTCTGATTCGGCGGCAATATCCATCAGCTTCCAGTAAGCCGGGTTAAACTGAACTTTATCAATCTCGTTGCCGAATTTGTCACGTTTTTTGAGAACCGGCGAATTTTTATCGGCTTTCTGTGAGAGCTCATCCATTTCAGTAGCCGCAATTTTTCCTAGCCGATCCAATTTGTCAGTTAGAAATTTCTGCGCTTGCTCAGAGAGATGCCGATTGACATAATTTCGTAAAATAAGATCGCTCTTATAAAAATTTTGGCTGTTTTTATAATCATCGGTGAGCACTTGATTTTTAGGATTCGACATGATGGTCCTCTCTATTTAAGTTCTTAAACCTGATAAAGTAGTATAAATAAAAAAAGGACGGGAAATCATCCCGCCCTTAACATTAAAAGCCAGATCCTGTAACAAGTACTACTGCGCTAAAGCTTCGTAGCACAGGTCAGGATGGCACGGTAATTTTTCTAAGTTTTTACTTGTCCGTAAGCGCAACAACACCTGGCAATTCTTTGCCTTCCAGGAACATAAGGCTAGCACCACCACCGGTGGAAACGTGCGAAACGGCGTCTTCCAGCCCCGCTTGTTTGATAGCTGATGCCGAATCACCGCCGCCGATAATTGTAGTAGCTCCCATTTCTGTGGCCTCGGCCAGCGCCTGTGCAACGGCATTTGTGCCATCAGCAAAATTAGGCATTTCAAAAACACCCATGGGGCCATTCCAAGCAACCGTTTGTGCATTTTTGATGATATTACCAAATGCTATGGATGACTGTGGGCCAATATCTACCGCCATCCAATCATCCTCAATACCATCTTCTTCGACGACTTTGTGTTCGGCTTCATTCTTAAATTCTTTAGCAATTACCGAATCCATGGGTAATACAAAGGTCACATTTTTCTCATCAGCCTTTTCCATTAATTCGCTTGCCAAACCAACTTTTTCTTCTTCAACCAGCGAATCACCAACGGGTAATTCTTTGGCCTTATAAAATGTATAGGTCATACCGCCCCCGACAATGATGGTATCCACTTTCTCAAGTAGGTTCTCAATCACATCAATTTTATCAGATACTTTGGCACCGCCTAAAATAGCTACAAACGGGCGGTCGGGATTATTGACGGATCCGCTCAAGTATCTAATCTCTTTCTCAAGCAAAAATCCTGAAACTGCCGGCTGTAAATAACGTGTAACCCCTGCAACAGATGCATGCGCGCGGTGGCTGCTTCCGAAAGCATCATTACAAAACAGCTCGGCGTGATCAGATAATTTTTTGCAAAAGGATTCATCATTCCCCTTTTCCCCCGGATGAAAGCGCACATTTTCGAGCAATACAATCTCTCCCGCTTCGGCCTGATCGATCACTGATGAAGCCTCTTCCCCTATACAATCTTCCGCAAAATATACGGTAGCATCAACTAGCGTTCGCAAGTGTTCAGCTACCGGTTTTAGACTCAGCGTTTTATCTACTTCTCCACCGGGACGGCCTAGGTGGCTCATAAGAATCAATTTACCGCCCTGTTCAATGACATGATTAATCGACGGCAATGCCTGTTTGATGCGATTATCATCTTCAATTTTCCTGTTCTCAATAGGCACATTAAAATCTACGCGCATTAGTACATTCTTGCCTTCAACATCTACATCATTTAGTGTCATTTTATCCATAAATATCTTCTCATCTAGTTTAAAAAATTATTTACCACTGTAGTGACAAACGTCCAAAACCACCGTCAAACCACGTTTGCTCTCCGGTTACACGAGGGACGCCAATACCTGATTGACGATCTTTGTCCATGTCATATGAGAGTCCCCCTTCAAATAAAAAATTTTTGTTTAAACGATACCCTATAGTAAAGGTTAGTCGATCACTGCGATCTCTTACTGTAGGATAAACCGACCGATAATCAAAATTCCGTACTCCACGATTAGGACCTTTTTCACCTTGGGGATGACGGTAATCAGCGTGATAGGCAAGTCCAGCCTGTAACCCTTTTATACGAGAGCCGTATGAAAGTTCGCTTTTAATTTTTAACCGATGTTCAACAAAGTTAAATGACCGTCCATTATTTGGCGAATAGTTCGGACCCAAATTTTGCGGGACATTGGCGCCTTTTAATCGATCAACATTTCGTTCCAGCCACATCCAATGCTCTAAGTGTAACTTATCAACGGTGCCAGTTATAAAAAAACCGCCACTGTCAGAAAATTGTCTATTGGTAAAATCATTTGTAAAATCCGAGTTTGGTGCCGGCTGTCTCCTCAACTTTGAAAATCGTCGTTGATATGTCACCCCTACTACTCCCAGAGGATGGTTGTACTCCAATAATGCACCTACAAAGTGAGCCCATTCTTCATCAAAATAATCTAATGTGTCTGCCGAAGGATTGACTCTTTTACGTGAATAGGTTTGATAACCGGCTCGCAGTTCCGCTCTAAAATTATGCCACTGTGGACTTTCAAGCCGTACATTTATTAAACCGGGACTCGTCTTATACTGGAAAGTCTCATCATAGGTCTTGTTATATTTGTTTTCACTGTCATCAGCCAATCCCTGCACTATATTGGCCGCCAAATCCAATTTGGTAATCCCCACATAAATCATCCCTTTTCCTGGATTTCCGTACCGGTAATAGGCTGTAAGGTCCAAGTCACTTTTGTCATTACTGAGTGTTGGCTCTATACCAACATAGTGGTTGGTTGCAAGCTGATGCTCGTATCCCAGTCGAAACAAAAAACGACTGGCTCTTAAATTTTCTTCATGAGTACCGCTTATAAGTAAAGTATTTTTATCATTAATGTGATAAGTAGTTTTAACCTTGTTCTCTACTGCAAAATTAGTTGCATTCAGGCTCCCAAAAGTTGAACGATATCCCTGATCTGTCGCCATCCATTTATAATCGTCAATAAGTGTATATCGATAAGTCAGCAGGTCAATTTCATGCTCAGGACTCATTAAATTAATATTATATCGAAATAGTCCGCGGTTAAAATTAGTGCCTCCAAAATTATGACTGCGATCGAGCATAAAATTTAAGGTACGCTGTTCCCAGCCCTGCAGGGTAGCATGAGAGGTTGAATCTTGCGCAACTATTTCAGTTGGAAATAAAAATACAATAAAAGAAAAAAGAAGAGCTAGCGACTTTCCTGACTGGTACAATAAATTCATTACTCCAATAAAGCTGCTAATGAGATAATTATTAAAACACAGAATATAGTTTGAAAAACGATTCTTGCAAAAAACAATAACTAAAGTATAACAACCTAAATCAATTCAACAACCAGTAGAGCTAACTGTTTTTTCTTTATCCTTTTCAGTATATTTTACGCATTGAATTCCAATCAAAAAGGAGCTATGGACACCGTATATTTCGACCATGCTGCTACTACTCCAGTAGATGAGCGTGTACTTGAAGCAATGACGCCTTACTTTACCGAACATTATGGCAATGCAAACTCTCCACATCAATCCGGTAATAATGCTAAAGTAGCCGTAGAAGAAGCACGCGAAACTATTGCCGAAATTATTGGGGCCGCACCCGCAGAAATTATTTTTACCAGCGGCGGAACAGAAAGTGATAATACCGCCATCAAGGGAGCAGTTAACGCTACGGGCAAGAGTGATATCATCACCTCTCCACTGGAACATCACGCTGTTTTGCATACTGCAGAAGCTGTTAAACGTAACGGTGTTCGTCCTCGCTATATAGAGGCAGATTCTGACGGCATTATCAAGCCCGAACAGGTCAAAGAAGCTATCAACGCTGATACGGCCCTCGTTTCACTGATGCACGTTAATAATGAAATCGGAACCATTAACCCAATCAAAGAAATTGGAGAAATTTGTACTGAATATAAAGTCCCCTTTCATTCTGATACTGTGCAAAGTGTTGGCAAGATTCCGGTTGATGTGGATGAACTGGGTATTGACTTTTTGAGTATCAGTGGACACAAAATATACGGCCCCAAAGGTATAGGGGTACTTTACATGCGTCATGGTACGCCCTGGTTACCCTGGATGCATGGCGGCTCCCAAGAACGACGTCGGCGCGGAGGAACACTGAACGTGCCCGGCATTATTGGCCTAGCAAAAGCAATGGAACTTGTTGTAGATCAGATGGATGACCATCGGAAGAAGTTTGAGAAACTGAGAAGTCGACTGGTCAATGGACTGGAAGAAAAGTTTGGCGATCGCTGTCAGATTAACGGAGATTCGGAACAGCGCGTACCACACATCATTAATATTTCTTTTATTGACCCAGCCGGAGAAGGACTGGATGGTGAAATGCTGCTCCTAAACTTGGATGTAGAAGGTATTTGCGTATCTAACGGATCGGCCTGTACCTCCGGTGCTATGGAACCATCACACGTATTGGACGGTATCGGTCTCGATGAAAAGACTGCCAACTCAAGTATCCGCATAAGCCTTGGCAAAGATAATACAGCTGAAGAAATCGATTACTTCCTCGACAAAATAGAAGTGGTTGTAAATCGCATGATGTCAACAGCCGAAGCATGAGCAACAAAAACAGAGTTTGCGTTTATTGCGGATCGCGGACCGGCAATAATCCCGCTTTTGCCGACCTAGCCAACAACCTGGGAGTTAAGCTCGCATCTAAGGACGTTGGGCTTGTCTATGGCGGAGGCTCTATCGGACTAATGAATGAAGTAGCCAATGCGGCACTTTCCCACGGCGGACAGGTTCATGGCGTAATTCCCCAACACCTGTATGAACTGGAAGTTGCCCATGAACAGCTTACAGCCCTGCATATTACTGGCAGTATGCACGAGCGTAAAGAAATGATGGCTGAACTTTCAGATGCTTTTATTGCCCTGCCCGGTGGTTTTGGCACCTTTGAAGAATTGATGGAAGCCATTACTTGGCGGCAGCTACATATTCACGATAAGGCTGTTATTTTATTCAATATAGATGGCTACTACAATAAACTTATCGATTTTATCGATCATGCCGTGGAAAACGGTTTTATCAGCAGCGACAAACGCAAGTTTCTAAAGGTTGCTAGCAATGTTGATGAATGCTTTGAGCACCTTCCCTTTTATGAATAATCACTGACGCTACCTATGTCCATTTGGGGATTTTCTTTTTCTGTTCTATCCGGCTCCCGGTCTTCTGACTTTTCTGATCACGGAACCGTAGAAAATCCACTACCCCCCTGTCCCAATTCCCCCAACTGCATCCGCATAACAAAACAATTTAAAACCCCAATCGATACTCTTTTTAATGCCTCTGTCCAGGCAATTAAAAAAATGGGACCAGAAAAGATTACGATTGCTAAAAAAGACTATAAAATAAAAACTGTTTTTAGGGTTGTTGTTTTTCGGGATGATATGATCCTCAAACTTTCCAAACGAAATTCATCTTTAAGCTACATCCATATGCGCAGTGCAAGCCGTGTAGGAGAAACCGATTTGGGAGTTAACAGACGGAGAGTACAACGGTTTCTCAAAAATCTTACTGACCATTTATAAAACTGTTAAGAACATTGGCAACGAAGTAATATCATTGACTTCCATATTTTTTTTCAACTTCAATCGGGATCAAAACAACTGCTTAACATTCACTTTTTTGTTTTGTAACCCTTTTATCCCAATCCGGGCTTGGTTAGTCCCAATATAGTATCAACAACTACTAAAAAATACACCACCAACGACATCCGGTATGCTTTTCGCCATGACTCTGCCTTAGCACTATCGGATAGCTCTTCGTTTTGTAGTTTGTTTTTGAAATCCATACTTCGCTTAATCGAAAAAGGAATTAACACCAAGATAATAATGAACAAAACCTGCTTTGCGGCCAGCCAGGGATACAACTGAACACGAAACCATCCCCAATGATATGGACCCATTGACGTCAGTGCCACACCGGAAATTAAAATTCCCAAAGCTCCAATATGTCCACCTATACTGGTTACCAATCGTTCAAAATGCATAAAATTTTGTTGTGGCTGAAGATCATTTTCCTGCCAAACTTTTAATCCATAAAACAAGCTACCCGCAAAAGCCGATAGCCAGCAGAAGTATGAAATAATATGCAGCCAAAAGAATACATCATACATTTGAGCAGAAGAAAAGTTCAAAATTGTAATAACTGCTTCATATTTCTTTCATCGAAATATTATATTTACAGTCTAATTTTAAAGCGGAACTTTGTTAAACCAAGAAAAACTGTAATAAGTTAAAGCCTTCCATATGTTAATCAGCAAATATATCCTCAATAAGATCACCATATTTGTCTTTGACAATACGCCGCTTGATCTTAAGAGTAGGTGTTAACTCTCCCGATTCAACAGTAAATTCATTGGCCAGCAACCGGAAATCTCTGACCTTTTCGTGTGAAGCCAACTCACGGGAATAGCTGCGAATTTCTTTGCGGAATATATTCTGTATTTCCTCCTGCTGAATTAAATCCTCTATAGAATCGTATGTAATATCGTTCTGGGTGGCATAATCTTCGATCACTTCAAAATCAGGCACAATGAGCCCTGCCATATACGCCTGATTTTCACCAACCACCATTAGTTGATCAATCCATTTACTGGTTTTAAACAAGTCCTCAATGGGGCCCGGATAAATGTTTTTACCGCCGGCATTTACAATCATATGCTTGATGCGGTCAGTGATCTGAAGCTTCCCATCCACAAATCTTCCAACATCTCCGGTATGCAAATAACCTTCATCATCGATCATTTCTTTTGTTGCCTCGTCATTTTTCCAATATCCCTTCATTACATTAGGACCTTTGCACAAGATTTCGCCCTGCTCTGAGGAATGATCAATCGGATAATCTTCTCCACAAAGCGACGCTATAATTTCATTATCCTCCAGCCGCTGGATAGCCACCGTCACACCGGGCAGTACCTTGCCCACCGTACCCATTTGTTCATCACCATAGGTATTGCAACACATCACCGGTGATGTTTCGGTAAGTCCATATCCTTCAATAATATGTAGACCGGCCCCCATAAAAAAGTGACCAATTTCAGCGGGCAGTGCCGCCCCGCCGGAAACAAAAAAGCGAATACGTCCACCGGTTCGTTCTTTTAGTTTATCAAAAACCAACTTATCAGCCAGCTTCTTTTGAAGAGTTACCAATCCGCGTTTACCCTCGGCATATTTACGACCTACATTCTGTGCCCATTGAAAAATTTTCTTCTTTACAGCGGTGCCTTCTTCTACGCTTTTAGTCACCAAGTTATAAATTTTTTCAAAAAGTCGGGGTACACTAATAATAATAGTTGGACGTGCCTCCGTCATATTCTTCGCCACCGTATCCACGCTTTCGGTATAATAAATTTCTGCCCCGGCAGCCAACATGGCATAGTATCCGGCTGTGCGTTCAAAAGAATGGCAAAGCGGTAAAAACGAAAGGCAGCGATCATCTGCTGTAATATTAATACGCTGATGAGCCGCTTTTATATTACTTACAATATTACGATGGGTCAGCATAGCTCCCTTTGGTTGGCCGGTAGTGCCTGAAGTGTAAATAAGGGTAGCCATATCTTCCGGTGAGCGACTTTTACTACGTCGATGAATTTCGTCTTCCAGTTCAGGATAGATTTTTAGGCCCTCAGCCATTGCTTCTTCAAAAAGGGAAACGTAATCCTCATCCAAATAACTTTCAATATTCGGCTCGTCAAAAGCAATCACCTGCTGCAGATGACCACAATTATCAAACACCTGGCGCGCCTTTTTAAGCTGTATACCCGTAGATACAAAAAAGAATTTAGCCTCAGAATTCTGCAGAATATACTCACATTTTGGAGCCGGCAGCGTAGTATATAGCGAAACATTAATCGCACCAATAAGCTGTAGTGCTAAATCAACAATTGCCCATTCATATCGGTTTTCACTGAGTATAGCTACCCGGTCACCAACCTCTACTCCCTGCTCCACCAAATATGCGGCCAGTGTATGTACATCTTCCGAAACCTCTCCCCACCCTATTTCTTCGTACGGTTCATCGGTGGCCGGTTTTCGTGCAAAGGCCGTTTTTGAAGTATCCTCATATTTATTCTTGATATTTAAAAATAACTCCGGCAACGTTTCAAAAGCTACAACTGTTGGCATAATGTAAAGTTAGTTTACCCTTATATTACAAACGCTGATCCTAATTTAACAACACAGCCCGAATATAACATTCTGAAACAGAAATTCAGTAATTGTGATAACGCAAGTCCCGGGCTTCGTGTTTTTTTACGAATCCCAAATGCTTATATTAAAAGAAAAATTAACTACATGGCACATCCGGCAAAAGAAGAAACAATTGATTTGGTAAAGGAGATTTTCAGCTCCTACCTAAAAGAACATAATCAGCGACAGACCCCCGAGCGGTTTATGGTTCTCAAACAAATATATGAGGCCGACGGGCACTTCGACGCTGATGACATCTTTTTTAATATGAAAGACGGAGGCACACGCGTCTCCCGAGCTACGGTGTATAACACCCTCGACCTACTGGTAGAATGTGGACTAGTACAACGCCATCAGTTTGGGAAAAACCAATACTATTATGAGCGTGCTTATGCCTATCAGCAACACGACCACATTATCTGCAAAGAGTGTGGTGCCGTATTGGAATTTTGTGATCCACGTATTCAGGAAATAAAAACAATGATGGAAAAGATGCACGATTTTAATATTTCGGGACATTCATTGCATTTCTTCGGTGCTTGTGATGACATAGATTCTTGCACCCGCCGCCAGGAAATTAAGGACAAAAAGGAGTCGTAGCTGAATCCACCATTTTTTATCTACTTAAAGACAGGATTGCCCATCCACATATCATCCTGCTATGATTACTATTGCAGAATCAAGACATTTAAAAGCAATAAATGATATCTACAATCAGGCTGTAGAAGAGGGATTTCGGACGGCTCACACCCAGCCGATGACCTTAAGCCAAAGGGCGCTATGGTTCCAGAATTACGATAAGGATAATTTTCCGGTTTTTATCTACCAACAAGATCAAGATGTACTTGGCTGGCTTTCTGTTTCACCGTATAAATCCGATCGACAAGCCCTCAACGAAGTTGTAGAAATAAGCTACTATGTAGATTACAACCATCACGGTAAAGGCATTGCTACAAAACTGATGGAAAAGGCACTCAACTTTTGCCGCACAGCTGGCTATCGCATAATGGTAGCCATATTAATGAACAAAAACACGCCCAGCATGTCCCTGCTCCAGAAATTTGACTTTACTGAAGGTGGGCGTATCCCCGATGCTATCCACTATCAGGATGAGTTTCGGGATCATCTGTATATGTTTAAAAAACTGTGACTTAAACAATACATAAAATGGACCCGACGCTGAGCATCACCATTACTTCAAGCTCACGGGCTACTTTAATTACCTGTTAACGCTGGTCGAGCCACCACCATTCTTACCAACTTTAATGACTTAAGAATGCGAAACACCATCTCAGTACTCAGTACATTCTTTTGAAATTACAGCTTCGAAAAAATTTTTTACCTTTGAAATTATGAAAAATAAACATTTCCATATCAAAAACATGGTGTGCAGCCACTGTGCCGAAGTGCTCGAGGAAAAGCTCACAAATGCCGATTTCAAAATACAAAAAATAGAACTCGGGGAACTGCATTTGGCAGAAACTATTAGTGAAAGCAACTATGCCCGCTTGGTTACGATCATCCGGGATAATGGTTTTGATATCATTGATGATGAAAACAGCCGTATTGTTGAACAGGTAAAGCAGCTTATTATACAACAGGTTCGGTCGGGGCGACCGCTCAAAAAGAATCTATCGGATTATCTTTCAGAAAAAATCCATAAAGATTATCAGCAGCTGAGCCGCCTGTTTTCGGCCGTAGAAGGTAAATCAATAGAGCGTTACTTTATCCTCCAAAAGATCGAGCGGGCCAAGGAACTTATCGTCTATGATGAGAAAACGCTGAGCCAAATTGCCTTGGAACTTGATTACAGCAGCCAACAACATTTCTCCAGGCAATTCAAAAAGGAAACCGGACTTGCACCATCACATTTCAAAGAGATCAAAGAGAATAAGCGCACTTCTATTGATCAGCTCTAAACATAATTCTGCACGATAATCACATAAAAATACAAGATAAATTTATCTGCTCTATCCATCTTAATTTTGAACAATCATTAATCAAATTGGACGGAGATGGAAAAGCAGATTTTTAGCCTGGATGAAATCCAAGAAATCTATGGCAATAGTTTGGCCACAAATTATGACCTTTCCCTTTTGTTATTGCGTATGTTGGGCCTCAGGGTTAAAACTTATCGGGAAAAAGCTATTCAAAGCCTCAAACTTAAATCGGGCGACACCATAGTTGATCTGGGATGCGGGACGGGACTCAATTTTCCGTTACTCAGCAAGCAAATTGGAAGGAAAGGCACTATTATTGGAGTAGATCTATCTGAATCAATGCTACAGCAGGCAGAGAATCGAATACAAAACTTAGGATTGGATAATGTTAAGTTGGTACAGGCTGATATGTCTGAGTATAATATCCCTTCTGATTCTGATGGCGTTTTATCAACATTGGCGATATCTATGTCACCGGATTATGATCGCATAATTAAACGGGCGGCTCATAGATTACAAGCAGGGAAACGAATGGCTATTTTCGAGTTAAAACGGCCCAAGAAATGGCCTGAATGGTTGGTTAAAGCTATGATCAATCTCTTACAATCTTATGGAGTCCGCTACGAACATACCAAACAAACGCCCTGGGTATCTATGCAAAAAGATTTTCAGAAGTTCTATATGCAAGAATTTTATTTTGGAGCAGTATATGTGGCTGCTGGTGTAGTTTAAGCGGTTAATCACAAATTTCTGCACAAGATTTACACAAAGATGCAAGAACTGCGACTGTTCGACGCTTATTTTAGGAACAGAAATTGAAAGTAGAAGAAAAACACGGAGCAATATGATTGAAGTGAATGATCATACTGATGACGATATTCTTGCCATCAAAGCATCCGGGAAACTTTCGAAAGAAGACTTGGATCACCTCGAACCGGCTTTAAACAAGTTTACAACTGCATCTGATGATCCCCATTTAATTATGATACTTGAAGATTTTGAGGGGTGGCAGGATACCGCAGCGCTTTGGAAAGATCTGCAGCTTGATGTCGAATACATCGGATATTTTGATCGAATTGCTGTAGTTGGAGAAAAGAAGTGGCAAAAATGGGGTACTAAGCTCGTCGACCCTATTACCAAAGAAGAGATGCAATTTTTTTCTATTGACCAAGCCGGGAACGCAAGGGAATGGCTCAAACAAAATCATAACTGAATAATGATGACATTCTTTAAAAAATATAAAGAAGCCGTAGCCAGTGCACTATTTTTAGCTGCAGCACTAATTGTTGAACACGGATTTTCATTTGCCGGTCAGGCCTATGTGTATTTACCACTATATGGACTTTCATATATAACTGTCGGCGGACCGGTCTGGATAAAAGCGTTCAAATCGATTAAAAACGGCACCATATTCAGCGAATTTATGCTAATGGGTATTGCCACCGTCGGTGCTTTTGCCATTGGCGAATACGCCGAGGGCGTAGCCGTAATGCTCTTCTATATGGTGGGCGAATATGCCCAAGGGAATGCCGTTCAACGAGCAAAACAATCCATCAAAACGCTAATAGATCAACAGCCGGATACGGCCACAGTAGAGCATAAGGGGACAACAAAAAACGTCCACCCCTCCGAGGTGGGGATAGGCGAAATAATCCAGGTAAAACCAGGTGAAAAAGTCCCGCTGGATGGAAAACTTCTTACCGAAACAGCCTCTTTTAATACAGCAGCCTTGACCGGTGAGTCAAAACCCATGAGCCGGGATTTAGGCGACGAAGTTTGGGCCGGTTCTATTAATCAGGACCGACCTGTTCGCATTAAAGTGACTAGTGGATATGAGGATACCAAGCTATCTAACATTTTAACGATGGTGCAGGAAGCCACCAAGCGAAAAGCCCCGACACAACGGTTTATGACAAAGTTTGCCAGCATTTACACCCCTATTGTCGTTTGGCTGGCAGTAGCACTTACGCTCGTCCCCTATCTTGTGGTTGAAAACTACGTCTTTCAGGACTGGTTTTATCGCGCTCTTATTTTTCTTGTTGTCTCTTGTCCATGCGGGTTAGTCATTTCTATACCCCTTGGTTATTTCGGCGGGATCGGAGCAGCCTCCCGCAACGGTATTCTGTTCAAAGGTTCAGATTTCCTTGACCAACTACGAAAAATGGAAACACTGTACATGGACAAAACGGGCACTATGACAGAGGGTAATTTTGAGGTACGGAAAATCCATCCTGTTAATGGATATAGCCAGGATGAACTGCTTGCCTTGGCTGCTTCCCTCGAACAAGACTCCACCCATCCGATAGCAAAAGCAATCCTCAACCGTATCAATGGACAACCGTTACATACCGTAGAAAATCAGCAGGAAATTTCTGGCAAAGGATTGAAGGGAACTATTAACGGAAAAACAATTGTCGTCGGAAATAGTGACTTGATAGAACAGCAGGGTATTAATATTTCATCAAGCGACTTTAATGACCCTTACACCTATGTGCATGTAGCGGAGGATGGAACCCATGTTGGTACCATTAGCATTGCGGATCAAATTAAAGAGGACAGTAAGCAGGCTATAGGTGATCTTCGAAAACATGGGGTCAACGAAATAGTGATGCTTTCCGGAGATAACCAAGAGGTCGTTGATCATGTATCCCGAAAGTTAAGCTTGGACAGAGCGTATGGAGGCCTTCTGCCTGATGAAAAATATCATCACGTTAAACAAGCGCTAAAACCATCCCAAACAATAGGATTTATTGGAGATGGTATTAATGATGCTCCAGTTATTACACTGGCCGATGTCGGGATTGCCATGGGCGGCATCGGTTCGGATGCTACCATTGAAACAGCAGATATAGTTATTCAAACCGACCAGCCCTCCAAAATACCGTTGGCTATTGACATTGCTAACTTTACGCATCGTGTAGTATGGCAAAATATCGGCTTTGCGCTGGGAATTAAGATACTGGTTATGGTTCTGGCCGTTGTTGGTATAGCCACTATGTGGGAGGCTATTTTTGCGGATGTCGGAGTAGCTCTTATCGCCATTGCCAATGCCATCAGAATTCAAAAAAGCTATTCCAACGCGTCATTTAGCCTCCGCAAAACAAATAAAACTCACCATTCTGAAGAAAGCGACTCGGTACTTACAGACTGTTGCTAGAATAATAAGAGGCTTTCTTTTGGCACTTCAATAGAGAGGTAGTATTTTAGATTTCGAAAATTCCAAATTAACTATTGAAACCTGTGAAACGCTGCGCTTTTTTGTCGATGGATAGCCTTGCTGAATTTGAATCCTATGATCATCTGCTGCATAAACCGCTGAAAAAAATGGGGTGGACAGCCGAAGAGGTTTCATGGCGTAATACAAATATTAATTGGAATCAGTTTGATGCAGTAATTATCAGAAGTCCATGGGATTACCAGAACGATCCTAAAGATTTTCTGAATGTTTTAGAAAATATTGAATCTTCAACTGCCACTCTTGAAAACAGCCTTGAGCTTGTAAAATGGAATATCGACAAAACTTACCTGCAAGACCTACAACAACAGGGAATTGAGATTGTACCCAGCCTGTGGTATCAGCAATTTGAGCCCTCATTGCTACCAACTTTTTTTAGTGAATTACAGAGCGATGAAATAGTTATCAAACCTACTGTAAGTGCTGCAGCTGATAACACTTTTCGTATTAAACACACTGAACATTCCGAGTATGTACAACTATTGACCAATACCTTTAACGATCGCCCCTTCTTGGTACAACCCTTTATGGATAATATTATCGAAGAAGGAGAATTCTCGGTCTTTTTCTTTGGAGATTCTTATAGCCACACCGTCCTTAAAACTCCAAAACCCAATGACTTTCGCGTACAGGAAGAACATGGGGGAAAACTTACACCGGTAGAACCTGAAAAGAAGTTGCTTGCAACAGCCCAAAAAACACGTAATAACATTTCGCCCCTGCCCCTATATACGCGCGCCGATTATGTGCGTACCGACCAAAATACATTTGCTTTGATGGAGCTGGAACTCATCGAGCCGTCCCTTTATTTCAATATGGATCCGGAATCTCCCAAACGATTTGCCAGAGTTTTTGACGAATGGTTGAAGCCTTAGTAGAAAGTATAAAGTTATGATAACTCTATACTATACCAAGGCCACAATCATAATGGCAAGTGAAGCATAAAAGACTTTAATACTAAATACTTTCCACTCAAATGTATGCCTTTTAAGCAAATACATCCCTAATTTTAGAGAAGAAGCCCTTGCCATCATCTTCTTTATTGGAGGCATTAAACCGTTCACTGCCCCGAAGCGATTCGATGTGCTTGCGCTCTTCCTCATCCAGATCATCAGGAATATATACGTTTACCCGCACATACTGGTCGCCGATACCCGACCGTTTTAAGCCATGAATACCCTTGTCACTCATTCGCAACAATTTACCTGGCTGCACTCCTTCTTCAACCTTTATTTTTGCCTTACCTTTAAGCGTAGGCACTTTTACTTCGGTTCCCAGAATAGCATCAGGCACGCTGAGTACCAGATCGTAATAAATATCATTGCCATCACGCTCAAAGTGCTCATGCTCTTTCTCTTCAATCAGGACAACGAGAGCACCAGCCTCACCGCCGCGTTTGCCGGCGTTCCCCTTACCGCGAAGCGTAATATAATTTCCTTCTGATACACCGGAAGGCACGTTCACCTTCACGGTTTCTTTCCCTTTGTAACGCCCTTCGCCGCTACACTTTGAACACTTATTACGGATAATGCGCCCTTCACCATTACATTCGGGACAAGGCTGTACATTCACCATCTGTCCCAACATCGTTTTACGCACTTGGCGAACTTCACCGGTACCGCTACAGGTACTGCAGGTCTCAAAATCGTTTTTCGTCTCGGCCCCGGTGCCATCGCATTCATCACAAGTAATATACTTCTTTACCTTCAGCTTCTTCTCAGTGCCAAAAGCAATTTCCTCAAGCTCCAGGTCAATACGCAGTTTCATATCGGAACCTTTCCGCCCTGACGATCGACGCCGCCGAGAACGGCCACCCCCGCCAAATTCACTGCCAAATATATCGCTAAATTGACTAAAGATATCCTCAAAATTATCAAAGCCTGCACCGCCGCGACCGCCAAAACCATTGGCACCGTTATTAACTCCTCGGTGACCAAACTGATCATAACGCTGACGCTTTTGCTCATCACTAAGAACTTCGTATGCCTCTGAAGCCTCCTTAAATTTCTTCTCGGCCTCCGGATCTTCCTCATTGCGATCCGGGTGAAACTTCATGGCCTTCTTACGATAGGCTTTTTTGATTTCCGATTCAGATGCATTTTTGCTAACACCTAATACTTCGTAATAATCGCGTTTAGACATGAATTAGATTTTCTTAAAACTTAATTATTCACTTACAATTACTTTGGCATGACGAATAGTACGATCTCCCATACGATAACCGCTTTCCACGACATTTAAAACTATATCACTTTCAATGCTGTCATCTTCGGGCTTGCGGCGCATCATAGCATCATGCAAATCTACATCAAAAGGAACCCCCTCTTGATCAATGCGCTGCACATCATTCTTTCGCAAAATTTCCTGAAGTTTTTTGGCTACCATCTGTACCCCATCAAAAAAGGTCTCATTCACATCAAGCTCTTCAGCCGCACCTAATGTTCGCTGGATGTCATCATTGATTTCCAAAAAATCTTCGAGCGCTCTGGCTTTAGCTGTCTCATACACCTGGGAACGCTCTCGCTTTACACGCTTTCTATAGTTTTCAAGCTCTGCTACTTTGCGCAATCGATCGTCTTTTAACTCGTTCACTTCTTGTTCCAGTTCAGAAAGCTCTTCCTCACGGGCAACAAGCATTTCCCGCAGCTCATCTTCATTAAAATTCTGATACGGTAATTCTTCTTCCGACTGTTCCTCAGATACTTCTTGTTCCTGCTCTTCAATTTCAGCCGCTTCTTGTTCAGAAACTTCTTTCTTCGATTCGCTCATGTTATCAATCTAAAGGTTAAATACTGTCATTCTTGTTTATCTTGAAATGCAAATAGCATGCCATCAAAAAATGAGGGGGTATCTCGTGACAAAGTTGCCGACAAATAAACCTGTCGGCTAACTAAACTTCAGAGTGTCAGTCCGACTATAAAAATATGACCATCTGCTATTCTTCATCCTCTTCATAAAAAAGTTCAATCATATTGCCATCAGGATCCGAGATAAACACAAACCGTCCGCGCTTTCGATTGGCAGGACCGCTTAAAATTGTTACCTCCTGATCGCGCAAATATTCGGCCATTTCATCGACTTCTTCTTCTGAATCCAGATAAAACCCAAAATGATCTACCCGATAATCACTTGATGAGGTATCATAACTGGTTTCCGCCTCCACAAGTACTAGCGTATCTTCATCTCCAATTTGATACACCGACATACTTTTTCCCATTTTTCGAATCAGGTCAAACCCCAAGACATCGCCATAAAACTCTTCAGCACGTTCAATATCATTCACGCGGATGGTCATGTGATTAATACCGGATGGTGTAAAATCAGCCATGAAATAGTAGGATTTTATGGTTTGTTTTTAGAATAATTGACAGAATATACTTGATACCAGCTATCTGCTTTCAAGGCTACTAAAGATACGCTTTTAAAAGCGCAATTTCAGATTATTAGAAACGAATAATTAACCCAAATAGTTGCTTCATTTTTATTAGTTTTTGTGAGGTTTAGTTGAAATCAAACAGTCATTCAAAACTAAGAAATTTTGAGTACGCTCTATATCGTAGCAACACCCATTGGGAATCTGGATGATATTTCTTCCCGTGCACAAGAGGTGCTGGAATCCGTCGCGGCCATTGGCTGTGAAGATACTCGAACATCGGGTATACTACTTAACCATCTGGGCATTGATACTAAAACTTTTGCCTTTCACCAGCATAACGAACACCAAAAAGTGGAACATCTTATCAATATGCTGGATGGGCGGCAACCAGTGGCCCTGATCTCCGATGCAGGCATGCCGGGCATTTCAGATCCGGGCTTTCTGGCAGTGCGCGCTGCTCACCAGGCAGGACATTCCGTTTCTGTTATTCCCGGCCCTGATGCTGCCACAACAGCCTTAGTTGCCAGCGGACTGCCCTGTGAAAAATATGTATATGAGGGATTCCTGCCTCAAAAAAAGGGGCGCCAAAAACGACTTAAAAAACTGGCTGAAGAAGATCGGTCAGTCGTACTCTATGAAAGTCCCTATCGACTGCACAAACTGCTGGAAGAGTTGCGCAAGTATATGGGCGACCGACGTATGGCTGCTGTTTGCCGTGAGCTGACGAAAAAATTTGAGGAAGTCGTCCGTGGCTCTCTAAAATCTGTGGCCGATACCTTTGCTCTGAGGGATGAGATTAAAGGCGAAATTGCTATTGTAATTGCTCCAAAAGATTACAGCGAATGAATAAACTATCTGCTTTTTGGGATAACAAATGGGCTTTAACATTGTCTGCGGGATTGCTATTGGGACTAAGCTGGCCCCCTATACCCCTGCCTTTTCTGGTCTTCCCGGCCTTTGTTCTTATTTTCCGCATTACTGATCTTGCCGATTCCGCCCGCGCCGCTGCCTACTGGACGTATCCTGCATTTCTGATATGGAATATTATCACCACCTACTGGCTGGTCATGGCTACCGTGGCAGGAGGGGTAGCGGCCATACTGGCAAATGCTGTAGTTATGACACTGCCGGTAATGGGGCAATACAAAGTACAAGAACTAAAACTACCCGGCTGGCTGATCGCCCTTTTTCAAACTGCTTTTTGGCTCAGCTTTGAATACCTGCATCACCAGTGGGATCTGGCCTGGCCTTGGCTTACCATAGCTAATGCATGGTCCAACGTGCCTCAGCTGGTACAATATATTTCGGTTACCGGTTTCTGGGGAATCTCTTTCTGGGTGCTCTTTAGCAGCGCATTAGCTTATCGAATCATTAAAAAACCAAGCCGATCATTGAAAATAACGTTGGTATGCGTTCTTTTTGCATTCCCCCTCTGGTCGCTGGTAAGTGGATCAATAAATCCGACCAAAAAAGTAGTAAACACACAAGAAGTCGTCGTTGTACAGCCAAATTTTGATTCCTATTTGCAGTATGGAGGGCTGGATTCACCCCAAAAGGCGAACCAACACTTGCTACAGCTTTCCGATTCGGTACGCACGTCGAAAACGGACCTCATCGTTTGGCCCGAAAATGCTATTCAATCATCTATCTATAACCGCAGAAATATCAGCAAGGGCTCCAATAGCACTAAACAACTGCTCAAACAAAAGGCCCGGGAATGGAATACTACATTCATCGCCGGCGCTACTTATTATGAATACTATGATTCAGATGAAACCCCATCTCTACCCTACAAATCCAACCGCGGAGCATACTTACCGTTCAACGCAGCATTGGGCTTTCATTCTGATACTGCCTCCCTGGGCGACTCATCCATCGACGTGTATCGCAAGCATAATTTGGTACCTATTGTAGAGCGGGTTCCCTTTATACACTTTTTAAATGCGGCTGATGTTTTCAACTGGATCAGCTGGAACCAAAACCAGGGATACGGTAAAGGACACCAAGCCAATCAGTTTTCAGTTGGAAATACCCAAACACCCGCACTTATTTGTTACGATTCGGTTTATCCAAGCTGGGTACGAAAATACGTTAATGATGGAGCAGGCTATCTTACTATTATCACCAATGACGGCTGGTGGGGTAATACTAGCGGACATGAACAGCATTATGCTTATGCCCGGCTGCGAGCCATAGAGTTTGGACGTTGGGTAGTGCGTAGTGCCAATAATGGTATTTCGGGCATTATTGCTCCCAATGGATCTATCAAAAAAGAAACACCCTATTGGGAACAAACGGCTTTTAACTACCAGGTTCCTGTACTAAATACCCAAACCCTTTATGCACGTTTTGGAGACTGGCTCCCCATTCTGATGCTTATATTTTCGGCACTCGGCATCGGTTGGGTGGGATACCGAAATTCAAAAGATAACGGCACTAATTAGATCGAATAGAGACTACAATATTAAACCGAATGTCGTGATCGGTACGACCAAAAACACCCGATGTTTTGGGTATTAAGCGGTTGTAGTTATACTCAAAATTGGCTTTGACCGTTTGCGAAAACTGATATCCAATAATTGCAGATCCGTTAATACGTTTTTGTCCTCCAGTAGTCGTACCCGAGAAATCAGCATTCGATACATCTTTTTTGATAACGCTGGGACCAGCACTCAACGCTTTTCCGAGATCGGAATCAAGTTCGTATTTTGTCTCCTTATCTTCAAGCAAACTGCCGTTAATAGTGATATCAATAGCATTGCGCACTCGGGGAAAAAGTGGAATCTTAAAATCACGAAGTGTATAAGCAAAAGAGAGCTTTATACCTTTCGACAATCGCTCAATTACAGTTGAGTTCGACAGTGCCAGACTTGTAATTTGGCTGTATTCGTACTGAAAATTGGTCCGAAATCCCGAATTCCATGTAATATTCAATCCCAGTAGCGGACTAAATTTCTTTTCTACGCTGATGCTGTTAGGATCAAATTCGGGCCGAGGATTTGAAACAGAATAAGCGCCCACCGAGAAATCAGGCAGCAAGCTGGTATCCGAATTAAAAACCCATCCCAAGCGGTACTGACCTTTGTAATTATGGGTGATGGATGCACGGGACATAGCATCACCTATCAAGGGGAAGAAAGATTCTATGCCCGTCCATGTAATGCGCCAGTTGGGCATAGGAAAAGGCGTAAAACTACGATTGCCAATAGCTCCTTTTCCAGCTCCTAAATAAGCTCTTCGGAAATCATTCTGCAATGTCTTGCGTCCCAGTACAGATTCTCCATCATTATTTCCCTGGCTATCGTTAATCACCGTACTTCCGTTGTTAATATCCTCAAAGGCCGTACTGAGCTGCTCGCGGAAAAGACTGGAATATCCCCCGCCAAAAGCCCATACGCTGGAACCTATCATCCCATTCTGGTTACTCACCGAGCTGATACTTTGATTGGGATCAATGGTAATTGATTTGGTACGATTTCGTTTCCATTCGGTATTCCAGGTTAGATCAATTGTAAAATTATCAAAAGGTGCAAAGCGTGCACCCACAGTAATATCGTCGGTAAGATTACGATTAGATGGCAACTGCAAGCTGGTATTATCGTTGGGATTATCAATAAGGCGACTTCGCCCGATATTATCCGTAACACCAGTACGGTAAGAAAAAGGGGGAGAAAAATCACCGGGGCTTGAATTAAACATATCAAATAAAGTAGAACCACCGGAATAACCGTTCTGTAATGCACTTTTGGAAATATTGAAAGACACATCCAGAGATTGCAGACTCAATATAGCAGCTAAACTTTTCTTGCCTATATTGGCCAAATCTTCTCCCAGCTGCTCTTCGGAATAGCCCGACGTTGTATCCTGTGGAGCGGATGAAGGGCGTGAGTCAGTTTCTTCATTTTGTAAGTTGCTATACCAATCCATCCGGTTTAACAAACTGCGGAGATCAAAATCAAGTGTCTGATTTAAACTAAAATTATTTGAAACTGTTGCCCCCAGCTGCGATCCCCGCGGACTGTTACGCCACTGGTATCCACCGCTGTAGTTAGCCGAATAATTGACCCAGCTAACGGCATCAATCGTATTAAGACGGGGCTGCCAACTCGCGGTATAGGCTTCCTGATAATTACTGCGGCGGGCAGAAACCGTATCAAAAGCTACATCTCTGAGCACATCAAATGAAGGTTGTACTCTAAACTCGGTACTGTCGGCCATTGGATTGCCGGGCGTATCACCGGTGACTCCTGCTTGAGAAAGGTCAAAAACGGAACGACTGCGAAAGGTAGTTTTAATGGATGGGGTTAAATTATAACCAAAGCCAAACTCGGTATTATAGGTAAAACTATGTGATTGCTGTAGCGTAGCTTCCTCTCCGGCTGTAAATCGACGCAACCGCTCGTCATACTCCCGGTCTATACCCACCGATGCGTTGATGGATGCCGGGGTATACCCAAGTTGAAGTCCTGCCAGTGGGTGTAAAATTGGAATATTACCTAAAAACCCTAAAGGGCGAAACAACAGCGTATTCTGGAAATTAACATCGTATCGCAGTGACCCGCTGTAATTCCAGTTATCCTGCATAGAATATTCGGGATTACGACGCTCGGTCGTATTATATACATAGTTAAGGGTTGTTTTATCTAACGTATATTGTGCCAATGTAGAATTGGAGCCCGACTTTGATACATTCGAAACATTAATAGAATAACTCTCACTCACAGTCTGACTTTGCCTAATCCGCTGGTCAATAATTTGGTCTTTCTGTTCCTCATCAATATCATCCCGCGCATGGACAGCACTCTTAAATTCCGACAGTCGCACATCACCCTGATTGGGCAAATATCGCGGCGTTGAGGAGGACTGACGCGTCGATAATGTAACAGGGATATTCCATCCATACCGTTCGGGAATAAATTTGTGTAGATTCAGCGTAGTATTCACATCATAAGCAAAAAGATCAGACATTCGGCGTTGTCCCAATCCAGAATCAAGGGAACCAAAACCATCCGTCTCACGGTTAACATTTGCACTAACAGAGGCAAAGTCAGCAAATTCGATATTACCTTTCGCCGTAGCAGCCCATCCTGATTGATTATCATAGCCCGACACTCGTAGTTCATTAAACCAAAACTGGCCGCTTAATGATGAAACACCCCCTTCCGAAGGATTCTGGGGATCAAACGGATTATGAATTCCCATTCCAATCTCCCCAACTCTGTCCAGCGAGGGATTCCCTTTTACGGCAATACGGGTACCGGACGGTGCATTTTCCAGGAGATCACTGCGCTCAAATTTTGTACTTGGATCTCCCCCCTGCTGATCGCGTAGCTGTTTAAGCTCGTTAAAAGCCCGAAGCAGAATATTCATACTGTTTTCGTCATATAACCACACCTCCTCGGCTTCGGTGAGGCGGGTTGGATCATCTAATTCGCTGGTCAATTTATTACTGAACGGGAATTTTTCGTCGGTAGGTGTAATAGGCTGGCGGTATTCATAGTAATTATTTGTAAGATCCGTACCGAAACGCATAACCAGCTCGGCATCACTCCGATTATCATACCCCTCACCGTGTACGAACATTCGTACATTCGAATAATTGATCATATTTAATCCACCGGGATAAACACGCTTCATCATTTTCAACTCTCCCCCAGCTAAATTTTGCAGGTTCATTACAATAGACTGCTCATTTTGTACAGTCTGGCGCTGTCGCCCTCGATCAGTGGCACGTACGGCACCTTCCGGTTTGCGGTATGGGATGGGCTGTCGCTGGCTGTTTTCCTCTATATTGACAGATGAGATATTAAATTCACCCTGCATTGTGCCCTGTTCTTTATCTACGTTTTCTGCCGGTCGCCATTGACTGCCCACGAGTTCAAAAGTTGCAAAACGAAGTGTGAAAGGCTTTTCATAACCCGATAACCACACACGGATATACGAAATATTTTGAAAATTTTCGATTCCTCCGACTTTCCGTGCCCATTCTTTTAGTGGTACGCGTACCTGAAACCACCGATCCTCCTGGTTGGGGCTATCCACCATATCAACAACAAACGTACTGTCACTGCCCGGATTTATGTTATCTAGGTTGGCAGGGTTCCAGTCAATCTCATATTGAAAGTAAGCATTATTTTGTTCTACAATGGATTGCGTAATTAATCCCTCGGTATCCGGTTCATTCGTTACTGCTCGCTTTTCGCCGCTGTTTGACGGAGAGTTACCTTCATGATAGCCGTACATACGATGGAAGCGCTGGTGTAAAGGGCGTCCCTCAACTTCACTTTCCCCATAATACGTATAGTCATCATTCGAGGGATCATTCTGTACATCACTGGCCATAGTACTGGCGTTGCCGTACTGGGACTTGATCACATTAATGAAATCGGAGAATAAGTTTTGCTCGTTTTTATTATCAATACCATTGGTATTGGGTGCTCCGTCAAGTCCTACATCAGCCTGTAACTGTGTCTCATTAGAAAATTGCCCTTCGGGTGCCGGTGGTGGTATGGGCAAATAAGACCGTGAATCCACGCCAATATTATCCCGTTGGAGGTCATCAGGTCTGCGGACTAATCCATCCTCGGTATTCGTCTTAAAATTTGGTACCACATCTTCCGAAACAACTCCCACATCAATATAAATTTTACCGTCATAGTCTTGCAGATCCTTTGCTGTAGGGACCTTTCCTCCCGGCAGTACCGACTGCACCCAAAATTCTAAAAACTCGATGTTATTTTGAGTTAAATCTTCTTGTCCAGAAGGAAGCGTTGTCGTCATTCCGCCCCAGGTACGTTCCGGTTCATCCTCAAGTAGTGTTCGCAAATTGTTATTATAGTTGTAGGGGCCACGCTCAGTAGGGTTGTAATGGACATCCAGTGTGTTAATAAAGTTTTCTTCTGTAAGAACATCACGATTCGGAAATACCTCTGTTACCTGCACCGGCTCTGATTCGGGAGTAAATTCTACGCCTCCCAAAATCTGATCAATATTTTGTGGGATGGTATACCACGCAAATTGACTGCGTAAGTCCGACCTTGCTGCTTTATCAGCAATACTTGTCATTGGATTTTGAGGCGGGTTATCATCAAAATACATGGCATCAGGGGCATAGCCGGGAACGGCCGCAGGCGCAGCAGCCAAAGACCATCGTGATGGACTTAGAAAGCTTAATCCAATGTCGGATCCTTCAAAATCATCAATAAATGAAAGTCCATTTTCTTCATCTTCAAACAAGCGATTTTGTTCAATTGCATCTTCTACTGCACCTGTCTGCGAAATTCCAGGCTTTAGCCGAGCAAATTCACCGCTAAATGACATACTCGACCGTGCCTTTGTCTGAAGCAGCGGAACTTTATCAACCAAGCGTGTAAGCCACGGCGTATCGAATTGGGCATTAGCATCAAAACCAATTACAGAATTATTGATGGGTTCATCGCCGATTCGGATTTTATCTTGCAGCGGCTTCTCTTTGAGTCGAAAATAAGTACTGCCCAAGGTAATATTATCACTGAACTGATACTCAGCTCGTACCCCTGTAAAACTCTTTTGCCCAATTTGAGTAAGCTGATTGTTTTCGTACTCAATTTTTATCTCTTGCCCCTTCTTCAAATACTGATCATTTAGAATCGTAATGCTACCAATAGAATAATCAACAGCATAATCGGTACCCTCTTGTAGCTCGCGTCCATTCGCCAGCACCGTGACTGATCCCTCTACTAGTGAGTACCCTAGCGAATAGCTTGATGAGACACTGCCTTTGGAGGTCCCCTCCATTAAGTAAAAGTTGTTTTTTGACTCTTGGTTAGCATTTACCTTTTTCTCGTTATATAGTTCTGTAAACGAAAGTGAAAAAATTTCTTCACTGCCCGCCCCAGCCTGGGCTAGCAGTTCTTCAATCCGGTCTCCAAACGGTTGTAAATACGGAAATACTATGAGTCCCGCGGCGGGGTTTAATACCGTCGTACTAAAATCGAGATTATTATCGGGGCTTAACGAACCCTGCTGGTCTACACGATCGAGTCCCAAATCCTGCAGCAAGACGGTATTACGACCGGGCAACGAACTGCTGGGCACGTTTTGCTCAGTATACTTGATATCAAATTCCAGTCCATCCTGCGTGATATTGGAAACGCCCATGGAATAGACATTTTTCATCATAAGATCCCACAATTGATTACTTGTCGTAACCGTCTGCGGGCGAATTAGCTTTAAATAAATTCGGTTACCACCTCCCGGGCTCACATCACCTACACTAATTGACTGACCAGTCTGGGGATTGCGATATTTGAACGATATGGCTAATGCCTGCCGAGAACCAAGATTCCTTTTCAGGGAAATATATCCCAAATTGGGGCGTAGGGAATAATCAACACCTTCTTGCAAAGGCACAAAATATCCTTCTACAAACTGTGACGGATTTACGCCAAAGTCTGAAGCCGAAGCTCCCAGCGAAGGGTCCCGAAACTGATCGAGTACAGGCTCACTAATGTTGTCATTGTTCTCGTTGGGCCTATTGTAGGTACTATCGGGATTTTGAGAAACTCCCAGCCCACCAAGTGCAATAGCCTGGCGCTCTCCTTCTACCGATTGGGATGATTCCCGAAGTGCCCAAACATTCACTTCTGTAAGCTGCAGGGCCTGACCTGTTTGCTGAGGATCAGATACATTTTCCTCAAATTGCTGGCGTGTAAAAAAGTCAAGAAAGAAGTGACGGTCTGATTCATAATCACCGGGACGAATTGAAATATTTTTCTCCTGTGCACCGCCGGTAATAGTTTCCGTCTTCCCTTCTCCCTCCTGTTGCGAAAGCACCGATGTTAGCTCCAGCGAACCTATTTGAGCTACTGATTTTACTCCAAAAAGTGCACTCCCACCCCTAACCAGTGAATTGCCTGTTTGCATTGATACGTTACCCAATTCCAGACGTTGCAGGATTTCATCGTCATAACCGTCATACACAATATTCAGGCGATTCATAAAGTCGAAATCACGCTCAGTATCCCAATCGGTTTGTATCGACAACTTATCACCGATTGTCCCTTGTATATTTAACTTTAAACTTTGCTCAAAGGTAGGATCTACCTGTGTACGCTGGTCCTCAGGAATTTCGGTATTCTCAGTCTTTTGTATCGTTGCCCCCACATTCATATTAGCTGTACCGTTAATGCTCAGGTTTACCTCGGGCTTGCCAAATATAGTAGAAAAGGCAGATTCTTCGGCGGCCGGTAAATCCAGTTTAAAATCGAGCAAACCCGTTCGGTCAGTTTCCGAGGTTTGCTGTTCCCGAATAAGTTGATCCCAGTTGTCCTGGAGAGCATTACTTCGGCTTCGATTCTTATACTCTTTGAAGTCCATTACATACGGCTGGGCTACCGGCAGCCCAAACAGTAAACGATAACTTATATACTGTCCGGTGGAATCACGCTCTACGATCGTTTGCTCTTCAGAAAGACGAATATAAAATAACTTGGGCAGATTAATTGGGTAGGGATAAGATATCGTAGATGGGCGCTCAAGCCTGGGCAGCGAATCAGTAGCAGTAGGAAAAGCAATATCCGTCGTGTCCTGGGCCTGTACCACCCCCACAGATAGACCCCCAACGCCCATCAAACATAATATGAAACCTAAAATTAAAGTATAAACTCTGAGTTGCACGAAAACTGTTGTAGAATAATTTACATGTTGAAAACATCAATAAATTGCTGGTAGCTTTATCCTATAGACAGTTCTTTTTAATTATGATTTGTGAAACCCCAGAGGCAGTTCGGAGAATTATAACAGATAATTTCTTTTCTTAAAAGTATAAACTCTTGACTTGTAGTCATAATATAATGCCATTTTGTAATCTAGCAGTATAGACCTAATTTTAGGTTCTTTCAAAAAGTTTCAGATAATGAATCTATTACCCAATAAATTACAACTTGATATACTGCGAAGGCATGTGGGCCCCTTCATATTTTGCTTCTTCACCCTCATGTTTTTACTGCTTATGCAGTTTCTGATCCTTTATATCGACCTGTTGGTAGGTAAAGGATTACCGCTGGGCGTCATTATTGAACTTATCGTCACCAACTTAGCCTCTATGGTAGTTTTGGCCATGCCCATGGCCGTACTAGTAGCCTGCCTGATGGCGTATGGGAAATTTACGGAACTCAACGAACTTACCGCTATCCGTGCTGCCGGTGTTAATCCCTTTCATGTTATAAGTCCAGTACTAACATCGGGCATCTTGCTAACAATTTTTTTGGTATGGTTTTCGAATGATGTTTTGCCCGATGCTAATCAACGAGCACGATCACTATTTATCGATATTCGACTAAAAAAACCTGGCTTTGATCTCAAAGAAGATGAATTTTACGACGGTATTGATAATTATACCTTTCTGGTAGACCGCATTACCAACGAATCTGACTCTTTGCATGATGTCACCATTTTCCAAGATCCTACCAAAAACAAGAATAAGGCACTTATCAAAGCCCAGAAAGGAGCACTCAGCAGTAAGGAAAACGGGCAAACTCTCACTCTTTTTCTTGAGAACGGCTCAATCCTCAGGAAGTTAGAACGGAATAAAGGTCGGCAACAGGTGGATGTCTATGAAACAACATCATTTGACCGATACCGCATTAGCTTTGATCTTTCAGAACTAGCTTTTTCTCGTTCCAATCCGCAAGATCGTTCGCGAAATGACCGTACTATGAATATACAGGCTATGGCCAGCCTGGTTGATTCGCTGGATCAACAGATTAAAGAAAAAAAACAAAAACTTTATACCAAGCACAGTTTCTCAATTACTTCAGACACCTCTAAAGTATTTAAACGAGAACTTGAGTATCGGAACGAGCAAGAGATTCAACCTCCTGTCAAAACCGATTGGGTTGGATTGAAACATCTAACGTCAAAGACGAAACAAGAACGGATTAAGTCTATTACATTATCAAGTTTAAGAACTTACAGAACCTCACTAAACGAGCTAATCACTAACACAGATTGGCGTATCGAGAAAATTGCGCGATATCTCGTTGAGATTCATAAAAAGTTTTCCATTCCCTTTGCGTGTATCGTTTTTGTCTTGTTGGGAGCCCCCATCGGTATGTACACCCGAAAAGGAAATCTAGGATATGCTGCACTCATCGGCACCGTATTTTTAACTATCTACTGGATTTCTATCATCCAGGGAGAAAAACTTGCCGATCGGCTTTTTATTACGCCCTTTACCGGCATGTGGCTTTCCAACATTGTACTGGGACTTATAGGTACGTACCTTACTATTCGCATTTGCAGCTCGTTTAAAATTTCAAATTTCTGGAAAAACCGTGACTAAAAAAATAGACCGATATATTTTCTTTCGATTGCTAACAATCACACTGTTTGTGATGCTGGTGCTGGTCTTCATCTTTATCGTTATCGATTTTTCAGAAAACAGCGAAGATTTTACGGATAAAGGAGCCACATTTATTCAAATTTTCGGCACATATTACTTGAACTATATTCCCGAGATGATCCGGCTTATCATTCCCGTAGCTGCCTTTGTAGCATGTCTTTACCTTACGGGTCAAATGTCCGAACGTCTTGAAATTACGGCCCTAAAAGCAGCGGGTATAAGTCTTTATCGGCTATTTGTACCCTATTTGATCTTTGCCACTGTTATGTCGATGTCTATCAGTTATCTCGACGGATTCGTCATCCCCGATGCCAATGAAAAGCGTATCGCCTTTGAAGCAAAGTATCTGCAGGGCAAATCGGATAACGTAGACAATAATAAAATTTTCAGACAGGAATCAGAAAATTCTATTTTCAAAATTAACTATTTTAATAACAAAGAACAGATCGGTTACCGTGTAGATATTACTAACTTTAAAGGAGACAGCGTTAGTGAAATGTTCCATGTTCAACGGATGATCTGGCAGCCTGACAGTAGCCATTGGAAGTTCGAAGATATCGATAAGCGTGAATTTACTGAGTTGGGATATGACTATACCCATATCGATTCTATGGACACTACACTTAACATTTATCCTCGAGACTTAGCCCGAAAAACATCAGATATTTATCAGCTCACCTATCCCGAAGCAGAAAATTATATCCAGTCCATCGAACGCAGCGGTGCGGGAAATATTGAGCTTCCAAAAGTGCAGCTTTACAGCCGCTATGCCTATCCATTTTCTATTATTGTAGTAACTATTGTGGGATTTGCGCTGGCATCTGTGCGGCGAGAAGGTGGAAAGGGATTCTACATCGCGGCCGGGCTTGCAGTTAGCTTTTTATATCTTGTATTAATGAAAGTCATTGAGCCATTTGGCGGAAAGGGCGAAATACCCCCACTTCTGGCTGCTCTTATCCCACATTTATTTTTTCTGTTAGTTGGATTGGGCATCTTGATTAATACTCGAAAATAATACCCTTAACTATACCGAATAGTTGGGAGCCTCTTTAGTAATTTCTACCGAATGTGGATGACTTTCCTGATAGGCAGCCGGTGAAATTTGAACAAATTCTGCTTGTTGAAGGTCTCCGATATTTTTGGCACCAACATATCCCATAGCAGCTCGAAGTCCGCCCGTCATTTGGTGAACAACTTCACTGAGATATCCTTTGTAGGGTACACGTCCCTCGATACCTTCGGGAACAAGTTTATTAATATTATCTTCCACATCTTGAAAATAACGATCTTTGGACCCCTGCTCCATGGCACTTAAACTGCCCATACCACGGTACGATTTATACTTCCGTGACTCGTAAATAATAGTTTCACCAGGACTTTCATCAACACCCGCAAACATCGACCCCATCATTACTGCATCCGCCCCACCAGCTATGGCTTTCGGTATATCTCCCGTTTGTTTGATACCGCCATCAGCAATAAGCCCCACATTAGCCTCTTTGGTATAATTTGCGACTTCCATAACAGCACTTAGCTGAGGAACACCTACGCCGGTCACTATCCGTGTGGTACAAATAGATCCCGGTCCTACCCCTACTTTCAATACATCAGCTCCAGCATCAACCAGCGCTTTTGCAGCAGATTTTGTAGCTATATTTCCTGCAATAATATCCAATTCGGGATACTCGTTTCGGATATCCTTAATCATATCCAGCACACCCGATGAATGTCCGTGAGCAGTATCAACAGTAATAATATCTACTCCAGAATTAACCAATGCCTCAACTCGATCAAGGGTATTTGATGTAATACCCACCGCAGCTCCAACACGCAAACGTCCCATCTCATCTTTGCAGGCATTGGGAAAATTCTTCCTCTTTTCAATATCCTTAACGGTAATGAGTCCCACCAGCTGCATACCATCATCTACGATAGGTAGCTTTTCAATTTTATGTTCCTGAAGAATTTTCTCAGCTTCATCAAGAGTGGTGCCTTCCCGTGCCGTTACCAAATTCTCTGTCGTCATAATAGTGCTCAGCTTTTTATCCACAGAGTGCTCAAAACGCAAGTCACGATTCGTAACAATCCCGACAAGCGTATTGTCCTCTTCAACAATGGGAATACCACCAATTTTATGCTTTTTCATAAGGCCACGGGCCTTAAGAACGGTTGCATCTTTATCCAATGTCACCGGATCTACAATCATGCCGCTTTCACTGCGCTTTACCATACGCACTTGGTCAGCCTGATCTTCGATAGACATATTTTTATGTAGCATAGCAATACCTCCCTCCCGGGCCAAAGCAATAGCTAGTCGATATTCCGAGACCGTATCCATTGCTGCACTCATCACCGGTGTATTGAGCTGTAAGTTAGGTGTCAGCTGTACACTTGTATTAGCATTACGGGGAAGAGTTTCGGAATGGGCCGGTACAAGTAGTACATCATCATAAGTTAAGCCTTGGCGCGTAACTCGATCAAAAGGAGAGGAATCTGACATGGTAAAAAAGTCTGCACGTTTTCTTTTTCTGATTTGGGCAAAGATAAAAAAATGTAAGCGAACTATGTAGCATATTTTGTTAAAATAAGGCTATTTTTCTTACGCCTTTCTGCTATTCTACAACATTCTTACCTATTGCCAAATTGAAATAACGACTTTAAACATATACAGATACCAACTAAAGTAGCACTAAAACTATTACAACTTGTTTACCCGAAGCACCTCAATAGCCGTTTCCAGTGAGCAAATTCCATCCAAATAACTGTTCACCCAATGTACAACGCGCTCCCGGCGGCGGGCTATATGCGGATCGCAACTGGAATACTGCCCTTTAAGTTCATCAGCCATAGCCGAAACATCGTCTTTAATTTCTATTTTTAGTGCGTCCGGCAATTCACTCCATCCCATAAGTTCAAACATCTCTTGCAGTTCCTGATGTTCTTGTTTTGCCTCTTTTAATACTTTACGAAGGACAGGTTCTAAGTTTTTTGTCTGTTGTTGAGGAGAAAACGTCTTTGCAGTATTCATAATTGATGTTTGTCGGTTAATTATTGTTCAATCATAATATAATTAGCCGATGTGACACCGTTATGTCACCCCTATTTACAAAAACTTCGGAGCCGTTCAGGAAATAACGATAATCATGCTTAAACGGAATGAAGGACTATTTTTAAATATTAATCAACCTAACTAGGTAACAGACAGGCATGTTAAAATTTTACAGGAATTACGATAATTTATTCACTACACGGATTGAGCAAAAGGCTACAAGAGATGGGTTTTTGTGCCTATAGAATCCTGCCCGTATCTGATCCAGGATCACTACCCAAAAGATACAGATGAATGAGCTTTTCGGTACTTAGCGATACGCATCAAATTTGGAAGAAGCAGGAACAGATTAAAGCCTATTTAGATAATCCAAATGAAGAATTTAACTTAAATCGCACCCTACAGCCCGATACCTGTCACATCCATCCTGATTATCGCGATCGTTGCCTGTAGTCTCTCTATTGCGGATAAATAGAATTTTTTGCAGCTAACAGCGTGTTTTTCATCAACATTGCTACCGTCATTGGCCCCACACCTCCGGGAACGGGTGTAATCCAGCTGGCTTTTTCTTTGACGCTCTCAAAATGACAGTCACCCATCAGGGTATACCCTTTGTCTTTTGTTTCGTCAGCCACTCGATTAATGCCTACATCAATTACAACAACTCCTTCTTTAACCATCTCCGGTTTAATTAGATTAGGCTGCCCTGCTGCAACAACCAAGATATCAGCAGAAATGGTGTGCTGAGTCAGATCTTTGGTATATTTGTGGCAAACGGTGGTTGTGGCTTTGCCATACTCTCCGCTTTCTTTATTGAGAAGGATAGATATAGGGCGTCCTACAATATTACTGGCGCCAACTACTACGGCATGTTTCCCCTTTGTGGGAATACTGTAATGCTTAAACAATTCAATGATACCCGCCGGAGTGCATGATCGAAAACTAGGTTGACCAACGGTTAGTCGACCCACATTCATAGGATGAAACCCGTCAACATCTTTACGATAATCTATGGATTCAATCACATCATGAGCTGACAAATGGTTGGGCAATGGCAACTGCACAAGAATGCCATCAACGGTATCATCCTCATTGAGTTCTTGGATTGTAGCTTTCAGCTCTTTTGCCGAAATTGTATCAGGCAGACGCATCGTGTCCGTCTCGATCCCCACATCTTTGCAAGCTCGTGTCTTCGCTCCCACATACACATCAGAAGCTGGATTTGTACCCACCAACACAACCTGCAGGAACGGAGCACGATGGCCGTCATCCATCCAGTCATCAACATCTTGGCGGACTTCTTTACGAGTTAATTTCGCTACTTTTTTACCGTCAATAATTTTTGCGGACATTGATAAAGGGTAAATTTAAAAGAGTTTAGAATTACGCATTACGAAATACGCGATAATTTCAATTTTAAATAACATATTTCGTAATGTGTACTTCTGTTGGTCTGCTATAAAATATCCGCGTCTATCTGTTGATATCGTACTTTTTCATCTTGGTGTACATGTGACTACGCTGGATATCAATAGCCTTGGCTGTTTTGGAAATATTCCAATCGTGATCTTCCAATTTTTGGATCAAAAATAAACGTTCCGCTGATTCTTTAAAATCTTTGAATTCACTAATTTCATTAACCAAATTGTCAATTCCTTCGTCACCTCGGTTACCAGTAAACGTTAAATCTTGCACATCTTTTTTGGTGATTTTCGAACCATCGACCAGCAATCCCAATCGCTCTATCGCATTTTGTAATTCTCTCACATTGCCCGACCATTGCTTCGTTTTAAGCTCGTTAAGAGCTTCTTCGGTGAAAGAAATTCCTGAAAACACAATATCTTTTTGAGCAAGATGGTCCAGCCAAGAATCTGCCAGTAACGAAATATCTTCGCGCCGCTCTCTCAATGGCGGCACCTCGATAGGGATTACATTTAGGCGATGGTACAAATCTTCCCTAAAATTGCCTTCTTCAATCTCCTCAAGCAATTTTTTGTTTGTTGCAGAAATAACGCGGACATCCACTGAAATTTTTTGTGTGCCTCCAACACGTATAATAGCATTTTCCTCCAGTGCACGCAGCACTTTTGCCTGTGCATCCATACTCATATCACCTACCTCATCCAAAAAGAGCGTACCGCCATCAGCCTGTTCAAACTTACCTATACGTTGACTGCTAGCTCCCGTAAAAGCACCTTCTTCGTGACCAAAAAGCTCACTCTCAAGCAAATCGGCAGGAATAGCAGCGCAATTGACTTCTACAAACGGATTACTGTAGCGGCTGCTTTTTTTATGAATCCAACGGGCTACAAGCTCTTTTCCCGTCCCATTTTCACCCGTTACCATTACACGAGAACTGGTCTTTGCCACCTTTTCGATCGCCGATTTAATCTGTTGAATGGCCTTACTTTCACCAATAATCTCGGGCACTTCTGGCAGGCGCGATTTCATCGATTGGTTTTCTTTGGACAGGCGGTGCTGATCTAGAGCATTGCGTACACTCACCAGCAAGCGATTTAAATCCGGCGGCTTTTCAATAAAATCGAACGCCCCCTTCTTCGTGGCTTTAACGGCAATTTCAATATTACCATGCCCGGAAATCATAATCACCGGGAAACTGTACTTCTGCTCCCGCAGTTTAGTAAGAATCTCCATCCCGTCCATGCCCTTCATCTTGATATCCAAGAGCATTAAGTCCACATCAATACTATCTTCCAGCAACTCAAATACCTTCTGCCCATTGGAGGCTTCAACTACACTATAGTCTTCAAACTCCAAAATATCACGCAGAGAGTTACGGATGCTTTTTTCATCATCAACAACTAAAATTGTGGGCGTAACGTCTGACATTAAATCCTAATATTTTTGATAAATGTGCTGCACAATTTGCTGTTGTACGGTATCAATGTATGAAGTCTTTTGGGTATAATTATTTGTGGCTATGGTAAACGCGACCGTTTGTCCGGAGGAGGTATCCAAATACCCACTCAGCGAACGAACCCCCGACAAATATCCAGTTTTGCCATACAATTTACCCTGAACAGGTGAGTCGGAAAATCGTTTTTTAAGTGATCCATCAATACCAGCGAGGGATAAACTGTTTTTATATACATCAAAATGCGGATGATCACTCATAGCAACCATCATCTGGCTTAAATCAAGAGGCTTTAACAGCGTAGATGCTGCCATACCCGACCCATCAGTTAACTCAATTTTTGTGGTGTCCATTTTCATGGATGCTGCAAAATCTTCTACCAGATGTAAGCCCAGATCTGTACTTCCAGGAGCATCAAACTCAACGGCTGCCATCGTTTTAAGCAGCATTTCAGTATAAAAATTACTGCTTTCCTTATTTATCTGTGTTATCATTTTTTTCAACGGAACCGACTGATGTTTTACCAGCGGCTGATATTTATCAGACTTCCAATCGGTATTTTGGCTATCTACAATAATGCCCCCGGCAACTTCAATACCACCATCTTCCAAATACTGTTTAAAAGTATCCAGAAAAAAACGAGGAGCATTTTTAATCGAAAGAGATTCTTTTTCTACATAATTCTGGGGGAGTTTACTACGCAATAGAATCGTATTTGTGCCCAGTACACGCCTATAAAATTCATCATATTCAGTACCAGGCGGCGTAATAACCTGTTCATTTTCAAAGGTTACATAGTCGGTATCAAAAGGAAACCACTCAATTCTTGGAGTACTCCCTATCTCACCATCGGCATATACGCGCAGATCAACGGCATTGTTATTAAAAGACAAAGCACTTATCTCAACGCCATAATAAAAAGAAAGATCTTGCCAGCTCCAGTTCTTGGGATATGGTTGCTGATCGAAAAATGCATCATTGCCAATCAGGTTTCCCTCAATTTTGCGAATACCCATAGAATCGAGCGCGGTATAAAATTTATCAAAAACGTGAAACCGGTCTTCGTTATAAAAAGTACCGCTGATAGAGGGGTCGCCAGATCCTCGAATAATGATATCTCCTTTCCAGGTATTTCCTGATTTGTGACCAATACCATAAACAGTAGTTGTAAATGTAAAGTCAGGTCCAAGCTGGTCCAGAATAGCAGCCGAGGTAAGCAATTTAAGGTTTGATGCCGGACGCATTAGTTTACGACTATTATAACTTTCAAGAATAGTACCAGTGCTATCACAAACAGTTATCGACCAAAAAGCATCATTTGCACGGCTTTTTTTGATATACTGATAGGCGGATTGTTCGTTGATATCCTGACCGCTTACCGGGAATGAAAATCCGCCAAAAGAAAAAGATATCACTACAAACCAAAGAAGAGTCTTTTTTCCCATACGTCCCTGTTGTAAATAATTAGATTCGGTTACCCATGAAAAGATACGTGCTCTTGTTCTTTAAAGAGATCTATAATTTCATCCGCAGATGAACAACCACGCAGCTGCTCCCGAAATGAGGAGTTATTCATAAGGCGTGAAATACGACTCAGCAACTTTATGTGCAGACTATTACTAGATTGCGGACCCACAAGCAAAAACACCATGTTGACCGGTTCATCGTCAATCGATTCATAATCTACCGGTTCATCCAGCATTGCAAAAGCCGCATACGTTTCCTGGATACCAGGTGCTTTTCCATGAGGAATCGCCAGCCCTTTCCCCACGCCTGTTGACATAATATTTTCGCGCTCCATAACCGCTTCCCTAATTTTTTCGACCTCCCCGTTCGAAACATTATTTTGCAGTGACGATATTAATTTATCTAAAATTTCAGCTTTATCCTTGGCATGAAGAGCAGGAAAAACAGTTTGGGAATCGAGCAAGCTGAAAATATTCATTCGGCGAAAAACTATATTATTAATTCCAATGGATGTTAAATATACTCATCGTTAACGGTGTGATACAACTAATATTGGTAAATAAGAGCACACCAGAATGATTGCTATCATAAAACCATTTTTAATCGTTTTTCACAATTTTTTCTAAACCACAAAAATGAAGTTTTTTAAAGGAGTAACGGCTGTTCTCACCAAAGATCTGCAAACCGAATTTCGATCTCGGTATGCCATCAATACTGTGTTGGCATTTGTTGGCGGCGCTTTGTTGCTCATATTATTCGCACTCAATGCCGAACAACTTTCCCCCACTCCCCAAAGTGCGCTTGTCTGGATCGTTATCCTTTTTGCCGCACTATCCAGCTTATCCCGATCATTTGTGATGGAAACGGAACATAAAACATACAACCTTCTTCGGCTACATGCCCGCTCAGAAGAAGTATTTGTTGGAAAGTTGTGCTACAATTATCTTTTTTGCTTGTCAGTTAATACCACCACCTTTTTGTTGTATATTTTCTTATTAGGAATGCCCATTGCAGACAGCGGTGCATTTGTTCTGTTGCTTATTCTGGGAACCGCAGGACTTTCGGGCGTAGCCACCCTACTTGGTGCTATCGTTTCGCAGGCCGACCGTAAAGGTGCTATTTTTTCAGTACTAAGTATCCCACTTATGTTCCCGCTCATTTTAATACTCGTACGCACCACAAAAGCGGCACTTATTGAAGGAGTTATACAAAATTATGCCAATGACTTTTGGGCACTCTTCGGTTATGCCGGGGCCACAATTACAGCTGGTATATTACTTTTTGACTACATCTGGGACGAATAATTACTCATGACATCATATAAGAATCTTACATTTGAATTTGGAAATCGACGTCTCGTTGGCCAACAATTTGCTCGTGAACAAATTAAGCGAACAATCAAATCAGGACGCATCGGCCATGCCTATCTATTTTCTGGACCCCCAGGGTCTGGGAAAACAGCTTTTGCCCTAGCCTTTGCCGAGCTACTAAACGGTGTTGACAATATTACGGATCTTGGAGAACAGGCATTTTCAAAAAAATCATCTTGGTTTACGCATCCAGATATTCATGTATTTTTGCCTGTACCCACTTCAGTTTCGGTTGAGGAATTACGCAATAGACTAGAACTGCTAAAAAAAGATCCCTATGAAGTAGTGGATTTCAGCCTACGGCCTTCGCTTACCAACGAAGACAGCACCAGCAACAAGCAGGCATTTTATCCTATTGATTACTTCCGAGAAGAAATTCGTCCCACTGCCTTTTTGAAACCAAATGAAGGTAAAAAGACCATAGTTATTCTGACGGGCATTGAACACATGCGTAAAGAAGCAGCCAATGCATTTTTGAAACTGCTTGAAGAGCCTTCCGAAAATCTGATTTTTTTACTTACAACAAACCACTCAGAATCACTACTGCCTACTATAATCTCGCGCTGTCAACATATTCAGTTATCAGCTCTAGGTACTGATAAGATTGAACAGGCATTAATCCAGCGAGATGGACTACCGGAAGAAGACGCCGCCTACCTTGCTCGCGTTTCTGGCGGTAATTATGCTATGACACGCTTTTTTGATGCTGAAACCCTTAAAGAGACACGACAAGAGATCATTGAATTTCTCCGGTATTCTTATGTCCAGGATGCGGTAAATATCACGGAAACTGCACAAGATTGGCAGAGCCAAAAAAATATTGAGGGCCAAATTGCTGTGCTAAATATGATGGAAGTTTTTCTTCGTGATTTGTTGGTTTATCGCTCTACACAACAGAAATCGCTGATTACCAATGCCAACAAAATTGACGTAATTAAAAATTTTTGTTCTACACTCAGCGATGCACGGCTAGAAGATATGATAGCCCAAGTAAATAACTGCAAGCCATTTATCTATCAGAATGTACAGGGTAAATTAGTATTCACCAGCCTGGCCCTTCGTTTTTCAAGCCTGATGCGCGGAAACGATCCATTTATTGCTGATGACAATCCCTGGGAACACTTACCAGCATATACGAACTGACCTATGACAAATACTACATCACATATCCCCTTTACAAAAATGCAGGGCGCCGGCAACGACTTTGTGTTGCTCGATAATCGCAATCTCAACCTTTCCGAAGAAGACATTGCCGAGCTTGCTCCTGCCATCTGCGAACGTAAGTTTGGTGTTGGAGCTGATGGTATACTGGGACTTTCAAGCCCCCAATTGGAAGCTGTCGATTACACCATGCTCTACCGCAATCCTGATGGTAGTCCAGCTGGCATGTGCGGTAATGGAGCCCGCTGCATAGCTTTATTTGCACATTCTCTGGGCTTTGACAAACAACATCGTTTTAATGTGCATGAACAAATTTATGAGGCCTCTATTACCAACTCGAATACAGCCTCTATTGGTTTCCCCATGGAAACTTCGGTACAAGAACGAAGCGTTGCTGATCAAGAACTTTTTGAAACCTTTACCGGAACGGAACATATCGTAAAACAAGTCAACGAAGAACAACTAGAAAACAAAGACCAGCTAGTCAGTGAGGGACGCAAACTTCGATACCATCAGGACTTTGCTCCCGAAGGCACTAACGTAAACTTTATCTGTGGCAATGATACCTCAAGTCTTGAGCTGCAAACCTATGAACGTGGGGTCGAAGATCTCACCCTTGCCTGTGGAACAGGAGCTATTGCTTCGGCACTAGCCTGGCACCATATACAGGAGATGACTGCTACTTCTAACATATTTTCCGTCGAAACGAAAGGGGGAAAACTGGATGTTGGTTTTTCATATTATCCGGATGAAAAAAAATACTCAAATATAACACTCAAAGGACCCGCCCATTTTGTTTTTCAAGGCAACTTTCTACAGTAATCTCCTTTTTGTCACATTTTTATTGTATTTGGGGATTGGTTGTGCAGCCTCTAACCAAAATAGAAATGCTAATCTCACTCACTCTGATCGACCTCTTTTAACATCAGGATTTGCACTCCCAGGGCAGCAAGTTCCGCCCAAGGATATCCAGAGTATTCACGTACATCCCCAAAATGCCCCTGCTAAAGCCCCTATTATTAGCCTCAAGACTTCACAAAAACTTGTATTGTCATTTGATTATCTGAGTACACAAAGCCGCCAATTTCGAATTGAAATTTCTCATCGTACTCAAAATTGGAAACAAAGTTCTATTACTGCCTCTACCTATCTCGACAGTTTTTCTTATGCCTTTATCCAAAATGCAAAGGCCAGTTTTACTAACAATCCATCTTATCGGCATGTCGAATACTCGTTTCCAAATGATCAGTTACGTCCTGCTGTAAGTGGAAATTACTTAATTGAAGTTTATGACGACAACGATGGGACATTGCTTTTTAAGCTGCCTTTTTTTGTTACCGAAAACGAAGGGCAAATAAGTACTCAAATTGACCGATTATTTGCAAAAAGGAATGACGGGCGACCTCTTGATCAGCCTTCCAGTAAGTACCAATATCCCAAATTCGTTGAATACCCACAGTTTGATTTGTCGATGTCTTTTGCTCAAAACCAGTTTTGGGGGCGAATGCGCAAAGCTGATTTTCTTGATACCATTACTCAAAATAAGCTAAACGGCCGGTTGCAAATAAACAATAGCTTTGTGGGTAATTATGAATTTAAAACATTAAACCTGCAAAATTTTGAAGCAGATGGACAGCAAATTGTAGAGTATTTTCCAGGCCTAACGCCACCTAAAGTTGTTTTACGCCGTGATATCCAACGGTTTGGGGTAACGCCTAGCCCCTTTCCTCTTTCTAATCTGGGAATGCCAAGCAAGGGCCGGAGCGGAAACTATGCCCGGGTGCAGTTTTCGCTGACAACAGACTCATCAGTCTCTCCCAATACCAATATCTTTGTGATCGGTGATTTTAACAACTGGATTGTAAATGACTTCCATCAGATGGAATATGATAGCGAAAGAAAGCTCTGGAAAGGAAATGCAATCATCAAGGAAGGGCAATATGCTTATAAGTACGTAACAGTCAGCAATAACAATATAAACGACCTGGCACTCGACCAACTCTTTGTATCTTCAGCCCAAGAATATTTTACCTTTATCTATTATAAAGATCCTGATAAAAATTTTGACCGGCTGTTAAAAGTAGATCGCACTATGAAACAGTAAGTTGCTAAAAGAAATATCTATAACAAACTACAGATATTGATTATAACTATTTCTGCGAAATGCTCTAAAAATCTATCCCAATCGATATGTAGTGGATAGGATCGCTATCAAAACCATCGCGAAAATAGGGCCACCCCACATCATAACGCAAGGGAAATCCAAAAAGGACAGTACGCAGGCCAAATCCGGCGCCCATCAAGATATCTCCCTCAGTGACAGGTACCGAAGTCTGCCCACCCGGTGTAACAACCGTCTGACGTGTTTGCTGGGCTACAGCAAAATCCAGTTCTTTATCATTTAAAATAATTTCTTGTGTATTTTGCGGGTTGTTTTGGTTCCGAAACTCGAATTTTACATTCTGTCCCCAAGCCATCCCGGCATCCAAAAATGCTACACCAGTTAAGTTATATAACGGGAGTACCGGTATTGGACCGGGCAAAATAGCTGCAAACAACGGAAACCGGAATTCTGCGTTGACTAATGAAAACTTATTTCCGTAAGTAGCATTATACGGATGACCGCGAAGTGGCAGTGCCGGCTGGGTAAAGAAGGTGTCTCCAAGACGATCTAACGGAATACCACGACCCGAATACTGCTGATTAATCCATCCCAGTGTCCCCCCCAAAAAGAAAGTCTGTGAGTCACGGCCAAAAGAAGCTCCGCCAGATCCCCTAACGGCAAACGAATATCTGCTACCTAAGTGAAAATATTTTCGGAAATCGCCCAGTGCGGAAACAAATTGGGATGTGCTACTACTAATGGGCGGGCTACCACTGACACTTACCGAATACCGATGCCCTCCTCTTGGTGCCAAAAATCCTCCGAGTGTTTTGTCACTGGTATAAATTACCTGAGGGTATAAAAAAGTAGCTTTTTGATTGCTTGCCGTATCTTCATACGCAACTGAAAAGTCCTGTGCAAGACCAATAGCTGAGAGACTTACATCAACCCGACGGAATTTGTCAATGGGATACCGCATATTTATCCCACCGCCAAAGGTACGGAACCGAAATAAATTGCCACTAAAATCCTGGAAGTTTCTGGATTGATGGAAGAAGTTAAAAATCCAGTCAGTTCGTTGTTTAAGGTAACCGTACTGCAAAAAATAGGTGCTGTTGCGCAAATCTAAATTGAGATTGGTCCCAAAAGAGATCTGATGGTTACCCAAAAGATCACTGAATTGTATCTGAGTAATTCCATAAGCCCCATACATCGTTGAAAAATTACCTCCTGCATATACAAGGTCAGTGCTAAACTTTAGGCGATATTCATTGGGAATATAGCGGCCGTCTTCTGTTTTATTCTTTTTAACCTCAAACTTTGAAGCATCTAAATATTTTTTCTCGAAAGTAGAGTCTTCTGACACTGAGGAGTCAAATACATAGTTTCGAAAATCAATATTATCCGAACCCTCTTTAGCTGTGGTATCTGTTTGTGCTTGGGCTACCGTAGTATCACTTTTTGCCGACTTAGCATCTCCTGCCAACGTATCGACTGCCGCTTCTTTTGGCTCAGGATCCACTTTATCAGCTACGGCATCTGTTAAACTTGTTGTGGCCAGTGCATTGTTCGTTAACATATCACGAACGTAGCCGGTTGCAGGTACCCGTTCGGCCTCCGTCTCCTTAGCACGCCGCTGGGCCCAGTGATTGGGTTTCAGGGGACCATCTTTCTTTCGACTAAGAGGTGCATTTATCATAAAAATATCTAATGCCCCCTTGTTGATGGAATTAACTGCCAGCCGGCTTGCATCTGCACTAATTGACATTTGACGCACTCCAGTCTGTAGGTTGGTAAGTGGCACTGTTGTGCGATCTTCCAGATCCATTTGATATACATTAGGAATACCATTTTCATCAGAAATATAAAACAGCGAACCATTAGGCGAGGTAATAGGCTGCGTTTCATTCCATAGGGGCGTTTTCGTAAGCTGTGTTGCCTTGGAATCTCCGATAGTCACTGAATAAATATCTGAACTGTATAAATCATCGTCCAGTAACAACCTTGATGTATTTTTAACAGCATTTAATCTGGTTTCATCTCCACGCGATGAGACAAAATAAATAGTTTTTGAGTCACTGCCCCAAGCAGGTGTATAATCAGAGATCACATCATTCGTAACATTTATAAACTCTTCATTTTTAAGATTATAAACATAAATATCCTGGTAGGGTCCAATATTACCGTCAAAGGCAATTTTATTGCCGTTTGGAGACCAAGCTACAGAACCAATAGCATCCAATTTAGGAAATGAAATAAGACGTACATCGCCAGTTTCATAATCTACAATGGCCAGCTTATCTTCTCCCTTCGACTTTGTAGAGAGCGCTATTTTTTGTCCATCCGGCGACCACGTTAAATTAGGATTTAAAATGTTCAGCTCTTCAAAATTGACGTTATCTTCTCCCTTTATTAGCGTCTTTATTTTTTTCCCGGTTACCGCGCTAATGACCACCACATCAAAATAACCGCGTGCATTGGTAATCATCGCAATTTTATCACCCTGCGGTGAAATAGCGGGACTAGTGTTATAAGTTGCGTTCTTACCCTGATTAGTTAATTGTTCACCAAAATTAGTTACATCTTCGCGATTAGCCACCTCCGGCAAATATCGCTCCCGGTAATAATCTTTCCAACGTTTGGATAGCTCTTCGATACTTAGACCCAGCGACCGCCGAAAAGCAACTTCTAAACTACGCGTACTTTTCAGGGTCTGCATAATTTCCGTAATCTTTTGGCGTCCATATTCTTCGGCAATATAATTCCATACGGCCTCTCCCCCCCTGTAAGCAAAAAATCCCCCTAACCGAGGTATGGGAGGAATGTAATCATTAATAATAGCATCCCGCATATACATATCAGTCTCCGTATCCCACCCCAGCGAAGTATACTCGGCCATGCCTTCATTAAACCAATTCGGAATCTGCAGTGCATTACCGCTTAACCGAGATTGTACGGTGCCCCCATAAAACATATCGTTGATGACAGCGTGTTCAAGCTCGTGCTGTAACGTACTTCTAAATTTGGTATAATTACCGTCGAACGGCATGGTAATTCGATTCTTGTAAGGATCAGTAACACCACCAATTCCCTCTGCATCAACCGGTAGTGGCACCACGTTTGTCTGCGAGAAGTCGTTGTGAGAATCGTAAAGGATTACCTGAATACGATCAGCAATCTGATGGTCGAAATCCTCATTAAGCTGTTGCAACGAGGCTTCTAAATTGTAGGCTGCAAAATTAGCCAAGTCATAATTTTTCGACTGGTAATAATATATATCAAAATGCTCGGACTGTATATATTTCCAATCAAAATTCTTGTATTGAACCCTATTTTTGCCAAATGAAAAGTACTGGGCATGAGATTCTTGCAACAGTCCCCCAACAAAGACAATCACAAAAAGCAGTACCAACAATCGCCGTAGGTATCGAAAGATTTTCATAGTGACATTAGGATTTATATATGTAGATTATTCGCCGTCATCGACTAATTTCAGATCTATCTGCCGTGCTTTTATGTCAGTGTTAACAACTTTTACGCGGATTTCTTTCCCCAGCTGATATTTTTTGCCGTGATTTCGTCCAATCAGGCAGTGCTGGCTTTCGTTATATTCATAATAATCATCGTTAAGATCACTAACCCGGACCATTCCTTCGCAGTGGATATCTTCCAAATCAACAAAAATACCGCTACCCATTACTCCACTTATTACGCCATCAAAATCTTCACCAAGATGCTGACTTAAAAACTCTACTTGTTTCAGCTTTACAGAGTCTCGTTCAGCATCAATAGCCGATCGTTCCTGCTCGCTGCAATGTGCTCCCAACGTTTTAAGTTCGTTGTAGGAATACCCGGGTTTGCCAGCACCGTAAGCTTTAAGCAACCGATGTACAAGCACATCCGGATAGCGACGAATAGGACTGGTAAAGTGTGCATAATCTTCAAAACCCAAGCCAAAGTGCCCAATATTATCGGGGCTGTATTCGGCCTTCGACATAGCCCGAAGCATCAGATCATTGACCGTTAACTCAAGCGGAGTGTCTTTAATTTGGTCGAGAAGTACATTAATAGCTTTCGAACTTACCGTTGGGCTGTCGATATGAAAATTAATACCGATAGGTTTCACGTTTTCTTCGATATTCTTCAACTTATCAAGATCCGGCTGGTCATGAATACGATATAAAAACGGAAACAGATCTTCATTATCTTGTTTATTCGATTTTTTACGCAGTCCATCGACATGTTTTGCTACCGTTTTGTTGGCCATGAGCATGCATTCTTCAATGAGGCGATGGGCAAACAGGCGTTCTTTTAGCTTTACATCAAGGGGAGTGCCATCATCATCCAGAATAAACTTTGGTTCTTTGGTTTCAAAGTTGATACTTCCTTCCTCAAATCGTTTATCCAAAAGCGTCTGTGCTAATTTAGCTGCAGTTTGTATTTTTGCAGCGTAGTCACTGTCTGCTCCGTCGATCACTTCTTGAGCCTCTTCATAAGTAAAGCGATGATCGGAGTGGATGACGGTTTCTTCAATAGAATGATCAACTAGTTTACCATTAGGCGATATTTCCATAAAACAGCTGTAGGCCAGCTTGTCTTCATGCGGACTTAAACTGCACACACCATTACTGAGCTTTTCTGGAAGCATAGGAATTACACGGTCAACCAAGTATACACTGGTTCCACGCTTATAAGCCTCCTCATCCAGTACATTATTTCTGGGCATATAGTGCGTAACATCCGCAATGTGCACACCCAAATAAAAGTTACCATTATCCAATACCTTAATACTCAAAGCATCATCAAAATCTTTGGCCGTATCCGGGTCAATGGTAAAGACCGTCTCGTCGCGAATATCACGTCGGCGGGCAATTTCCTGTTTGGGAATACTGCTATCAATATTATCGGCAAAGACTTTTACCTGGTCCGGGAATCCGGGTTTAATATCATTCTCAGCTAAAATCGAAAGCACATTGGCATCATTAGACCCCTCCTTACCGAGAATTTCAACGATGGAAGCTTCAGGCAGCGATCGGGGATGTACCCAGTCAACCAGCTCAAAAACCACTTTATCGCCAGGCTGTGCTTTCCCAATATTATCCGGAAGTATAAAAAAGTTAGTATGTGCTGATTTTTCATCAGGCTCAATCAAATAATTTTGTTTGCCCTGCTTGTTTAGAGTGCCCACAAAAATGCTTTTACCGCGTTCTAAAACTTCAACTACTTTACCCTTGCGGCGACCATTGTTCTTATCAAACAATTCAACGCTAACCTTGTCATCCTGCAGAGCCGTTCCCAAATGCTTGGAAGACACTTGTACGTCTTCCTCAAAAGCATCAGTAATAAGATAGCCTGTCCCGCGCCGACTTATGTCAATTTTACCGGTTACGGTACGCTGTCCGCGCTTACTTTTATTGTCGGCCAGTTGTATAGCTCCACCTTTTCGTTTTACGATAAGATTACGATCAAAAAGGCTATTAATGACACTCTTAAGTCGATTATTATCTTGTTTGCCATTGACTTGCAGAATATTCTGCAACACATTAAACGGCAGTTGTGCATTGGGATTCTTTTGTAAAATATCGAGGATAATATCCTCAAAGGTTTCTTTTTTACTTCTATTCATTGATTAAATTATAAAACATTAAAATTCTTAATTTCCTTCTTCCGGTTTTTGAGCAGTCTCATTACGCTCTCCGGATTTCTTATTCTTATTTTCGTTCTCATTATTTCCAAAAATATTCCTAATCTTACGCATCAGCTCACCCCAAGTATTATATTGGACTTGCGTTTCAATACCAATACCATCTACGCTGGGCGTCACATCGCCGGCTTGGGATCCACTAGCAGAATAACTGTTTAATACCTGATCCTGCCGGTGAAAAGCTGTAAGTGATAAACCACGATTGATGCGATAAGTGGCATTAAGATCGCCAATGCGATCTCCAAAAGAACTTTCGGAACCTTGACCGGTTAATTGACCTTCGCGCCGTAAAATCAGACGGTCATTATACAATCGCAATGCAATTCCAAGATCCACTTCATTATTGGCATTCAAATTAAAGTCTACTTCAAGTTCACTTACATCACTGTTAAGTAAGGCATTTATTTGATTAGATAATAACGGACTTATCACTTGGTTAGAAAGCAACGGATTTATAACAGTAGAACCCCGTGTTAAGTTCTGACTCAGCGAAGCCGTAGAATTACTTGCCCCCCGAGATGGTATAAACTGGCCCGAGAACAGAATACTCGTAGCCTGTAACAGCTTTTGTTGGTCGTCACGATTAATCTGGTTGATCGTATATTGAAGCGTAGAGTTTGATGACAAATCAATGGAAGACGGCAGCCGAAAGAAAAAGTTATTTTCTACGCTGTTAAGAGTCCCAGTAATTTCCAGCACAAGCTCGATTGGTACCTGTTGACTAGTATTCTCATTTTCGGCATCAAAAGCTGTTTGGGATGTCAGCGTGGCAATATTAGGCCGTGCGTTATACACAGCACTGATATCAAGCCGGGCATTATCGGCGGGGCCTTCCCAGATAATAGTTCCGCCGGGCTGCAGTTGAAAATTGCGACTAATAATTTCTCCGGTCACAAACTGGTAATTCCCATTGTTAATGGTATATCGACCAAACATCTGCAGGTCTTGATCCTGCATAGTAATATTGAGCTGACCAGTTCCTCCCGCCGTAAGTACTTCTCCTGTAACGGGATCAAAAAGTAAATTCACCGTAACATTTTCGTTAGCCTCGAACTGTAGGTCCAAGTCAAAACGCTCGGTAAACGTCATGTCTGAAATTTCTTCTCGCAGTGCTTCTTCATCTACAGTCGCTTCTTTAGCTTGCTCTTCCGCTTCCTCAGTTTGTGACGTGGATTCGGGCTCAAAGGTTTCCACAAATTGTATAAACTTTCCGGTCTCCTGAAGTTCTGTTTCTTCGAGCAAAGGAATTGACATTTCAGAACTACTGCTTAATTGCAAGGTACCAGGGGTACGCATATACATATCCTGATTTGAACCAGTTAGCCGTAAAATTCCGGAACCGGATGCATTCCCGAAAAAGGGTACATCGGGATCTCTCTTATTGTTCAAGAACTGCAGCCGGTTCATATCCATCGTAAGATCAATATATGTGATAGGACTAAAATCATTAAAATCAATATTGCCCCATACCGTACCACTACCCCCCTTGGTATCGATCACATTTAATGAATCCAGCGTTACTCCCTCATCCCTATCTAATATTACCGGACCGGTTAAGAAATAATTAGTATTCACAAATTGCGGTTTGGCAAATACATTTTTTGTCTCAAAATTGGCGTGGAAATCTATATCATCAAAATTACCGGTGATATAACCGTCGCCCGTAGCTTGACCCTCCATATTTTGGAATATATTATCCAAGAAAAGCGGAAGCACCCACATATCAATTTGCTTGAAGCTGGCATCAAAATAATAGAGTGAGTCACTTTCAGTATTTGCATCCGGCTGTAATACATAGCCATCCAGCTGTATATCCTGACCAATTCCGTCATTAGAAGCAAGATAATCCTGATACTTAGTACTGTCCGTCTGGATATCAATTTGCGTATCAAACCGTTTTTTATCAGGATTATATTCGCTATTAAAATCGACATCACCAATTAGCCGGTTATTAAGCTTAAAACTGTTGATATCAAATTTGCCCTGCACGGTCGGTTGACGCGTAAGAGAACGGGTAACAAATGTACCGTTAAGCACGCCGTTGAAATTAATTTGGCCCTTAATAAGATCAGAAATACGATTCAGGTGAATATCCTCAAGGATATAGGTAAGCGAATCGCTCCGATTTTTGCTAAATGTTCCCTGCAATCGCAGATATTCGTCCCTGTTCTGAAATCGAAAATCGTTAAATTGAATTTGTCCCTTTTGATTGTAAGTAAAAGAGGGGGTTTGAACTTGCTGCCATGCATACTCCTGATTTCCCAAATAAAAATTAGGAACTGTAACTGAAATAGCCGTATCAGTAAGTGCTGCCTCTACATCCATTTGGAACTGCGTATTTTTCGCAATGCTTCCAGTTGTTTGGCTGTAGTATACTGAATCCTGATTTAGGGCAAAATCAAATACAAGTGAATCGGCTGTGAGCCTGGGGGTATCGAGCGTCCCAACGGAGGTTTCCCAATCAACAGTTGTAAATTCTTTGAGTGATTGATCGCTGCGAGCACTAGCCGTAAACTGTGTTTGGCTGTCGGTAAACGTCCAGTTATTAAAATTTAGAGAATCGGCCTGCATATTTGCTGAAAGTAAAAATCGCTGGGCACTGGTATTCGTACTAAAGGTCAGCTCTGCATTCGAGTATATTGACGGAAAGTCGGGAATATATTTTTTAATAAGGCTCAAATTTTTTGCTGTGATATTACCTTCAACAACCACTGGATCATCAGGCAAAGCAGAAGCAGATGGCTGCGCTGCTGGTTCGGTATCCAGCAACAACTCCGTCCTAAATTGACTGCGTAAATAAGGCATCCAAAACTGATACTGTTCAACAATATCAGATGGAAGGATATCACCGCTGATGTTCATATCAAATACGGAACTTGTAAGCCGCAATGAACGATTGTCATTGCCGGGGGCGTTTAGATCGGCATAAAATTGATGAGACTTGACAGAATCCTCTCCAACGATAGATGGATGAATATCGACATTTACCCGTCCATAAATATCGTCAAGCTTAAAATTTTGGAACTCAACGTTGTAATCAAAATTGAGACTCGTTGATACTACGGCAGCAGATTCAAGGTATTTTTTAATATTAAAATTCTGCCCATCCCCCTCTAACGATAACGATTTATCTGCTGTAACGTCAACGGTTCCCGATCCAGATAAATGCTCATCACCACTGGAATACTCATAATGGTGTGAAAACAATCCGTCTGACAATTCAGCTGTCGTCCATAATGTGTCAATACCAATATTATTGATATAACTGTCTGCCAAAGACACTTCAAAATTGCCGGATGCTTCTTCCAATGAAATACCTTGCCCTTCAAAACGACTATTAATATTCAAAGAAGTTGTATCCCAAGTGGTTATGAGCGGAGCAATATTGAGCTTTTTAGCGCTTATTGTACCCGAATAATTATATGGTGCGCGTAACTGGCTTTGACCATTAACGGTCAACCTCCCCATGGGATTTTGTAACTGCAAGTCAACATCCACCGAATTGGCAGAACCAGACGCCTCACCGCTGGCTGACAGATCTTGAAGCGCACGATATTGCGAAGTTGAAAGCGTATCAGCAAATTTATAAACATCCGGCTTGCGAAGGTTCACTGAATCAAGTGTTACATCATAAGAAAAATTTTGCTGCTTCAGGTGTTTAAAAAATCCTTTAAATCGAATAAAACTTTCTCCCGTACCTATGGAAGCTTGCGTTACAGCAAGTGAATCAGTAGTACCATCAGCCTCAACTTGTAATGAAAACTGTGGATCCCAAGAAGGTGTGTTCGGAATAATATCCCGCAAATCATTTAGCTCAAAACGTTCAGACTCCACACTTATATTATAGCGGGCTTCCGCTAACTGGCCTGTCAGATCAGGTTGTGTTATATCCACCCCCTGCACCTGTCCATTCAGGATAAATCGTGAATCGGCAAGATTCACATAAAAAGAATTGAACTCTAATGCATTTTGATCACTGTACAACTGGCCGGATAACGAAAATTTATCTATTCCTAAATTTTTTGTGTTGGCCGAAAAAGAACTAACATCAAAATATCGTTCCGGACCACCCCACTCCAGGAAAAAACTAGCTTCAATATCTGTAAGTGCAAAGGATTGAGGTAAATTCCCAATTTTGTTCTTTTTTGTTGCGGCAGTTAAATGTAGCGTACCGTCTGTAATTTCCAATGCCGGCGCTACAATCTCTACACTACTAAACCAACCCTCTTCTGCTGATTTTGAATCTTCGGCCAAGTTATCCTTTTTAGGAATTAACAAGCGACGGCGTCCTTCCTCATCAGAACGTATCCATAAACGAGGTTTATCAAGTCTAAAACCAGTGATAGCCAGTTCATTTTGCAGTAATCCCCAAACAGCAATTTGACTGGTCAAATTCTGAACCGAAGCCACAGTATCTTCAGATGCTGAATATGTGTTTACCAAAACAACATCTTGCATCGAAATATTAAAAGGGAGAAAACCGCCGACATCACCAATTTCCAATTTGGCATGGAAGTTCTGTTCTACTCGCTGTTCAATATTATCAACCAGATAGTTTTGAGTCACATCCAATTGAAGAACTCCGATCAGGCATCCGCCGACAATTAAAATAACTAACAGCAAAGCCATGACGACACGCCAAAAATACTTCCAAGCGTTATGTAACCAGCGGACAAACAACGATAAACCTAAATACTTTTATTAAATTGTGACAAGGCAAACTCCCACGCTTCACGCAATGCCGAATAATCGGTACAATCGTGAACATAAGGTGATGCCCAACTATTCAATAACACTAAGCGTAGCATATTATTTTTTACTTTTTTATCTGACTTCATCGCTTCTATAAGCTCATCTACATCATCGGGCAAGGGCGACATTTGACGCTGATACAACGGTAAAAAAGATTTAAAAGGCGTTATATCTACCGAATGGCCCAATTGCGCCGAAAAGTTACACGCCGCAAGCATACCCACAAAAACAGCCTCTCCATGTGTTATCGTACCATAGCCTGCCACTTTTTCAAGCGCATGTCCAAAAGTATGACCAAAATTAAGATAGGCACGGATACCAGACTCAAGTGCATCTTCTTGCACAATATCTGCTTTAATACCTGCACTTTCGGCAATTACACTTACCCATTGCTCATTAGCTGTAAACGATTTATTAACTAAAGATTCGAAATCTTTAAAAAGATCAGGATTGCGAATTGCTCCATACTTTAAAATTTCAGCAATACCTGTGACCCACTCTTTGTCATCCAGTGTATCCAAAAAATGGACATCAGCAAAAACGGCATCCGGCTGATAAAAAGCACCAATCAGGTTTTTGCCGGTGTTATGATTAATACCGGTCTTGCCTCCAATGGAACTATCAACCATGGCCAACAATGTGGTCGGTACATGGATAAGCGGAAGACCGCGCAGCACTGTCGAAGCTACAAAGCCACCGAGATCGCCAGTTACACCTCCACCTACAGCCATCAATGGGGTAGAACGCTCCACACCAATTGAAAGAATTTCATCAGCAACCTCTTTCCACTGTTGTATTGACTTTGACCTTTCTCCCTCAGGAATTTCAATATAGTAAACATGCTTAAACTGCGGCTGACACCATTTTTCTAGTCGTTCGCGGTGGAGGTTGTTTACATTTTCATCAATTACTACAAAAACACTATCAGTGGAATAGTGTTCGCCCAACCACGCTGAAACTGTATTGCCGAGTCCTTTCCCAACTTCAATCGGATACTCTTTACGGGTAGTAATATCTAAGTTAATATTCGACATGATTTCTAATCTTTTTCACAAGCTTTTTTGCTAATACCTGTGGCGTGCAATTACCGTTATCTTCTATAGTGATCACCGCCTGCTTATATAAGGGGGCTCTCTGGTCATATTTTTTCTGCAGTTCTTCGCGAAGTGTTTTCTTGTCCTTGGGACGACCGTCATCATCCGTTAACAACGGGCGGTGTTCGTCATCAGAAATGCGCCGTAATATAACAGAAATTGGCGTTTTAATAAAGATAAGTAGCCCATTTAATTTAAGGTGATCTACTATATGTTGATTCTGCAGGCTACCGCCTCCTAGTGCAACAATGCCCTCGAAATTACGAACAACTTCCATCAGTGCACCCCGCTCTATTCTACGAAAAGCCGCTTCTCTCGACTCTTCAAAAATAGCGGGAATAGTACGGCCATCCTGTTCTTCAATCTTGTCATCGAGATCTACAAATGACTGCTCCAGCTCCTCAGCCAGCAGGCGTCCCACCGTGGATTTGCCAGCTCCCATAAATCCACTGAGAAAAATACGATCTGGTACGTTCGGAATCATTGCTTAAAATTAATATCTCGGATTAAAAAAACTTTTATTCCTATTAAATTTATCTCGAAATTCAACAAGAATATTTGCCATATGATATATCTTATAGCCGAAGGTATTAAATTTTTATTCTCGTTAGCTACTTTCGGGTTTCATTGGCGGCACCATCTGTACTTGCTCGCGCCGCACCACTACCGCTCCCGGGGCCGCTCCCTTAGGTTTATGCACATATTTACGCTTGGTGTACATAACCGGCGCCGATTTCATACCCCTGGCCTTTGAGTAATAAGCAGCATAACTAGCAGCCTTTAGAATTACTTTCTGTGGAGGGTAATCTTTCCTGTTTCCCATCCTGATAACCGTATGCGAACCGCTGACGCCCCGTGCGTGCATCCAAATATCTTCTTTATGTGCATGACTGGTAAGCTGGTCGTTGCTTTTTGCGTTTTTCCCAATCCAAATTTCAAATTTACCCTCCTTGAATTTGCGAAACGGCGATGTAGCCTGTTTATCATCACTGCTGCCAAAACCAAAACTGTTCAGTACCTCTTTGTGATCTTTTATCCAGCTATTTAAATCGGGCAAATGTTCAATACTTCGTATTTCATTTAGAAGATCCTCAAGTTTTTGGAGATCTTCTTTTGCTTTGGGTAAGCGCTGCATTGCCTTTTTATACGATTTTTCTGCATCTTTGGCTTTCTCATAATAGTACTCTGCATTCTCAGCCACATCTTTATCTCCTTTTAGTGGGATGGTAATTGCTGCCCCCTCCTCATAAAAATCCTCAAGCTCTATTTCTTCGGTGCCGGGGGGTAAGTCTTCGTGAGCGTGCGCCATCAACAGGTGACCATATTTTTCATACTTATCCGACCGTTCTAAACTTTTGTCTGCCTGCTCCAACTGGTCAATCAATTGCTCTTTTTGATGCTTGCTTCGCTCCAAAAATTCAGCCACATCCTTTCTTTTATTATGCAGACGACGCAGATGAACTGCATTTTTATAAGCAAATGCTACACAATCATTTACCGACTCACACTCTTTTTCACTGGGGATATCTAACCACTCTCGGGACCACAAACAAAAATCACCCGTTTTAAGTACGCGCGGATGCGGATCTTCAAGCAACGGCATGGTGAGTGCGTTTGTAAATTCTTTAACTTGATCGGGAGGCATCTCATCAACATCGTGCTGTTCAATAATGTGGGGTAACAAGTTGCGCGGGAGCAGGGGATTAATTTCTGTCATCTGGTTTTTAGCATTGCGTCTGGGACTTACCTCATCTTGAAAGTTAGGGGCTTGCGGACTCGGCGGTGCATCTCCCTTTCGGTCTTCGGGGTTTTTAAAAGCATCAATAATAGTATCATCCTCTACAAAAAAAACGTTGGGAGATCCGCTAAAAAGTTTGAACACCAGATGCTGACCGTTATCAAAATGTACCGATACTAACCGATCCTGATCGGCCAAAGCCACATCAACAATTTTTCGATCTTCCAATCCCTCAAAAAAATTGATGACATTACTTTTCTTGGGAGGGCGATAAAAATCACAAAACAGAGCCGTTTCTCTGAAGTTTGCACTAAAAATAAGGCGTGATATTTCATCCTCTTTTTCTATATATATGTGTAGCACATCTTTGTGCGGACTGATTGAAAAACGGAAAAACCCACCCGTAATTTTTTCTTTTATCTCACGGTTTAAATATATTAGCGTGTAATAATTATTCATTGATTAACAGAGACGTTCTAAATTAAAATCAGCGAGGTTGACGAATGACATATCCGATATTTAATTCGGTCGTGAACCGAATCGAGTCTGACCTAAATAAGAGAAATATATCACTTAATTCATTCCGTACCTGGAACGAAGATAGAATAAATGCAACGGGACTGGAAATAGAAATTGACTTGCAGCCTCAAACCAATTTTCTAAAAGGATTGAGTATTAACCTTGACTGGGATCGTTTTCGCGAAACCGTCTTGGCCAAGCAACTTGATGGCATGCAAAAGCATCCATGTCTACAAGACGAAGATAACACATCAACAGGCATTGCCCCAATCATTGATATTGAGGTTTCTTGGCTTTTTGATGAAAAAGCACCACACCCACAGATGGCTGCTCAAAACGGCAACCACAGTCTAAATGCTGCTAGCGAATGGATGGAAGAAATTACTCAGCAAGTTAATGAATTGCTGGCTGATGATGACATCATCACCCGTTGGCATCTTGAAGTGGAGGGCTCTAATGACCATAAATACCTATCGGCCGTTAACCTGATCTCTTACTTCCAATATAGTCTCATTGACTTGAAGAGTCTCAACGAAGTCCACAATTTTGTCATTGACCGGCTAGAAGAACTGCTTGGTAAGTCAAAGCGTGTGATCACCATTGCCGATCAAACGCTCGAGTCTCAAGCTGCTTGATCGATAACTCTCAACATAGCTCTGCCTGTTTTTTATCATAGAATTGCTGCTCCTTAAAGAGAAAAACTATAAACTTACGACTCTCTTTTCTCTGATACCGATTCGTTGACCTCTTCTTTGAACGATTTGGACATTTTAAGAACCGGGGCAAACTTCTCGGGCACAATCACCTCTTCGTTAGTTTTGGGATTACGAGCAACACGCTGTGCACGCTTTACTACCTTAAACGTGCCAAATCCCCGAAGCTCAATATGTTCACCTCGCTTCATAGCATCAATAACGGTTTCCATAAAACCATTAACCACTGCTTCTGTTTCTACTTTTGTAAGACCCGTCGATGATGAAATCACATCTACCATATCTGCTTTCGTCATAGATAGCCACCTTATCTGTTTAATATTATTTTATTTATCTCTTAATATTGCGTCACTACTTTATTATACCCTAATTTTAACGTTTTTTAATGGGTACTCATAGTTCTTTCCGAATTAAATCTAAAAAATTCAAAAAACTTTTTATACTTTCAGCCTGATTCTTTTTTAACACAAAGCTAAGTACATACTCCATGGAGACATTTGATCAAATTATTACCTGGCTCGAAAACCTTGTTTGGAATACCCCTGAAGCGCTTCCGGCCATGGTGGTTATTCTTCTCGCCTTTGGAATCTATATAACTATACGATTAGGCTTTATACAGTTTAAAGGATTTAAACACGGCCTAAAAGTAGTAACCGGTTATTATGATGATCCGGAAGACGAAGGAGACATTAATCACTTCCAAGCATTAACAACAGCGCTTTCGGCCACAGTCGGTATTGGTAACATTGCCGGCGTTGCATTGGCTATCCACATTGGAGGCCCCGGTGCCCTTTTCTGGATGTGGATTACAGCGCTTTTTGGAATGGCCATTAAATACACTGAGGTCACGCTTGCACAAAAATTTCGAAAAACGAATCCTGATGGCACTGTCTCCGGCGGCCCCATGTATTATATCGAAGAAGGCCTGGGGGATAATTGGAAATGGCTAGCGGTAGCTTTCGCTATATCGGCAGCAATATGTGCTTTCCTCACGGGTAATGCTGTACAGGCCAATACTGTTGCTGATGTAATGCAAACAGATTTCCAAATTCCGCTCTGGATAACAGGTCTTATAACAGCAAGTATTGTGGGAGCTGTTATACTTGGTGGAATTAAGCGTATTGGGAAAGTAACATCCAAGCTTGTCCCCTTTATGGGCATTTTGTACGTGCTTGGCGCTTTGGCAATTCTTATAATTAATTATGATGCCATTATTCCTTCCCTTGCTACAATCATTAGCACAGCCTTCAATCCTGTAGCGGGAGCACTTGGAGTTGGATCAGGAGCTGTTATTGTTACCCTGAGCTATGGTGTACAACGCGGTATTTTTTCCAATGAAGCCGGCCAGGGATCAGCGCCTATTGCCCACTCGGCAGCCCGAACAGATGAACCTGTGCGCGAGGGTGTGGTTGCATTGCTGGAACCATTTATTGACACTCTTATCATTTGTACCATGACTGGATTGGTGATCGTCTCTACCGGAGCCTGGGACATGCAACATCCCTCTGGATTTAGTCCCTCTGCCAGCCAGGTTAGTTATGAAGTAACCGCTCAGGCAGCCAACCAACCACAAGATACTGAAGGTGAAATTCTTTACTTTAGCAACGGCGTCGCCGAAAATGGTACTATGCTGCATAATAGTGCTCCCGTGGATACTATGTTTGTGGATGCTAATTATTCAAAACCATTTACCGGACGGATAGAAGTCTCCAAAGAGAATGGTGATATCGCCTATCAGCAAAATGGAGACCAAGTATCAACCCTCTATGGAGGTGTTGTCAGAACAGGAGCCCCACTAACTACAGCGGCTTTTGAAAAGGGATTGTCTCCGATAATACCCGGTGGTGGATATCTGGTAACTTTTGCCGTACTGCTGTTTGCTATCTCTACCTCCATCAGTTGGAGCTACTACGGAGATCGAGCTGCGCAATACCTTTTCGGGTTTGAATCTATTATGATCTATCGAACGGCCTTTGTAGGCATGCACTTTTTTGGTGCTGTTGCATCACTGGCTACTATTTGGGCTTTTGGCGATGTCATGCTCGGCCTGATGGCTTTCTTCAACATAATCGCCCTCTTTGCCCTATCCGGAGTAGTCTACAAGACAACTAAACAATACTTTAGCACCGAACACGAAACGCCAGAATCTTAATTTTACGGTCTAATGGCTTCGCAAAATTTTAAGCAGGTTTCGCTTATTGAGCATCCCGTTATAAGTAAGGATTTGACAATCCTGCGGGATGCTTCATCGGATACTGCTCAGTTTAGAGCAGCTCTGAAACGGATTGCCATAATCTTGGCTTACCATGCACTTAAAGAATTGCCCCTGCGCACTTTTGAAATAGAAACACCTATTCAAAAAACTACAGGGTATGATATTGATCAAGATGTGATGGTCGTCCCTATTTTACGGGCGGGGCTAGGACTTTCTGATGCTCTATTGCAGTTTATCCCTGATGCCAAAGTTGGGCATCTGGGTATGGAGCGTAACGAAACAACACACGAGCCGGAGGACTATTATTCTAACATTCCAAAAGGCGTTGAGGATGCTATGGTACTGGTTGTTGACCCTATGCTTGCCACCGGTGGCAGTGCAAACGATGCCCTTTCCTTCTTAAAGAAACAAGGAGCACAACATTTGCGATTTGTTTCGTTAGTTTGTGCACCAGAAGGGTTAAAAAAGATGGAACAGGAACATCCCGACGTGCATATCATAACAGCTGCTATAGATGAAAAACTTAATGACGATGCTTTTATCGTTCCGGGACTGGGTGATGCAGGTGACCGCTATTTCGGCACAGTCTGACACACTCTCCATATTATTAATAAGTATTCTAGTGGTTACAACCGTATCCTCCTGCACCGAACTTTCGCAAGAGCAAGCCCAAAAGGTAAATGATGCACTTAAAGACTCCCTTACATCTACAACCGAGACTTGGGGAGTGGATATGGAAATTACCGAAGACGGTTTTAAAAAAGTGCGTGTATTAGGTTCCTATGCCGCAACATATAACACTAAAAAACTCAACGAAACACGCATTAAAGGTCCGGTAACGATTTACGTGTATAAAACCGGCGGTGCTATAGAAACCACCGTATATTCAGACCGAGCTATTTACAAAGCTAAAGAAGCCATTTTTGAACTATATGGAAATGTGCGCGTTAACACTTCTGATAACCGCCATCTAAAATCTGAATATCTCAAGTGGAAGCAAGGCGAAGACCTCATCAGTACTCCAAAATTTGTGATCATTACAACACCCAGTGACAGTATTGCCGGCACGGGATTTGAAGGTACCACTAAACTAACAAATTATACCATAAAAGAACCTAAAGGGCGTGTTATCGTAAATTAAATGGATTTACGCTACTCTCACTCCAAAATAAAAAACACCTTGCAAACTATACCGGTATGGACACTCGTCTTAGTAATCCCCATACTGTTGATCAGTTTATTACCTCAATCCTCCCAAGCCCAACGCAAAGTTACGATCCTAAAAGCTGATAGTATTCGCGGCGGTAATTTTCAGGGTCAACGCATTCAGAAAATTATTGGGAATGTACATCTGCAAGGGCAAAATATGGAAATGTATTGCGATAGTGCCTACCAGTTCACCAACAAAAGTAAAATTCGTGCATTCGGTAATATTCAAATCAACACTGAATCTGAAAAGATTTGGGCAGACAGCCTCACATATTTTACGGACGTGGATTTCAGCGAGCTGCGGGGACGCGTGATCATTGAAGCCGACAGTACTACCCTATTTGGAAACAGTGTGGATTACCGCTTTTCAACTAGAATTGCTCACTTTATTGACAAGATTAGACTTGAAGATCAGCGGGGAACGTTACTGGCAGACTCCGGCTACTATTATCGCCGAGCCGACAGTGCAAAATTTCGGGGTCACGTACAAATTGCAGATTCCCTACAGTATCTAGAAGGGGATTCGCTTTTCAGCAACAGAGACACAAAATATTACGAACTATACGGTAAAGTTTACGGCAATGACCAAAAAAATGAGAGTATGATTCAAGGTGATTATTTGGAGTCTGACTCCACTGGTCGCAAACTGCTTGAGGGCAATGCCTGGCTTCAAAATTTCGAATCTGATACCACCGATACCACACAGGCCGACACCACGCACATTCAAGCTAATATTATTCGCTCGATTAAACACCAATCCCAAACAGACACTTCTACCACGGTGCGGGGATTTGAAAACGTACGTATCTGGTCCTCCTCATTTTCCGCCGTAGGCGACACTACCACCTATACCGACAGTACCAATACCTTCGAAATTTGGTCGAATGCCAAATCATGGCACGAACAGGTGCAACTTACAGGTCCGTATATCCTGGCTAAGATTAAAAATGGTGATATTGACAGCCTAAAATCATATCCCAGACCATTTTCGGTGCAGCAGGATACCTCCCTTAACCGGCTTAACCAGATTACCGGAGATACGTTACATGCTAATTTTAATGAAGGGACACTCAGACAGATTTATGTTTTTGGCAATGCCAAATTACTCCGTTACACCAAAAATAAAAAGGGGCAACCGGATGGAGCTATTGACCTGACAGCTCCCGATATTCGCATCTTTTTTAAAAACGGTCAGCTTAAAAAGATGAATGCAATTGGAACTGTCGATGGATCATATTTACCAGAAAGTGAACAAACGGCTAATCGCCGTTTAAACGGTTTTAGCTGGAATCCCGACCTACGTCCCGAGCGTCCCAAGAAAAAAATGAAACGACGTTTTCCGCCTATATCAGACGATATCTTTTTCCCTCTTCCCCAGCGATACATAGAGCATTTAAAAGAAGAGCATCCTGAAAGCAAATGGCTACCAATTTCAACCTCTAAATCGATACAAAAAAGTAATTAGTGAGATAAGTTACATAAATAGTTTTAATTCGCTTTTTACCAACCAGTAGATGAAGAAAATCCTCCTCATACAAACCGGCGGCACTATTGCTATGGATATCGGTGATGATAACAATCCCACGCTTGATACCGACCGATGGACCCAGCTGCTATATGAAGCAATTCCCGAACTCTCAAAAATTGCTGATATCCAAAGCAAGCAGCTCTTTTCCGAAGACAGCTCGGATATCAACAAAAAACATTGGTCAAAGCTGGCAACGTTCATTCATGAACATTATAGGGATTATAACGGATTTGTAGTTTTGCACGGTACTGATACTATGGCTTATACGGCCTCTGCCCTTTCTTTTGCACTGCAAAACTTGGACAAGCCCATCATTTTTACCGGAAGTCAAGTCCCCATGCGCAATATCCGTAGCGATGCGCGACGAAACCTTATCAATGCTATAGAAATGGCCACTATGCCACTGCCCGAAGTGGCTATCTGTTTTAACGACTTTGTCTATCGGGGTAATCGCGCCACCAAAATGAGTATCGGCGATTTTGATGCATTCAGCTCTCCGAACTATTCTCCACTGGCCGAAATTGGACTAAATATTGAAATTAGTGATCATATCCTATCACCGGCACAAAAGCTGCAGGTATCTACAGAGTTTAACGACCAAGTGTTTTTGCAAAAGATTCATCCCAATCTAAACCCGAAATACCTGCAACAAATTGATTTCAGTAATATTCGCGCTCTTATTATCGAAGCCTTTGGAAGTGGAAACTTCCCCATTCACGGCGAACAAAGCCTTCTGCCCTTCTTTAAACGCTGCGTTGATGAGGACACACTGCTCATCATCACTTCTCAAGCAGACTATGACGCCGTAGAGCTTAATAATTATGAAAGCGGTCGCAAAGCTATTGAACTGGGCGCCCTGAGCGCAAAAGATATGACCACCGAAGCAACACTCACAAAAATCATGTATCTTTTGGGCAAATACGACAAGACACAAAATATCATCAATGCCTTTAACCACAATATAGCTGGAGAAATAACGGAGTAATCATGTTTTTTGTATTTGATATCGAGACTATTCCCGATTTTAAGTTCGTTCGAAAGGTCATCAAAAATCCCGAAGCAGATGAAGATGAACTGCTGATTCAAGCAAGTGAAGAGCTGGCACGTAACTCCTCAGGATTTCTGCCCCCCATGTATCACCGAATGGTCTCGTGGGTAGGACTCTGGATTGAAAATAATGGTGTTCCCAAACAGAAAGTAGGCTGGCACGGGGAAGACGAAAAAGAAGGACTCCAAAAAATATTCGATAGCCTTAACACCTACAAAGATTTTGGGCTTGTTCACCACAATGGGCGCGGCTTTGATCTGCCCTTACTTACGTACCGAGCCTTAAAACACGGGCTACAAATGCCTAAACGGCTCAATCATTACGATATTAATTACCGTTACAGCAACGATAATGTAGATCTTATTGACGAATTCAGTAATTATGGTGCCAGCTCATGGCCCAAGCTTAAACACTTGGGACACCTGATCGACATTCCCTTTAAACAGACCGGCGAAGGCCATGAAGTACTTGCAATGTATCGAGATGAACAACTACCCCAAATTGAGCATTACTGCTACGAAGATGTGATGGGTACCTATGTGGTATGGCTACATCTAAAATATACCGTTGGTGATATTGATAAAGAGCTTTTCGACAATCTGAATGATCGGGCGATGAGTAAGCTTGAGGAAATACAGAACAATGAGTAACAAGTAAGTATTGGGGCATTGTTACTATCAACACTCAAAAGAACTTGACTAGCAAATCTATTTCTTACGCAATACGCAGCACAAAAGATTATTTTTTCTAAATCTCAGTCCCATCTTCGATTACTGAGTTTTTAGGTACAATAACAATACCGTCAACCACGTGGTAATTTTCGTATTCCCCATCTTCAAGATGGTCGCCCCCGATAATGCGCACATCGTCCCCGATTATACAATTCTTATCAATGATTGCATTGCTTATAAAACACCGCTCCCCGATGGAAACCTGTGGTTTAGCAGCTTTGGTATCTTGTGGCATTTCATCTGAAGGGAAAAAGTCATTCCCCATGATAATAGCATCTTCGATAGTTGTTCCTTGACCAATACGCGATCGAATTCCCACCACCGAGTGTTCAATTTTATTTGCTTCTATGATACAACCTTCAGCCAAAATAGAGTTGGCAAAAGTAGTACCGGAAAGCTTCGAAGCCGGCAACATCCGCGCGTGAGTATAGATAAAGTCGTCGTTATCATAGAGATTAAATTTTGGCAGATCATCGGTAAGTGCAAGGTTAGCTTCAAAAAATGATTTTACAGTCCCAATGTCCCGCCAGTAGCCATCAAACTCATAGCTGTGTATATTAAAATCATCCGCTATAGCACTGGGAATAATCTCTTTGCCAAAATCAGTGGAATCAGCATATTGATCAAGCATTTGGGTAAGCACTTCTTTTTGAAAAATATAGATACCCATTGAAGCAAGATACACGCGGCCGTCTTTTTGAAACCGTTCCTGCGTGTCAGATTTCCATTGGTCAAGCTCAGCAGGATCCGGTTTTTCTGTAAAACCTTCAATGACGCCGGAATTATTTGTTTTCATAATTCCAAATTGCGGAGCATGTTTAGCTACAACCGGTATTGTTGCAACCGTAAGATCAGCATTGCTTGCCTCGTGCTTAGCCATCATCTTGCGGTAATCCATCTGGTAAAGCTGATCACCAGAAAGAACAAATACATGTTCGTGGGGATGATTTTCCATGTGATGAATTGACTGCCGGACAGCGTCGGCCGTGCCCTGATACCAAGTATCGCTTTGGGGCGTCTGTTCAGCAGCAAGAATATCCACGAAGCCACTGCTAAACACATCAAAATTGTAGGTGTTTTTAATATGTCGGTTCAGGGAAGCGGAATTAAATTGCGTAAGCACATAAATCCGGCGGATATCGGAATTCAGACAGTTCGAAATGGGAATATCAACCAGCCGATATTTACCGGCAATGGGTACCGCCGGCTTCGACCGTAATTTCGTTAATGGAAATAAGCGGGTACCCTGTCCCCCGCCCAAAATAACCGCAATTGCTTTGTTTCGCATAAAAATATTCAGTTTTCTATCATTCAATCAGTGCACTATACATTTTAATATAGTCGTTGGCCGAAGCATTCCAAGAAAAATCCAAGCCCATAATCCGCGGCCTCAGATTGGCTATTTGTTCATCTTTCTGATATAAATCTAAAGCCCGCCAGAGGGCCTGCTCGGCAGCCTCCAACGTAAATTCATCGAAAGTAATGCCATAACCGTCAGGCTGATTCAAATCTATAACCGTATCTTTCAATCCACCGGTATTACGCACAATAGGCACCGTTCCGTACTGCATAGCATACATCTGGTTGAGGCCACACGGCTCGACGCGTGAAGGCATAACTAAGAAATCACTACCGGCATAAATCTGATGAGCCAGTGTCTCGTTGTAGTCCAATTCGGCATGAAAATAGTCCGGATACTGCCTGTTCAACTTCTCAAATTGATTGTGCAGTTCACGATCTCCCGTACCCAACAGCAAAATATTTACCGGTTGTTTAGCAGACAGAAAAAGAGCAAAAAGATCAGGAAGTAAATCAGCCCCCTTTTCATGAGCTAACCGGCCGATATACGAAATAAGGGGATATTGCAGATCGAAACCTGCTCGCCGGCTTAATGCTTTTTTGTTCGCTAACTTCCCTTCAGCAATGGTATCATCATTAAATTGTTGAGCAATCAGTGAATCACTGTCGGGATCCCATACAGCCGTATCAATGCCGTTGAGAATACCGCGCGATTTCTGCTGCTCGTTTTCAAACAACCATTCCAGGCCATTGCTTTGTTCACTAAGCTGTTGCATATACGATGGAGAAACTGTTGAAATTTGCCAGCAGCATTTCAGTCCCGCCGCCAGACAGTTGAGCTGCCTATCCCATTCCAGCAGACCGCGGTGTTTGCTGTCAAAATCAGGTAGCAGTGCCGTTTTCTGCAACTCAAAACGTCCGTGGTATTGTGCATGGTGAACTGTTAGTACAGTAGGAATTTGCGCAATCAACTGGTACCGGTTACTTCGGCTGATCATAAATGGCAGCAACGCCATATGGTGATCGTGGCAATGAATGATATCGGGCTGATCGGACATTGATTTTACCCAATCGAGAGCAGCAATTTGGAAACTTAGAAAACGTTCGAACGTATCATCAAAGGAACAACCCGTTTCAGTTTCACTGTAAATACCGGGACGATCAAAACGGCCTGGTATATCAATCACATAGAGTGGATAGCCAAGAGCAATATTCTCTCCTTTCTGGATCTTGAATTTAAACTTATTTTCTCCCAGCGGAGCATTACCTTCATAAACCGTCTCAAAAGAATGGTTTTTCATCCATTCATTACCGTATTTGGGCATAAGCACAGAAGCGTTAACTTTCCGCTTATTCAAGTACTTTGGCAATGCACCCACGACATCCGCCAGTCCACCAACTTTTGCTGCCGGATAACACTCGGCACTGAGATGTAGAATATTCATATTTGCTGTAACACCTTAACTGTTTTTACGTACCGGCAATTTGTTTTGAGACCATAAGTTAAAATCAATAGATTAGAATGGCTTAATTAAACCTTTACTTTTTTATCAAAAGCTTTCTGTACTTTATCCCATTCTTAATAAATAAGATTACTATATATGGCAGTCATTGAAGTTAATAATATCAATAAATCATTTGGCGATACCCAAGCGGTACAAGATGTAAGTTTTGAGGTTCCTAAAGGACGCATTTTTGGTTTGCTTGGTCCTAATGGAGCAGGTAAAACGACCGCTATTCGCATTATCAATCATATTTTAATTGCCGACAGCGGATCGGTTACCATTAATGGAATAGAAGTAAGCTCCGAAACACAAAATATGATCGGCTATATGCCTGAAGAGCGTGGGCTGTATAAAAAGATGAAAGTCGGCGAACAGCTCATTTACCTGGCACAACTTAAAGGACTGAGCCATGCCCAAGCCAAAGAAACAACGAAATATTGGCTCGACCGTTTTAACGCTACCGACTGGTACAACAAAGAGATTGGAGAACTATCCAAGGGGATGTCACAGAAGATCCAGTTTATTGCCACCATAGCCCATGATCCGGATCTATATATTTTTGACGAGCCGTTCAGCGGACTTGATCCCATAAACAGTGAGATGCTGAAAGAGATTGTCATCGAGCTCCGCGACGAGGGGAAAACAGTACTCTTTTCGACCCATCGCATGGAACAAGTTGAGCAGATGTGTGATGAAATATGCTTATTCAATAACGGCAAAGCAGTGCTCAAAGGGAATCTTCGAGATATCAAACAAAAATTCGGCAAAAATACCGTTGAAATTGAATTTGAGGGGGACCACAATTTCCTGGATAAGCTCAAAAATGTGCGAATCAATAATCGTTCAACTGGTTTTGCCGAAATCCGAGTACTTGATGGACAGGACATGCAAAACATCCTTAAGACAGCCATCAGTCACGCCGAAGTTTACAAGTTTGAGCGTGTGGAACCGTCACTAACTGAGATCTTTATTTCTACTGTTGGCGAAGATAATGTTAACCCAAACGAATTAGCCTGATTTTATGAGTTTGAAGCAAATTTTTCTTGTTCTAAAGCGGGAATATATGACCCGCATACGATCCAAAGCCTTTATTTTAGCTACTATTTTAATTCCCCTGGGAATGGTTGCATTTGTGGGTATTGTCGTTGGCATATCCGTCTTCGACTCCGAAACACAACGTACTATTGGTATTATGGATCAGACAGAGGTGCTCTATCCACGGCTGGAGAAAATCGCTCCCCAGCGGTACAAAGACTTTTCTGATCTGTCGGAAGATTCTGTTCGCTCAATGATACAAAGCGAAGACATTGATGGATACCTTGTGCTGCAGGAAGAACATATCGATAATGACAAGAGCCTGGAATTCATTTCCAGCGGATCCGGTGGACTCAGTTTACAATCCAATATTCGATCAGACCTGCGCGAAGTAATTCGCAACGAGCGGCTCAACCGCGCCGAGGTCTCAGAGAACATCAAAGATATTTATGCCAGTGATGTGGCTTTTGAAACCCGAAAACTTACCAAGGCAGGTAAGGAAACCGATGATGATACCGGCTTCCTGACCATCTTAGGCATTGCCATGGGTGTTATCATCTTTGGTGCCATTAGTGGGTACGGGGGACTTATTACCCGCAGTGTGATCGAAGAAAAGACCAACCGTATTATTGAAGTCATTGCTTCATCAGTAAAACCCATCGAACTGTTATGTGGCAAACTGGCCGGCATCGGGTCACTGGCACTCACCCAAATGACTATCTGGATAATCTTTTTGTTTGGGTTAGGCGCCGCCGCAGGTCCCATCGCAAGTATGTTTCTAAGCACACAGATGGAACAAATGCCCGAAGCCGCACAGGCAACCCAAGCCCCACAGGGTTTCGATCCCTCTACCCTAACCCTGCCTACCATCGAGACTTCAATTTTCGTTTACTTTGTTATTTTCTTTGTACTGGGATACCTGATCTACAGCTCACTATTTGCTGCTATTGGTTCCGCTGTCGATTCTGAAGCCGACACACAGCAATACATGTTTCCCATTATGATTCCTATCATGATTGCTTATTTCATCATGTTTCGTACAATGGAAAACCCCGACGGAATGTTATCAGTAGTTGGATCGCTCATTCCCTTTTGTACTCCTATTGTGATGATTACCCGTATCGCCATCACCGATGTTCCATTTTGGCAAATTGGTCTTTCCATCCTGCTGATGGTTGGCACCTTTGCCGGCACCATGTGGCTAAGTGCTAAAATTTACAGTGTAGGAATTTTAAGCTATGGGAAAACGGCCAATCTAAAAGAACTTCTCAAGTGGATTCGGGAATAAATCATGTTACAGAATACACAATATCATGGAACAAATTACAGTCACATATAATGCTGATGACGAGGAGTTACGACAACATTTTATAACCCAAATAGTGCCTCAAGCAGTATCTTCTTTATCAGAAGATACTGCACCACAATGGGGACGAATGAGTGCCCAGCATATGGTTGAACACCTCACGGGGACATACTGGATTTCGACGGGAAAGATGGAGGTAGAGTGTCATAATTCCGAGAAGAAACAAAGACAGCTACAAATGTTTTTGCGCACTAATCGTCCCATGCCAAAAGGATTTACTAATCCCCTTTCGGAAGATGAACTACCAGAATTAAAGTTGTCAGACTTTGAAACTGCACAAAAAGAATTAAAAAAAGCAGTCAAAGAATACTGGCAGTACTATCAAGATCACCCTGATGCTGAGCACACCAATCCAACTTTTGGATTGTTAGATAATGAACAGTGGCAGCGGTTTCATTTTAAACACTGTTTCCACCACCTGCTGCAGTTTGGTCTCATCGAAGAAACAGAATAACTATTGCAGCACCTGTCGGATCTTTTTATATACACGGGCATCGTATTCGTCCGCAATTCGCTCGCTTAAAAATGTCCTAACTTCGTCGTTAGAATATTTTTGAAGAGCTTGAACAGTCAAAAATCGAATGCGCGGGTCGGGAGCATCCAGGAGCTTCTCTGCTCGGCTCATCCAAGACTCAACGGACTGATCGTAGGCAGCAAGAAGTTCAATTGCACTTTTACGAACTGAGTAATCATATGTACTGTTCGTAAATTTGTTTGCCTGCCGTACTGCTTGTTCGGTATTGCCCATATCTGCCAGCTGCTGAAGTATGAATATTGATTTAGCACCTGTCGTGTCTTGACTGGTAATCGACGCTGCAAATCGCCCAAATTTATCACCGGATGTCATTGCCCGAAGAGTTTTAGCAGCACTTTCAAAAAGAGCAAAATTGCTTGTCTTTTTAGCAATTGACTGTACACGAGCCGAAATTTCAGCATTCCCGCTAAAGTTTTGAAGACCTTTAAATCCAGCCTCTTGTAAAACCTTTTGGTCCGTATTCAAAGCATCTAAAAATACCTGTTGAGTACCCTCTGCTCCATTCGTAATATTTGCAAATGAACTTAGCAATGCCGCTCGTACCTTAGGCTTCAACTCCTGATTCATAAAATCACGAATGGCCAGCTGTAAGTCTGCATTCTCCCTGTGATAACCTAGTTTCCGGGCCGCCTCTGCACGCGCGTTTGCTGTTTCCCCGTTACGAAAATCATAAATCAAAAAAGGAGCAGGCTTCATACTGTTTAGTTTCAACTCAGGGTGTTTCGGAGTTTTCAGTCGCAGAGTGTTAATAAGGGGATCAACTTTAATAATCACCGAATCCTGCACTCCGGTAAAAGTTACGGTAGTAGCTTCAATTTTATCGCTATAAACTTCATGGGCCTCAACAGAGACCAATGTAGAATATGAGTTACCAGTGGACTCAAACCGCAGCTTCAGCTCTCCTTCAGCCTCATTCAGATCATAAAATACATTATACGTTGTATCGCCCGCCGTGCTTTTTTTATTTATATCATTCATCTCCCTCAACCTCGGCAGATCAAAAAGCGGCTGGCCCGTTTGCTGATACCAGTAGTCAGCATAATCATCCCAACTGATAACCGGCGGCAAAGCATTAAGCAACTTCGTCGAAGCCTCAAAAATCACAGAACGCACAGAGGGCTCTTGCCAAGTATTTATATTCTGCTGCCATTGATTCCACCGTTTGCCCCCAAACTTTTCGTAAACGGTTCTAAATGACAGATCAGGGCTGGTTTGGCTATCCAGTTTAAGAGACGAATCATTCAAAAGCTCATCGGCAATAATAGTTTGATACAACGATATTGCATCAGCCTGGCTCCACTGCCCTTCGCGCTGCAAAACGCCAAACCACTGTCCTACAATGCCCCGCATTAGCTGGGTATCGATACTCTGCTGGTCGGCATATAAAAATACCGTTGACGCTCCCCATGATTTCGTCTCCCAACTGTGATCTCCGGTCACAATAACATTCAACCGGCTGTAGGGAAACTCGTGCTGTAACTTTCGCTCAGCTTTTTCCAAATAATTGTAGGCCTTCTCCAACAAATTTTTAGTATCCACAGAATCACTCAGAGACTGCTCAACAGCCACATTAATACGCTTGATACCGTAAGTAGTGGACTGCTCTTCAAAACTGCCTATCGCAAATGAAAGACTACTGGCTGGCACTTGTTTCTGTGATGTAAATTTATACTGCTTTACTCCTTCTGATTCTGATCCCGTCTTCTCTGTCATCTTTTGTCCTGTTGCCCATACCTGCCGATCACCGGGAACAGAAAAGGTCATCTCTGTTTTCATGTCCACCTGTGGATTATCAATAATTGGCACCCAGTGGCGTTGGGTTTTGGGAAGCATTGAAGTCCACACAGTGCCACTGCTATTTTTTAAAAGCCCAAACTGCGGCCGGCCTGAATAACGGATAGCAATTTGATAACGATTTCCAATTTCTGTGGAATCGGTTACGGGAATCAGCAACGAATCATTCTGCAGGCTGTATTCTACGGCCTCATCACCCACTGTAACATTTCGTACATCAATATGAGAAGCAAAAAGGGTAAGCGTATCGGCACCGCTGACATTAGCTTCTACACTGTAAGTAACCGAACCGTCGATCCGCAGATTTTGGGGTTGTATCCCCAGCTCTAGGTTCAGACTTCTAAAATCAAAATCCAGTTTAGGATGAGATTTGTAATCAAAGGACTGCGCTTGTAAAGATTGAAATCCTAAAAGTGTAACCAACAAAACTATACCAACAAGATAGTACCGTTGATATGAATGGATAGATCTGCTCATGGACAATACAATTGTGAAATTAAATAATAACTGTTTTGTAATTAATCAGCTGAATTGAAGAATATAAGAACTCTTCGCCTTACGAATAAATATAAGTCGCACGCATCGTATTTGTTTCATACATCAGCAAATGATTAATCTGATTTTTCTGTTAACCTAGAAGACGACACGTTAATCAAAAATATTATTCTTGCTATGAAAACAATGCAAATAAATGAACCGGGAGCAGATTTTGAACTGGTCGACAAAGACATTCCCTCCCCGGCTGATGATGAAGTTCTCATTAAAGTACAAGCTTGTGGAATTTGTCACAGTGATGCTTTTGTCAAAGATGGATTAATGCCCGGTATTGAATACCCGCGGGTGCCGGGCCACGAAGTTATTGGTACGGTTGAGGAAGTTGGAAATAATGTTTCTGCCTGGGATGAAGGACAACGAGTTGGCGTAGGCTGGCACGGCGGACACTGTTATGAATGTGAAGCCTGCCGAAACGGTGATTTTATAAACTGCGAAAACGCCAAGATTACTGGCCTTCATTTTGACGGCGGATACGCCGAGTACATGACCGCCCCTCAAAATGCGCTGGCTAGTATTCCCGATGGGCTCAATTCCACCGAAGCAGCTCCGCTGCTGTGTGCCGGTATCACCACTTTTAATGCTCTCCGTAATAGTGATCTAAAACCCGGTGATCTTGTTGCCGTACAAGGTATTGGCGGCTTGGGTCACTTAGGCGTACAGTATGCACATAAAATGGGATGCAAAGTGGCAGCGCTGTCTCGCGGCATGGACAAAAAAGAACTGGCATTGGGGCTCGGGGCAGATGTGTACATCAACACAGAAGCAGAAAATGCCGTTGAACGCCTGCAGAATATGGGCGGTGCTGATGTTCTCCTGGCAACAGCTCCCAGCAGCGAAGCGATCACTTCAGTTATCGACGGGCTGGGGCGCAATGGCAATCTTATGATCGTTGCTGCTACCAACGATCCTATTGAGGTTTCTCCTTTTCAACTAATAATGGGGCGTAAGTCGGTAGCCGGATGGCCAAGCGGCGATGCGAAAGATTCGGAGGATACTCTTGACTTTAGTGCTCTGAATAATGTGAGTCCTAAAATTGAAACATTCCCACTCGAAGAAGCCAATGAAGCTTACGATCGAATGATTAACAATGAGGCACGTTTCCGGGTTGTACTCGAGATGTGACCTGAAATCGTACAAGTAACAATCTTTCCCTGGTGTAGTACACTTTCATGTGTGCTACACCTTTTTTATTTCAAACACAAACCCGGGGGCTTTGCTGATAGAAGCGTCCACACTTTTATTAGATTAAGCCAGCTTGACCAAAATCGTGCCCCTTACGGCAACTACTTCAGCTGTATACCATATTGGTACTTGGCATAGAAGTTTTAATTATTGTCAAACACTTCAAGGACCTCCGGCAACAACTCACGGCTGCAGGAAAAACCATTGCCCGACTCAATTGTTTCCTTACCATCCGTATCACAAAATACACCCCCTGCCTCTTGCAAGACAGTCAGTAACGGGGCTGCATCCCAAATATTTAACACAGGATCAAACATAAGGTCAGCCCGACCGGTTGCCACCAACATGTGCCCATAAGCATCACCCCAGGTACGATGGATAGACGTTTGGTCAACAAGCACATCAAAAGCCTTTCCGTAATTAAAGTTGGCAGACGTATAACAGTCTGTGCTCATAAAGCTTGCTTGCGCAAGGTCATCACAGGAACGCACGCTGCAAGATACGCCGTTGAGTCGCGCCCCCTTCCCCTTGGCTGCATCACAAAGTTCGTCGAGTGCCGGTGCATAAATAATTCCGACCTGCGGCACTCCATCCACCACCACACCGATAAGCGTAGTGTACAACGGTACGCCGTGTATAAAGGATTTCGTCCCGTCAATGGGGTCAATAATCCACTGCACCGGGCTCTCAGGATTCACATCATCGTATTCCTCACCGACAATGCCGTGCTCGGGGAATTGGTCAGTGATAGCTTCGCGCATCATAGATTCCACTTCGCGATCTGCAACAGTCACCGGCGAATCATCAGATTTTCGTTCGACTTTAAATGATTTGTTGAAGTATTCCAGGGTATGCGCCCCTCCCTGTTTGGCTATTTTAATCGCTGATTGATGAACGGTATCCAAATCAAAATTCATGTGTATAAAATGCTTTAGGGTGATTATTTTCCGGCATCCAAATATAGGACTCAGAAATTAGAAGTCAGAATTTATAACCACGAACATGACCGAACCCCAGATGTATAAAAGTATTGCACAGGAACTAGAATTACGATCCAAACAGATCAGCACTGTAGCTGATTTTCTAGATGACGGGGCCACCGTTCCCTTTTTGGCCCGCTACCGACAGGAGGCCACCGGCGGACTTGATGAAGAGCAGATTCGGGCAGTGCGCGACAAGCTGGAATTTCACCGCACGCTCGAAGATCGCAAGAAAACCATCCTCAAGACAATTGACGAGCAGGATAAACTGACCGAGGAACTTGAGGAAGAGATCAAAAACTGCACCGACCTGAATACACTAGAGGATCTCTACCTTCCCTACAAGCCCAAGCGCCGTACCAAGGGCGATATGGCCAAGGAGAAAGGCCTGGAACCGTTGGCCGAGCTCATTTGGGATCAGGAGATTGAACAGGGAGATCCCATGGATTACGCCGCTGAATATATCGATGAAGAAAATGAATTAGAATCTGCCGAAGAAGCCATGGACGGTGCCCTGAACATTGTCGCCGAGTGGATTAACGAGTCGGCCAAGGTGCGTGAAAAACTGAGAGATATCTTTCAGGAGCATGCAGTCATCAAAACAGAGAAAAATCCGGCTGTGGATGAGCGCACCAACTTTGAGGACTATTACGAATTTTCACAGAAGGCAAAGCATCTTAAACCTTATCAAATCTTGGCTATTAATCGCGGAGAGCGCGAAAGTGTACTTTTCGTAAATGTAGAACTCTGGGATGATATCACCCTTGAAAATATTGACGATGTGGTGATTGATAACGATATAAGTATTTTTGTCCCCAAGTTGCAGGATGCCGTGGAGGATGCCTACAAGCGTCTGCTATTTCCTTCCCTGAAACGCGAGCTTCGTAATCAGCTTACTGAAAGAGCTGACCGGCATGCCATCGAGACCTTCGCCACGAACTTATCTAATTTGCTTATGCAGCCGCCGCTGGATCACAAAGTGGTGATGGGTATCGACCCGGCCTATAAATCAGGTTGTAAGGTCGCTGTTGTTGATGAAACCGGTAAATACCTGGAGGGTACAACAACTTATCCTACCCCGCCGCAGAACAAAGTAGCTAAAGCGGAAAAAGTGTACAGCGACTTAATTGACAAATACGATGTTAACCTGATCGCTATTGGCAACGGGACAGCCAGCCGAGAGACCGAGCAGATTATCGCCAATTTTATTCAGAAGCGAAAAGAGAAACATCCCGATGAAGAACTCAGTTACATGATTGTTAATGAGGCAGGAGCTTCGGTTTACTCGGCATCAAAAATAGCAGCCGAAGAATTCCCGGACCTTGACGCTCCCCAACGCGGTAACATCTCCATTGCTCGCCGCGTGCAGGATCCCCTGGCCGAGCTGGTCAAAATCGATCCAAAGTCGATTGGTGTGGGATTATACCAACATGATGTAAATCAAAATCAGCTGGCACAATCACTCGATGATGTAGTAGAAAGCTGCGTAAACCAAGTGGGCGTAAACCTAAATACAGCAAGCGCCCCGCTATTGGCTCATATTTCCGGCTTAAGCAGCCGCGTTGCCAAAAACATAGTACAACGCAGGGAGACCGAAGGTATCATTTCAGATCGCGAGCAAATCAAAGAAATAAAAGGTATTGGTGAATTTCGCTTCCAGCAGGCGGCTGGATTTATGCGAATTCCGGAATCCGAAAATCCACTGGACAACACAGCCATCCACCCGGAAAGCTACGAAGCCACCGAAAAATTATGTAACCTCTTCGACATCAATCTCAAAAATTTGCACGACCAAACAGAGGCTATCGCCAAGAAGTTTGAGAACATTGACAAGGAACAAGTCTCCGACCAAATCGAGGTCGGAATTCCGACCCTTGAACTGATCATCGAGAACCTTCAAAAACCCGGCCGCGACCCGAGGGAATCACTACCAAAACCGGTGCTCCGAGAAGACATTATGAAGATGGAAGATCTAAGTGTTGGACAGGGGGTCGAAGGAACTGTTCGCAACGTCGTTGACTTCGGCGCTTTTGTCGATATCGGCGTCAAGCAAGACGGCCTTTTGCACATCTCAGAAATGGCCGATCGCAAGGTAGATGATCCGCACGATATTGTATCCGTTGGCGACATCATAAAACTTAAAATTGTGTCGCTTGATCTGGAACGAGGACGCATCGGATTATCCCTCATTAACCAAAAAGATTAACTAAACAACTCTCTCTTTTAGAAACTTATTACCAACCTAATTTTCTCTTCCTTAAACTATCAAGGCTGTCGATCTGAAATCGGCAGCCTTTCCTTTTTTTTGACAAATTCTGGACCAGCAAGACCCAAAACACAATAAATACTAGTATTATACTTAAAGTAAATTATAGATATATTTTGTAACTATATGTTGAGTAATATTTTATCATGTATATAAATTATATGATAAATTGTCTGATTGTTGTTATCAACCCAAAACCCTAAATAATTAAGGCAAACATAAAGCCCCTAAATCCTTCTCATCTATGAGGATAATAATAGTCGTAAATTACTGAAATTTATATACTTACGTGTTATAAAAAATACAATTTAACAACCCCGTTGTAATTTTATTTCATGCACGCCTAAATAATTTAAGCTCCGCACATACTGATCCTATTATACATACAATATATTAGTTATAATAAGTTCTGTAATCCACTGGTAAGCATGAGTTTAACCTGTGTTATACCATACGATATTAAAAACTTGACTAAAACTATAATCATGTCTTTTCGCTGTTATGAATACATACATCAATTTCCTAAAAAATAATCACTGTAACTTATTGGGAAGCAATATACTATAGCCTCATCTCTGTACCAGACCCAATAACTCCATTATGCTATGCCATAATAACATACTCCACGTTATATACCCTTTTCCCTTTCACAATCATACTTCTGCTTTGGTTTGCCAGCTACAAAAACAGTCCTCTGTAATGACAGATGACCGACCAAAATGATTAATTCTTAAAAACCATTTACAAGTTGATTGGTCAAAAAGTATCAGTCTATCTCCACTCCCTTTTCATGCGTTCAATCATCCAGTTGGGGTAGACCTTTCGAGACTTGGTAACTTCTAGAATTCGAGCAATTTCTTCGCCTGTTAATCTCATCTCTTCCGCCTCTAACATTAATCCATTAATACGACATTTTTTGGCCCTAATAATGACCGACGTCACCCCTTACCGATGAGACAAAACAAGCCAGTATTATCTGCAGAATTGAGAGCTTTTTGCATAAGTTATTTATCATACTTCGGCTACATTGTAGGTCTATTCTTTGTCGATGCACAGGGAGTCAAAATCGGCACATCACGTTCCCATAACGGACCTTCTTTCCCAACCTGAAGTAATAAGTCTTGCTTATCCTCAAAGTTGTCAAATAAAACCAGAAAAAAATGATAGAATCTACCATAGTAATTCCCCTGATCTGCCGACGGGACCACTGCCCTTCTCCATTTGATACCTTTTTATTTTGTCAGATATTGATTGGCTTCCACACTTCTTTGGGAGGCCTCAGACTCTGCTCCATCCTATGTTCTAATAACATGCGTTCACAGATGAAACAATTCCATTGAGAGGCTGCTTAATTTTCATAGTTGCCTCAAATTTTTGTTACTATTGAATACCTTGTTGAGCGATAATTTAAAATCCTATTTTACAATTTTTCTAATCCGCAGCCGATGAATTTTCAGCAGCTTACCGAACAATACCATCTCCCTGTTTACAATCGATTTCCCATTACCATCACCAAAGGCCAAGGAACTCATGTCTGGGATGAAAACGGCAATAAATACTTGGATGCTCTTGCAGGTATAGCAGTTAACAGCCTTGGACACTGCCATCCAAATGTTGTAGAAGCTGTTCAGCAACAAGTAGAGCAGCTGATGCATATCTCCAACTTTTATTACAGCAAACCACAGGCACAGCTTTTAGAATTACTTGCTGAAATCTCAGGATTAGACAAAGGATTCATCTGCAATAGTGGTGGCGAAGCCATGGAGGCAGCTGTAAAAGCGGCTCGGAAATATGGGCAGGCTTATGACAAGCAGCCTTCACTTATAACCGTCAGTAATGCCTTTCACGGACGAACGATGGGAACCATATCCATGGGGATGAAAAAATATTCCAAAGGCTACGACCCACTGATGAAAGGATTTAATGAAGTGCCAATGAACGACACAGAAGCACTCGAAGCCACATTTAATGATCAAACGCTTGGCGTCGTTATTGAAACCATACAGGGATCCGGCGGACTCCATGTAGCTTCACAAGATTTTATAGAAAGGATTCAAAGCCTCTGTGATACTCATGATGCTCTGTTTATCGTTGATGAGGTACAAACTGGCATTGGACGAACGGGAGCAATGTTCGGATTTGAACACTATAACGTGCAGCCTGATATTATTGCCATCGCTAAAGCTATGGGCGGCGGGTTCCCTATTGGAGCCATGGTGTGTACCGATAAAGTAGCTAAAACCATGAGTTACGGCGACCACGGAAGCACGTACGGTGGCAATCCGCTAGCTTGTGCCGCTTCTGTGGCCGCCTTGAATACGATAAAGGATGAAGATTTAATCCAACAAGCTGATGAAAAGGGACAGTTTTTGGAAAATAAACTTCGCGAAATGAGTTCAACTATTCCCGAAATCACAGACATTCGCGGACGAGGATTGATGCTCGGTGTTGAACTGGACTTTAACGGCCGCAAGGTGGTTGAGGATATGATGGCCATGGGAGTGCTTTCTAACTGTACACAAGGCAACGTAATTCGCCTGGTGCCGCCGCTTGTCATTAACAACGAAGAGTTGACTCGATTAGCTGACGTGCTAATACAGGCAATCAGAAAAAATATCGGGATAGATAAAACAAAATGATCGCATTTTTGTTATAGTATGCATCCCACTCCAAAATAAACTGCGTAACGTGCCACTGAACGACAAAATTTATTTCAGGTTTTTCTTTTTTGTAACCTTCCTTGTCATGCCCCTTTGTTCACTGTCACAAGAACAAGATACCACAAAGAGGGATATCGAGCGTAACCCAAAAGCCAACCGTTCGCTTAATTTAGACACTCCGCAAGACCGTTCTGTCTCACTGGGCGCGATGTCTGAAATGGGAACGTACGATGTACCAGAACCGAACCCATACCATTATGAACGTCCTTTTATGGGTCAAAAACACCTGGACAGGGCTATGAAAGCATATCGTGAACAAATGAAAGAAGAGTTTGGAGAAAACTGGTCATCTCTGATGTGGGTCGCAAACTCGTTTATTAATCTCCAGTTCGGACCATCACAGTCTTCCGAATTGTCTTACCCTGACCGGGGGAATCCGCTTTGGCAAAACTACACCAGTGATAAAAAGAAGCAATAAAACTAATCGTAAAGGCTTCTAAATATTTGCTTTGCCTGTTGCAAATCTTCATCTGTGATATGAAAATAAAAAGTTGCTCGCAGCGTATTTGGTCCAAATGGCACCAGACGAACGCCCTGCTCTTCTAATTTTTCCACGGCCGTAGGCGCTGACATATTCAAAACATCAAAAATAAGGATATTCGTCTCTACCAGATCCCGTTTAATTGCAAGTCCGCTACACTGCTCAATAACTTCTGCCAGTTCCTTCGCCCGGCGGTGATCTTCTTTCAGCAGCTGATAGTGATTCTCCACAGCATAGTCGGCAGCTGCAGCCAGTATCCCGACTTGTCGCATGCCTCCACCCCACATTTTACGCATACGCCGCATTTCGGCAATTTGCTGTTTCGATGACAACACCATGGATCCAACGGGTGCACCCAACCCCTTGCTAAAACAAACGGATAGCGTATCAGCAATGGAACTGTAGAACTTAGGCTCGGTACCAGTAGCCGTCATCGCATTCCAGATCCGCGCTCCATCTAAATGAACAGCCAAGTTATGATTATCGGAAAATGCACGAATAGCAGAAAGCTCCTCTTCACTGTAGCAACATCCGCCCCCCTTGTTTGTAGTATTTTCCAGTGCAATTACAGAAGTTTGTGGTTCCCAGTCGCGACTGCCGCGGACAGTATCTGTAAGTAATTCTGCCGATAATTTACCCTGTTGACCCGGCAGCGTCTTTAGATGAACGGATGAAAGATGAGCCGCTGCTGTGGATTCATAATTAGCAATATGGCCCGTTTCTTCGATGAGCACTTCCTCTCCCTGTTCGGTTAGCGTATTGATACTCAGCTGATTAGCCATGGTACCGCTGGGCACAAACAAGCCTGCTTCGAATCCAAACTTACGAGCTATCTTCTTTTCCAACGCATTTACTGTAGGATCCTCACCAAACACATCGTCCCCTACTTTGGCCTCAACCATAGCCTGACGCATTTGAGGGGTGGGCTTAGTTACCGTATCACTTCGCAGATCAATCATGATAATTAGTTTACGAATGCAGATCCCGATTAATCGAGACAGGATGACATTTCATTATAGTTTGTAATCACTTTGTCTCATCTAAAATAGTGTGAAAACTTTTGGTATCAATGTTGGTACCGCATACAATAATACCCACCGATTTTCCTTCAATACGATCCGCTAACGGACCTACAGCTCCTGCCATTGCCGAAGCACCCGCCGGTTCAACAGCCAGCTTCAGCTCTTCGAACATCACTTTCATCATCTGTGCCATCTGCAGATCGGTAATCGTTACCACGTCATCCACAAACCGCTGGCAAAGGCCAAAACTATACGGAGCAGCGTGCGGAGCGCCCAGGCTATCAGCAATAGTATCAACCTTTTCAATCTCAACCGGTTCGCCTGCTGCTCTGCTCTTGCTCATGCTGTCGGCCCCGGTAGGCTCCACGCCATATACTTTACAATCGGGATTTATTTGCTTTACTGCCGTTGCTATACCAGCACAAAGGCCCCCGCCGCCAATAGGAACAATAACGGCATCCAAGTGCCGAGTATCCTGCATCAGCTCAAGTCCTACAGTAGCGGTACCAATCGCGGTTTGTTCACCTTCAAACGGATGGATAAATGCCCGGTTTTCCTGTTCTTCAATCTCTTTTACTCGCTCAAAAGCAATATGCACATCATCCACCAGTTCAACATTGGCTCCGTGATACTCACATTTTTTTACTCGAAATTGGTTGGCTGTCTTCGGCATAACTACCTTGGCCGTTGTATTCAGTGATTTTGCCGCATAGGCTACCGCAATAGCATGATTACCGGCGCTGACAGCTGTAACACCATTTTCAAGCTGCTCATCAGAGAGCTCCAACATATTCATCAGCGCACCGCGCGGCTTGAAACTGCCGGCATATTGCAAGAGCTCCAGCTTCAAAAAAAGATTGGTATCCGGGCTGGTTAATTCCTTAGATATCTCACTTTTCCATTCCCAAACCGGGGTTCGGCGAACCTTGTTGCCCAACCTTTCTCGGGCTTGTTCAATCTGTCTTGGCGTAGGAACTTGAATACTTTCCATATATACCCTGATTTTAATCCTAAAATCTCATTGATATAAGAAATAACAAGAATATAATAGAAATAGAAACTGTCTAAAACATTTTTCAGCTGTATTGATAATGGAAAAGTTATCTCAACTGATATGCTATTTCCGCTCAAACTTTTTAGTTTATCTTAAATCATTTCATCAAAATCCATCTGAATGATGAGCAACAATGAGCTAAAAATAGATGAGCGCACCCACTCTCGGGTATTATCTGCCACCGAACGCCTGAAGCATGCTCTTTTTGCACTTTTTTTAGGATTTATCCTTATCAATATTATTGGATTTTGGATGTTTCCCGGACCCGGAATTTTTGGGCTGTATATGTTTTCTTCAGCACACCATACGGTGGCCTTTATCAGCGATATAGTTAACATAGCCGTTATTGCTTTGTTAGCAATCTGTTTTATCTATGGGTGGTTCCGAGGTCAATATTTTATTGATCGGCTGAAGACCTACCTCAGCTACTGGAAATTTTGGTGAAAAATATAAGGTATCACAATTAAAAAAGGGCAAAGGAAATACCTTTGCCCTTACCATTCTATATTTACAAATCCTTACTAAATGGTGAACCTAGATCTTTTCAGCAAAGGATTAGTGCTCATAAAATCCTTCACCCGTCTTATCCCCCAGCTTGCCGGCATCCACCATCTTTACCAAAAGCGGAGAGGGACGGTATTTAGGATCTTTAAACCCCTCGTGCAATACATTTAAAATATCGAGACATACATCCAAGCCAATAAAATCGGCCAACCGAAGCGGGCCCATTGGATGTGCCATACCCAGCTTCATAACGTCATCAATATCTTCGGGATCAGCCACTCCTTCATGCACACAACAGATAGCCTCATTAATCATTGGCATGAGTACACGGTTGGATACAAAACCCGGGTAGTCTGCTACTTCAACAGGGTTTTTATTGAGCAGCCGCGCCGTTTCATCTACCGTTTCCACTACATCGTCGCTGGTATCAAGTCCACGTACAACCTCTACCAACTTCATAACAGGCACTGGATTAAAGAAGTGCATGCCAACAACCTGCTCGGGACGGGATGTCGTAGCTGCCAGTTTCGTAATAGAAATCGAAGAAGTGTTCGTTGCCAGGATACTATCTTCCGGAGCTGCTTTATCCACGTCCGCAAATACCTGCTTTTTAATTTCAAAATTCTCGGGCACGGCTTCGATCACTAAATCCGCATCTTTGACAGCTTCAATAGTATTGGTGAAAGTGGTGATATTTTCGAGCGTCTGTACTTTCTGTTCAGCGTCAATCTTTTCTTTGTTGACCATCCGCTCCAAATTCTTGTCGATGGTCTCCACCGCTTTATCCGCCAGTTCCTGCTCCATTTCTACCAGGTTTACAGGAATTCCATTCATGGCAAATACATGGCAAATTCCATTACCCATAGTGCCGCCGCCGATAACTGCTACTTGTTTAATATCCATAGATCTAAAATTTATTACGATTAGTTTTCTTCATTTCATGGCAGAGAGTATCGAAATTTTGAAGCATTATCAATTTTAGCCAATGTTATTATGACTCCTAATTTCTATTTTTTGGCTAAATTTGCCCTTCTCCTAAGTTAAGACTAAAACTACCAATCATAAGGACTCATAGTGTAAATATTGAAAGCGCGAGCATGGATAATTAGTACTGATTATAATCTTTAAATATGAGTCGAAGAATCATCAAAATCTTTTATCCTGTCACCAGAACGACAGATCGTTTTTAGGACGGTGACTTTTAACTTCTTATTTGGAGATAACTGAATAAAGCAGTTGAGTCATCCTATTTTACCCGTTATTTATTAATCACTATGTTTGCTACATTCTTGACTTACTATTAACAGTAGTTTCAGAGCTAAATTACTATGTCATTTTGTGCCCTACCGAAAATTCGGAAGGGGATAACATGATGCCTTCAAAACCCTCTATCAATATAGTAGCTGATGAAATCAATCTCTCGAGGTCTTCTTTTTATAGGTATTTTGGTGTTGGGTATTGCTATCCTCGGTATTTACTGGACGTTTTATCGTCCCCTCCCCGACTACAACGCCACCACTACGCAACCTCAACTCCAGCAAAAAGTTAACATCCACTGGGATTCGCGCGGCGTACCCCATATCTATGCTGAAAGCAAGCACGATCTTTACTACAGCCTAGGATATGTACATGCACAAGATCGTCTTTGGCAAATGACACTTAGCCAGATGGCTATCGAAGGGCGTTTTGCTGAATTTCTTGGTAAAAAGATGGTACCGTATGACAAGCTACAGCGGACCATTGGATTCTGGCGTACGGCCAAAAAAATAGAAAAGACACTTTCTGATTCTACCCGGCGACAGCTACAAGCCTATACTGACGGCGTCAACTCGTACATTCAAAAAAATCCCAAGAGCCTGCCCATACAGTTTTCTCTTACTGGTATGGAGCCTATCCAATGGACGATCACCCACTCCATAGCCCTGACACGCCTGATGGCTTGGGACCTCAACCTAGCCTGGAAATCAGAATTAACCTATGCGTACCTTTCAGAACAATTGTCTCGCAACAAGTTTTCTGATCTTTTACCTGATACCAATTTTGTTGCTGGCCATTCCGTACCATCCCATTCCGACAGATGGGCACAAAGTTTAATGCCAATTATCCAAAAGGATGAACAACTGAACAAGATGCTGGGCAAGCAGGGCTCACACCTTGGAAGCAATGCCTGGGCCGTAAGCGGTCAAAAATCGGCTGATAGCGCTCCCTTATTAGCGGGCGACCCACACTTGGGAATCAACATACCCGGTAAGTGGTACGAGGCACATCTAAATTTAAATGGACGCAATCTATCAGGAGCCACACTGGCCGGTGCTCCCATTGTAGTGCTCGGCCAAAATGAACAGCTGGGGTGGTCGTTGACCAACGTCATGCTAGACGATACTGATTTTTACCAAGAGGCCGTAGATCCCCAAAATAAGAACCGCTATGCCGTAGATTCGTTGGATGGCAATGCCATCTATGAAAAATTTGAGTATCAGCAAGAAGTACTGAAAATAAAAAATGCCGACGATACCGTTTTTACAAGAAAAGTAACCAATCACGGTCCTGTAATATCTGATATTTTCACTGAGCAAAACTATATCGATAATCGTGTTATTACTATGCGGTGGACTGGCCACGAAGTAAGCCATGAAATTGAAGCACTACTGGGCATGAACTGGGCCACATCATTTAGTGAATTTCGCCAGGAAGCAAGCAAATTCAAAGCCCCTGCGCAAAATGTTGTTTATGCAGATACGGCAGGCAACATAGCCCGACTTACGCTTGGCAAAGTTCCAAAGAGGAGCGGCAATCCTATTCTTTTACGTGATGGATGGGATTCATCCCAAAATTGGCAGGAAACTGTACCTTTTGATGAATTGCCTTCGACCGTAAATCCCGATCGCGGATGGGTCGCCAATGCCAACAATCCCGTTGGAGGCCAAAACTACGAACACTACCTGTCGATCTACTGGGAACCGGATGCACGATATGAACGTATTAAACAGTATCTGAAACGTGACATCCCCTTTTCGCCCACAACATTTCAAGAGATGCAAAACGACTCGTACTCCCTTTATGCCCGTGATCTTACCAAGCTTATTTTGCCGGTCTTGAAAAAAAGCAAAGCCGACAGTTTTGATACCGTTATCTCATATCTCGAAAATTGGGATTACTCCTATGACCCCTCAGAAACTGCTGCTTCCATTATGGACGTTTTCATGCTCAAGCTTTCAAAAAATATTTTTGAGGATGACTTAGGACCCGCGGTGTATAATAATTTTGTCCAATTCTCAGCCCTTCCCGAACGCACGCTAATGCGAGCATTACGCAACCAAAACTCTTTTATCGAGAATAAACAGACCGAAAATAAGATAGAAGATCACGCTGATCTTATTATCCAGAGCATGCAAGAAACAACAACATTTTTGACACAGAGACTGGGCTCAGAACCCTTCGAATGGCGGTGGGGACAACTACATACCATATCCCTTAAACCACCTCTGTTGGGACGCGCAGCCGAAAAAGAAGATGCCTCTGAAACACTACAGTTGGTTGTCAATAATCTACTTAGCAAAGGACCCTACCCAACCGAAGGACACGGACTAAGTATCAACAATGGAGAATATAATTGGAACGATCCCTACCAGATGATACTTGGACCATCAATACGACGTGTCGTTGACTTTTCGGACCTCAGTCGAACAAGATCTATTATGCCAACGGGGCAATCCGGGAATCCCCTTTCGCAATTTTACGGTGACCAAACCGAAAGCTGGCTCAACGGACAGTATAAGTTTGTATATCAGGACAGTAGCTTTTTCAACGAAATTCCCTATCAAACCACTACCTTACTTCCGGAAGAATAGTACATTCCTGGCACCTTATTGTCACCACATTAAAACATGGTGGTAACGGAATCGTTAATTAATATAAGCTCAAATTTTCATCAACAATTGGTCTTAACTTTTAAATGAGCACTTTTTTTCAAAGTCATTTACGTTCTTTCACCCTGATATTTCTCACGCTAACGGTTGGTTTTACTGTTGGTGCCTGCTCGGTGCTCGAAAATATGTTTTCAGATTCAGAGGAATCATCCCCAGACATTAAGCAGGAGAGCATACTTACCAAGGTTGACTCCACAAACATTGACGTCTCCGATTCAATTCCATTTGAAGGACCTTCAGACACCCTTGCTGAAGCTGATTCTATAAATATTGATTCGCTGCTTAACCGGATGACGCTGAAAGAAAAAATTGGGCAGCTCTTCTTTGTCCGTGCTTACGGCCATTTTAAAAGTTATGACGAGGCATCATATCAGCAGTTACTCCAGAAGATTAAGGACTTCCATATCGGGGGTATTACCTTTTTTAACGGTACCATTTATGGGCAAACCATACTTACTAATAAGCTTCAGCAAGCCAGTAAGATCCCCCTGTGGATTACCCAGGATATGGAGTACGGCGCCGCCATGCGCGTTGATGGAGCAACCCGATTCCCACCGGCCATGGCCGTAGCAGCTACCCAAAATCCCGATTATGCCTATTGGATGGGTAAGGTTACGGCCAAAGAGGCTAACGCCCTGGGCGTTAATCAAATTTTCGGTCCCGTTCTGGATGTGAACAACAATCCTCGAAATCCGGTTATTAATGTGCGTTCATTTTCGGGTAATCCCGATACCGTTGCTGCCTATGGCAAACGATTTATTGACGGCGTACAATCAGAGGATATTCTTGCAACCGCCAAGCACTTTCCCGGCCACGGCGACACGGATACCGACTCTCACCTGTCGTTGCCAGTTATCAATTATAATTATACACGACTAGACTCAGTAGAACTTCTCCCCTTCCGCTCTGCCGTTGGCGATGGCGTTAGCAGCATAATGAGTGCCCACATTGCATTCCCCCAAATCAGTTCGCGCCAGAATCTGCCAGCTACCATGGATTCTACCATCATAAACAATATTCTGGCAGACAGCCTGGGATTCAATGGCCTAGTAGTGAGTGACGGCCTGGAAATGAAAGGAATTTCGTCTAACTATTCACCCGGTGATGCAGTTATCAAAGCACTGCAAGCCGGTGTTGATCTCATACTTTTGAGTCCTGATGAGCTAACAGCTATTAATGAAATAGAAGCAGCAATTAAAAATAAACGTATTACTGAACAGCGTATCGATCAGTCCGTACGTAAATTGTTAAAGTGGAAAAAAAAGCAGGGCCTATTCCAAAAAGAACACATCGATATCAATACGCTCAGCAACAAAATAAGTACGCGTAAGCACGAGCTCATTGCGCAAGAAATAAGCCAAAAATCCCTTACCCTTGTTAAAAACAAGGGCGATATCCTGCCCATCAAACCCTATCAATATCCCAATATTACCGTCGTTTCGGTATCAGACGGAAGCTCCGGACGCGCGGGCAATGGTTTTGTTTCTTGTATCAAAGATCATCATCCCAATATAACATCGCACGTGCTTGATAAGCGCACCGGTCCCAAAGAAAAGAAACAAATGTTAGCCGATGCCCGTGATGCTGATTTAGTCATCATCGGATCATTCATTTATGTGCGTTCCGGTCAAAAAGTACAGCTCAACCAAGATGATCTGCGACTGCTGCAAAAACTACATAAGGATACGCCCGCGGCACTTGTCGCATTCGGAAATCCCTATGTAGTACAGGATTTGCCCAAAACAGATGCGCAACTTATGGCATGGTCAGCCACTGACCAGCAAGTAAAAAGTGTGGTCCCTGCTCTTTTTGGCGGTGCAAGTATAAGCGGGCGGCTGCCAATTGAAATACCCGGTATGTATGATTTTAACCACGGTATTACGCTGCCGCAAACGACTATACGATCCGACGCCCCCGAAGTGGCTGGTCTTTCGCGGGACTCGCTCAAAAAAGTAGAAAAAATTATGAATCAGGCCGTGCTCGATTCTACTTTCCCGGGTGGTGCAGTAGCCGTTGTAAAAAATGGAGTTATGGCTTACCAAAAAGGATTTGGCTACCAAACCTACAAAAAGCTGAATCCCATACGCAAAAATACGATCTATGATCTGGCCTCACTTACAAAAGTGACGGCCACTACTCCCGCAGTGATGAAACTGGTTGATGAAGGGAAATTGAGCCTCGATGACCGCGTAGGCAAATATATTGCCGAGTTTACCTCCGGTCCAAAAAAGAATATCACTATTCGTAACCTGCTGCTGCACAACTCAGGGTTACCGCCCTATCGCATTTATGTGGATTCCATCAAGACCGAAGCAAAACTAATCAAAGCCATTAAAAATGAGCCACTAACGTACAAACCCGGCACAAAATATAAGTACAGTGATCTGGGGTTTATTTTACTAGGCGAAATTATTGAACAGGTTACCGGTCTGCCGCTGGATCAATATGTTCACAAAACATTTTATTATCCACTGGGCATGAATGATACTTTTTTTACTCCCAACCGATCCAACAAATGGATTTTTAAACGTATCTCCCCTACCGAAATTGATACCTCTATCCGAATGAAAACAATCAAAGGGCAAGTACATGATGAACGAGCCTATTACCTCAACGGTGTTGCGGGGCACGCGGGATTGTTTTCAACCGTCGATGATCTTGCTATTTATTGCCAGATGCTTTTGAGCGGCGGCTCCTATGCCGGCCAGCAGTATTTGGATCCCTCCACCGTCAACAAGTTTAGCCAAAGGCAATCTGAGCTGATCAATCGTGGCTATGGCTTTGATCGAAAGAGCAGCGGTTTTAGCACCGCGGGATCGCTGACCAGTGACAAAACGTTTGGTCATACCGGATTTACCGGCACCAGCTTTTGGATTGACCCCAATCATGATATAGCGATCATAATTTTAACGAACCGGACATTTCCGCATCGTTCCTATGGACAAAACATCAGCACCATCCGTGCCCGAATAGCCGATGCGGTTATGTCATCAATAATAGAATAATGATGGATATTACTGACTTGCAAAACCATTGCTATGTACCCTATTCCAATACGGATTCCCTGGCAGTCGTACGCAGCAAAGAAGGAACATATTTTCCGGGTTGTCGCATAGAAAGTATCGCTTATCCGCTAAGCATAAGTGCTATTCAAAATGCATTATTTTCTTGTCTAAGCGAGGGGAGTACTCCCGATATAGCCTGGACGACAGCAACGGAGTTACCGCACAAGAAATTTTGGGAATCTGAACTGGAAATAACATGTAAAGAATGGAGCAACGATGAGCCCGGGGACATTGAGTTTGCTGATCTGATACTGGATCCAAATATCAATCTGAAAGATAAGCTTGTATCACTCCTTGATGATGCCGTTGTTAAAGAATCAGATTTCCCGGTGGCCGCCCTTCTTAAAACCGATCAGGGAATTTTCAGCGGCGTCAATATTGAATGCAGTGCATGGGATATGGGACTTTGTGCCGAACGGGTAGCTATCGCAAAAGCACTGACATACGGCAGCAAACAATTAGAAGAGCTATACATTCATACACGCAGCGGCGATTTTAGCAGTCCCTGTGGAGCATGCCGGCAAGTTATTATCGAGCACATGCCCGACCGGCAAATTCATCTATACCACGCCGACCATTCCACATCCGTGCATTTTAGTACCGATCTGCTGCCGCACAGTTTCCAATCATCATCACTTAAAAATAATTAGACTCTTTACCCAAAACATGAACTATATAGCAGCTATTGATTACGAACACCTTGATAATGGTGTTTTTCTTACCTCACTTGCACAGTCCTTATCTCAGCAGCAAGACGAACAAGAGGTGCGCTCTATTCTCATCCACAGCGACAGCGAATACACCGAACGGGTCATACAAACCGGGGTTATGCGTGAACAAGCCCGTATCCGAAGCGTTAAAGATTTAAACAAACGACTTGTGGCACTGCTTGCCGATGAGGGGGTATCAACGGTAGGCATTAATCCCAACAAGCGTAATGTTATTACCCACAGCGATGGGGAGCTCAACCTTGACCAGTCGTTTTTGGATACCCTGCCCAAACGGTCAGTACTGCTACTCTCTACCCTTATACAGGATTTAGACACCGGTGAACCAACCATCCTGGAACTGCCACGACTGATGAATTTTATATCTGATGAACTTAGTGTAGATGAACGATTTATTTTCACAAAGTCGGATGAGTCCGAGGTGTTTACCAAGTCCAAAGAAATGCAACATCTGCAATGGCAAAACATGGATGAGACTTTTCGCGACCGGCAAATCCCAAATGAGTTTACCGAATATAACAGATCTGTACGTTTGAGCAGTGCGCGTGATTTTTCCCAACTGCCCAAACTGGACCACAGCACACTTATTGAATAAGGGTTATGATGACAGTTTTAGTTACCGGAAAGCAATTTAAATCATAAAAAGCCCATTTATTTTACTAAAAAGGCATTTTTTACTTGACACGGCAGTTCCATATACCTAGATTCGAGTATTCGATGTAAACACAAAATACATCGGAAGAGTTTTAATTATTAACAAAAAATCAAACGGAGTTTACAATGAGCCGATATGACGAAGTAACTGAATTAGTAGATCAGCTGGAACCAGATATCAATAAATTTTACAATAAAGGCAACAAAGCTGCCGGAACTCGTGCGCGAAAAACTCTTCAGGCAATGAAGAAAAAAGCACAAGAAATCCGAATGGAAATTCAAGAGTGGAAAAATACGGGAAAAGTTGACGAAATTTAATTTCTCTTAATCCACGATTATCTATTTTTAAAAGGTCGCTTTTTAAAAAGCGACCTTTTCTATTTTCTACAATAACCCGGTATAGCGTAAATCAATATTTTAAAAAGGCGACTCGGAACTATCCAAGTCGCCCGTCAACAAGTAACTTGTATTACTTTACTATCCTTCTGATTCTAGAAAATCGACAATTGCCTGCCATATAGCCTTCAGCTTCGTATCCCCCTCAGCAGCATAGGTATCCTCATCAGTTATTACTTTACATGACTTTTCTTCAATAACGACGGTATGCCCCATCTCTTCTTCAATCTTGAGTACTACCGGCATCAGCCACTTCCAGGATTGGTGAAATTTCATATCCTCGGGCTGCAAAAACGCCAGCGGAATATCTTTCACATCATCCTGCTCAATTTTAATGGTACTGCCCATAATGTTTTCAATCAGCCTGCTTCCCTTATTGATTTCTTCTTGTGTCATAAAAATTAAATTATTTGCTAATTTTTGCTTCGTAAAAACACATCACTAAATTTGACCAAAATAACATTGAGTTAAAAATCTGTTTTAAGCTACAGAAACTCCGTTATCACTATTCGCTCTCTTAATTTGTTTCGAGTAATTTATCAACATCTTCTTTACGCCCTACCAGTAAAAATCGGTCACCCTCTTTCACCTTTGTTGATCCGCGAAGAATGCCTATCGGTTCATACTGCTCATCAGGACCGACTTCACTTTCCAACGATTGCAGGCGCTTAATCGTAATTAGGTTCAGCTCATAGCGTTTCCTTATTTCAAGCTCTTCCAGGGTATAGCCCACCATTGAATCCGGGACTTCAACTTCAAACATAGCCAGTCCTTCCCCGATATCAAATACGTCAGACATACCCCGGCGCACCAGCGACACCCCCATGCGTTCAGCCACCTGCCGTTCGGGGTGGATGACATCCGTAATACCAATCTGTTTCAAAATTTGCTCCTGAATCAAGGTTCCTGCCCGGCCATAGACCTCTTCCACCCCAGAGTTGAGCAGGTGCATAGCGATGAGAGCCACCGGTTCAAACCGTTCCCCAATAGCGATAATCGCCACATCTACATTGGTAATACCGTGGCTTTCCAGCAGTTCAGGCTCAGTAGCATCAAAACAAATAGCATCAGAGACATATTCTTTCACCTGGTTGATATGATCCATGTCATTATCAATAGCGATGACATACGCTCCCTCCTCGGAAAGCTTTTTAGCAAGAGCACTGCCAAAAGCCCCGATACCGATAATTGCAAAATGCAGGTCACTTCGTCTTTCCATAGTAGAAATCGTTATTCATTTGAATTATGATACCATAATATCTTCTTCGGGATACTTATACTTATTGGTATCCACTTTACTTGCAAAAGCAGCCATAAAGGTGAGGATTCCCACCCTGCCTAAAAACATAGAGACTACAATAATAAATTTTCCCCACGATGTTAGGTCCCCAGTAATACCCCGAGACAACCCCACCGTGGCAAAGGCCGAGACTTCTTCAAAGAACAGATCCATAAATGCATGATCTTCTACCAATGATAATAAAATTGTACTAATGCTAATACAAGAGGCAGCTAATAAAATAACGGTCATTGCCCGAAAGATAACATGATTGGGTACCGTTCTTTTAAACAGTTCCATCTTATTATATCCGCGTACAGTCATCACAATAGACCGCATGACCACCGCAAAAGTTGTCGTTTTTATCCCTCCGGCAGTAGAGGCCGGCGATCCCCCAATAAACATGAGAGTGAGCATTATCAAAGTAGCAGAGATGCCTATAGCTCCGGTGTCAATGGTGTTAAAGCCCGCAGTACGCGTAGTTATGCTCTGAAAAAGAGAAGCCATAATCTTATTTCCCCAGCTATAGCTTGCCAATGTTCCGTCCCATTCCATGGCTAAAATAAAAACAGTTCCAGCTGCAATAAGTACAGCTGTAGAAACGAGCACCGTTCGTGTATGGATTGAAAGACGCCTTCTCCACCGCGAGTGATCTGTTTGGGTTCTGATCATCTCCCAAATAACGGTAAAGCCCAGACCTCCCAATACAATGAGTATCATAGTAGTCATATTGATACCCAGGTTGGTGGCATTCGCCGGGTCAGCCAGGCTGTTGGTAAACAGCGAAAACCCTGCATTACAAAAAGCCGATATCGCATGAAATATGGAGAATAGGATTCGTTGTCCATGGCTCGGAAAAGAAACCTCCCAGCTCAGATAATATCCCACGGCCCCTATCGCCTCAACAACAAATGTAAATCCAACCACTCGTTTTAACGTAGCGGTTACCAAACTGGAATTACTTTCTCCAACAACATCTTTTAGGGTATTCATCTGCCCCACCCCCAAGCCTCCGCTGATGAAAAGAAACAGGAAGGTTGCAAAAGTAACAATCCCAATACCGCCCAGCTGAATTAAAGTGAGAATCACCATCTCACCAAACAGGGTAAAGTGGGTGGCCGTATCAACAACTATAAGTCCTGTCACACAAACGGCACTGGTTGACGTAAACAAAGCATCGATAAACAGCAGCCCCTGTCCATTCTGTGTTGCACCGGGCAGCATAAGCAGAAAGGTGCCACCGGCGATCAGCGACAAGAAGCTATAAACTAAAAACCGGCCGGTATTCTCTTGTTGCCCTAACAGCTCGGGCAGATACTGCAGAAACTTTACAGCTACCACAAACAGCAGGTAACCTTTTAGAAACTTCAGGAACATCACTTCGGGGTTGGGAGCACTCCCAAATAGATAGTCAATAATACCAATGGAGAACATCCCAATATCGATGAGCAAAAATATTGAAAAAATCGACATTACTCCCTCAAACCAACGTTTTTTGAGGTATGTTTTTCGATCGCTGGTCAAAATTAAACGGACAAAAAAGTTGGCAACAAAGCCAAACAGAATCCATTCCTCGATCTGACGATTCAGAAACAACAAATCGGGAGTAAGTTCAAAGCCAATGGGGATAAGGATGCTTACGACCACAAGCAAGCTAAGCAATACAGTAAATGCCCGGAGATACGGGTGCGCTACCTTGTCAATTTCATAAATATCATCTTGCAGGTAGTGAAAGTTTAGACTCACATCCTTTTTAAAACTTTGCCACCACCGAAGCAGCCTAATCCACTTTTGTTTCCAATCGTTAGAAAATTTCATGACCCGAAGTTATGAACTAATTAGCTGACTCCAAACATCAGTTTTTTATTGCAATCTCTCAACATCGAAATATCCCCCCCTTATTCATTGGTATTTATTTCTTTAACGTGTTTGAATGGATAGTGTCATCGCGACGCTGCGATCCCCACAACGCCGTAACGACCACATCCTCATTAGGGTATGGCCACGCCTCCTTCACCATGACAGTTTCGGAAATAGAAGAATAATTACAATTAATTTTTATCCAAATGAATAAAGACCTCCTTCAAAAAAACATCAAGAACTACCAAGAAGAAACTGTCAATCCCGACCGGTTTCAAGAGGATTGGTCTGAGCGCCAAGAGCATATTACTAAATACTAAGGATATAATGAGCTAAGTGATTTCGATAGATAGTTTACAAGCTATCAACGCTAATATTTATCATTTCTAGCAACAACAAATAAGTAACAATTATACTCATCTTTCGTAAAGTAGGATCACTATAAATTGAAATTCAATTCGTGCATCCATGGAGATATTAAATACAATTATTAGCCTATCCGGGCTTATAGCCTTGCTGTCAATTTTATACCTAAGGTATCAAAATAAGATTAAGCTTGGTTTCTCATTTGATAAATGGGCTCCCGGGGAGCTGATATTGGGAATATCCATCGCATTTGTTTCTGTAACTTTGGCCTTCCTTGCTCTTAAGATTGGTGGTTTTATAGAAATTAAATCCATTGCTCTCGATACTCCAAAGTTCTTTAAAGGTCTTGGTACATATGCAATAGGTGCAGCTGCTGAAGAGATCATTTTTAGAGTTGGGCTGCTTCTATTACTTATCTATTTATTAAAAAATATCTGGGTGGCTATCTTATTGCAGATCATACTATTTGGTGTGCTTCACATTACTAATCCAAGCGCTACCCTGTTAACAGCTTTTAGCAATGCCATTGGAGGTCTGATGTATTCAATTGCATTAATTTATACCGGTCGAATATGGATGCCCTTTTCGCTTCACGTATTTTGGAATTTTGCACAATCATTCTGGGGTTTTAATGTCAGTGGATTAACATGGTATTCAGATATTTTTGTACACCTTAATCCGGTGGGTACAAAATATTTAAGCGGTGGTGAGTATGGACTAGAAGGAAGTATTATTGGAATTATAGCCCGATTATTAGTACTTGTATTAATTGTCGTTACTTCTAAGCTGATACAAAATTACTATCCCCAAATAATTAAAAATCAGTATAGTATCCTGCCACAATCGCTCCGTCCAACTTAAACAACGCGTTAAAATATCAGCAGTATTGAAAACAAGCATACAAATCAATTAGATTTGGTGCCCGATGGGTTTTAGGTAAGGACTTATTAAATGCATTACCCTCTCCCCTGCTGATCTTACCCCTCCTATCTCACCGTGAAATGGTCTCAAAAAAAATGGATTCGGGCGATATCAGTAATCTCTCCTTCAACCAAAAGGCGGATCTCATCTTCATACTTTCCAGCTCTTTACCTTTGACTCTGCAGCCAGTGCTTCTTCTTTGGTTGCAAAAGGGATATAGCGTTTCAGCAGTGATAGCAGAAAGGATGTCTTTATTTAAATGCGTTTTTAATTTATCGTACTATTTCGAAATATTGTTACAGAACGCCTTTGCAAATGGTTCGTTCAACCTAAGGTTAAACACTAAGAGTTGCTGGATTTATAAAAACTATTTAAGGGTACAGCAAAAACCTTATGAATATATTCTTATCAAATAAGAATTACCTCAAATTTACGATAAAGCTGATATTGGCTTTGGCTTTATTCACAGGCTGTAGTAGCAAAGATGAGGATTCAGCCGATCTTACTACCGTTCGAGTGGGTATTACGAAATCATTTTTAGGAGAAGCCGCAACCTTTGTGGCACAGCAACAGGGATACTTTAAGGACGAAGGACTTGATGTTCAGCTTGAGCAAAATTCTTCGGGGGCGGTATCCATACGCGAGTTATTCGATGAAAAAATTGATATTGCACATGTAGCGGAAACTCCTATCATGTACGCACTTCTCGATAGTTCGTATTATACGAGAAAAGAAATTCCTTCCTTCCAGATATTTGCCGATATGATCTATGCGGACGAAATACAGCATATTATCGGACGTCGAGACCAAGGTATTTCCAATCCCCGGGATATCAGCGGAAAAACGGTGGCTATATCTCAAGGTACGCAACTGGACTATTTTCTGGATTCGTTTCTGCTGGAGCATCAAATTGCAAAAGAAGAACTCACTCTTGTCGATATAGACCCCCAAAAGCAGGTTAACGCCATAGCAAACGGAGAGGTTGATGTAGCCGTAAACTGGGAACCGTACGCCACCTATATCAAACAGGAACTGGGGAATAAAGCCATTTCTCTTGATACGAAACTTACGTATTCTACTTTATGGCTGGCTACTGCGCGTGACCGTTATGCAGAGGAAAATCCCGAAGTTTTGGTCCAATACTTGCAGGCACTTCGACAGGCACAGAAATATATCAGCAAATATCCGAATAAAACCCAGCAACTGTTAGCTCAGCGAACGGGGGTCTCGATAGCAGCCATTCAGGAATCTTGGGATAATATCGACTACGAACTGTCCCTTAACGAGCGCCTGATTACCCTGCTGGATGATCAGGCACGATGGATGGAACGGAATAATATCACAGATTCCTCTGATATCAATTTTAGAGCTCTGGTCAATTTCGAGCCAATGCAGACTGTTCATCCCGAAGGCATAACAGTAATACAATGATTATAACATGGCGTTAAAAACGCTAAAGTTTATTTAATGTATGAAACAACTTTTAGTATACAAGCAAACCTTATGGATGTATTTTTAATAAAGAACAATCATACTGCTTTTTTTATGAAGCTAACATCAATATTAGCTTTGGTTTTGCTTGTAGGTTGCAATAGCAACGATGATGATTCTTCCGATCTTACAACAGTTCGAGTTGGTGTTACCACTTTCTGGGGCGAAGCTGCTTATTATATCGCACAATCTGAAGGTTTTTTCGAAGAAGAGGGACTGGAAATCATTGACCATCCTCATTCAGCCGGAAGGGAATCATTGAAAGAGTTATACCAGGGAAAGCTCGATATAGCACATGTTGCTGAAATTCCAGTGGTTCGTGCGCTTTCCGGGGCATTGCCCTATTCGAAGTACGACGAATTCAACCTCAAAATATTTACGGGCATGATCTACACGAGCAATAGTCAAAAAGTTATTGCTCGTCGTGATCATGGGATAGAAAATCCTCAGGACTTAAGAAACAAAAAAGTTGGTTTGTATTATGAAACAACGTCGGAGTACTTTTTCGATACGTTCTTATTGGAACATGGCATACCGGAGAAGCAAGTTGAGAAGGTGAATATCGATATATCAGAACATTATAAAGCACTAAAAAACGGCCAGGTGGATGCAGTAGTCAGCTGGGAACCTCATGCCTCTCAAATTTTAAAAAAGTTAAAGAATAACACTTTCAAACTTAATTCCGTCCTGGGCCATTCAACATTGTGGCTGGGCGTATCGTCTGAAACATATATCCAACAACACCCTGAAACAATCGTAAAATATCTTCGAGCTCTTAAAAAAGCGCAAGATTATATCAAACACCATCCAGAAGAAACAAAGACCTTGGTGTCGCAGAAAACGAAGACCTCATTGGAAACTATTGAGAATCTTTGGCCCTCCATTGAGTATGAACTTTCGATAGGTCAAAGAATGCTTTCTCTACTCAATGAACAACAGCGTTGGTTCATGCAGGAACAACGTGTTGCCGACACTACGAAACAATCTAACGTTCACAATGCTATCTATTTTGATGCACTCCAGAAAGCTCATCCCGAAGGCATAACAGTAATACAATGACTATAAAATCTCGTCTAAATATTGTTGCGCTTTTGTCCGTAGCTACTGTTGTGGTGCTATTCGGATTTTTATTATACACGACCTGGCAAATTAGTGATGAACTCAACCAAATAGATCGGGTAAATCAATTCGCGAAGAGAGCTTCAGAGCTCAATATTATTACCGAACAATTTCTGGCGTACGAAGAACAACGATATTATGAGAAGTGGAATACATTATACGAGGATCTACAGGAAAAAAAGAGTAAGATAGAAAAATTTCCAACGCGCAGAGTTGTTACTAATGCGCTTCCTTCAATAAAACAGTCATTTGCCCTAATTCAAGAAGTTTATAACAATCCATCGGTGTATCAGGACCAACCGGAAAAACGGGAACGCCTATTGGAACGTGCAACCGCACGTATCCGCTCGGATATCCAGTTGCTGCTGGCAGAATCCCAAAAACTTGAACAAAGCCGCCTGCAAGAAGTTCGCACCTTACAAGTATATCAGCGCCTTCAGTTTTTACTCATCTTGATTCCCGGTATTGGATTTGTTGTTTATATGATCTTTCGGATACGAAAACAACTTCTTGCTTCACTTGGAAAACTTCTCGAGGGAACAAAGTCTATAGCAAATGGTAACCTTGATGATAAAATAACCGTTGGGGGTTTTGAGGAGCATAATGAGTTAGCCCAAGCCTTTAATGAAATGACAGAAAAGTTACAGGAACATATTAAAGAAGAACAAAAAATAAGGAAAAAAGCTGAACAGAATCTCAAGCTGTGGGAGACACTGGTCGACCAAGATCCGAGCATGGTACTCATCCACATAGAGGGAGAAGTTCAGTTCATTAATGAAGGTGGCGCCAAAATGATGGGTGTTGATTCAGCTGACAATCTCATTGGTGAATCAGTTTTCGATTATATCGACCAGGCCCAAAAAAGTCAGGCCATTGACCGCATTAGAAGAATCGAAGAAGAAAAGGAACAAATTGCACCAGAAGTTTATGTCATAAAGCGGCTTGACGGAGAGAACCGTTACGTTCAATTTGAATCTGTGCCTATCGTATATAATGGAAAAAATGCTACCCAAACGGTGGGTGTGGATATTACAGAGCACATTAATTATGAAGAACAATTACAAGAGACGCTGGAGGAAAAGTCAGTACTGCTGCAGGAAATCCATCACCGGGTTAAAAATAATCTGGCGATTATTTCCGGCATGATGCAGCTGCAGGCCATGGAAAGTGAAAGTAAAAGTTTGTCAAACAAACTTCAGGAAAGTCAACTTCGGATACAGTCAATGGCCTCCGTCCATGAGTTATTGTATGATTCGGAGAGCTTTACAGAACTTAATTTTACCAATCAGATAGAAAAGCTGGTAGCCACCATAAATGATACCTTACGAATTGATACGGAAGTCGACATCAACTATGAGTTGGAGGATGCAATACTCAATGTAAATCAAGCTATTCCCACTGCATTAATTGTTAACGAGCTGGTTACCAATGCTTTTAAACACGCCTTTGAGCAAAGAGACAAAGGTACCATCAATATCATCCTAAAAACCAACCAACAGGAATTAAGCCTAACTATTGCCGATAATGGTGTTGGATTGCCGGACGATTTTGATATTCATCAGCCCTCAACATTAGGTATGCGTATTATACAAACGCTGTGCGGACAATTGGATGCAACTATTGAATATCAGCGAGAAAATGGAAGTAAGTTCATTATACAGTTTGAGATGGCTGAGGTTAAAGGAATAGGGAGCTAAAATCTGAATTGATTTCTATAATTCGAAAGGATATGAACTCCCAGCGCACCAAAAAGAAAATGCTGGGATTAACTAAACAAGATCGTTAGCCAGATGGGGATCCTGATGATCGGGAAGATCACATCAAAACATTAGTGCAAAAGAGTTACCTCTAATACGAATCGAGATAAGACGGGTACTATTGAAGTGGAATCTATGGCTAACAAGAAGCTAAAACCTGATTATCCGAACGCATTTGTAAAACCTACGTCCCTACAACCATCGGAATAACAGCGGATTGCTCTGGCGGAGCAATCTTAAAAAAGAAAAAGGACTAATCGGCTTTTGGCCAATTAGTCCTTCTAATTTTTAAAGCTCCGTGACAGTTAACGACCTGCGAACTATTTTTTCCGTAAAATGGCCTATCAGAGTCGTTAACAAGGGTCGAAGGGGAATTAGGTACGAAGTTAACACCTCAAAATTACTAAATATCCAGCCATTTTTGAATAATGCGAACCATAGGTTAACAGAGAAAAATGTTAAGTCAAAGCCCAAAAAGAGGAAGAAAAAGAAACGGAAAAGCCGAGCTGAACAACGTAAAATATATGAGGAATTATTGGACTCCGGAAAAGTCAAGAACCAATCTGAAATTGCCCGAAAATTTGGAGTTAGTCGTGCGTGGGTTTCTAAGGTTTTGTCGTAGAATGGTCAAGAATGGATTGTGCTACAAAATCCCACGCTGCTTCTTCTGGTAATGTAGATAGCCGATAATCAAGAAGTTTGCTAAGGTAATAATTGACAAGCTGTTCTTGTTCATCCAGAGAACCCAACATTGGTTTTTGCTTTTCAGATGCCATTCTTGTTCTATCGGCAATTTCGTTCAAGTCACCGTTGTCTGAGTCCTTCATCCGAATAAACTCGACATCTTTTTTCAGGATATTTCTGAATCGTTTTTGGACTTCAGGAACTAACATTATTTCTAGTTCGTCATTTAGCTCTGCATAGCATCTAATTAGTTGCATTCCTTGTTCAGGGTTATACTCCCCTTCTCCCATTGTTCTTATATGGTCTCCAAACTTGCTTAAAGCCTCAACTAGCTTTTGATCAGATATGCCCAACAAGACCCCATGAAGTGCGGCAAAATATTTCGGACTTCCAACTTTATGCTCTTCAACCTCGCCATAAGTTGCCTTATGGAATGATTGTTTAGCCTGTCTAAGGCGGTTTAAAATGTTATTCTCATCGTTCTCTTCAGACATTTACTTCAAGTATTTAGAATCTTGTATTCATTTCTTGCAATATAAGCCCTCTCTCAATATATACAAGTCGCTAAAAAATCATCTGCATTGCGACTAATAGAGGACATTGCTCACCTATTCCTCGCAAATAGTTTTAGTTAAGCCCATATTTTCTATGAATCAAGAAAACGTAGCCAAGGAGTTTTCTCTACCTGTCGAGTTTGACAACTATATTGAGGGAGGTATTGCGCTACCGCCCAAAATTGTCTTGGAGTTTAAAACCCAGTATCAAAAAGTTATCAGCATACAAAGACCTAATGATAAGCTATCAGTAATTGGAAGGATAATCCCCGCCCCTGCTAAATACCATGACCGATCAGTTGTCGTATTGCCGGAGGAATGGAAAGAAGCTTACAATTTTTCCTCCTCCTCTGCACTATGTAAACTAATCGAGCCTTCTTTTGCAAAGAAAGTCCAGTTTAAAGTCCTTGATGAAGATGAGAGCGATTCACTACCTCCCCTCACAGAACGGATAAAAGATAAAAGTGTAATATTTAAAGGACACTATATCCGTAATGGTGGTAATATTTGCAAGGTATTATCAATTGATAATGATCGTTCTCAGGCGATCATTACGGAACAAACCCTTCTGAAGTTTGGGAACGGTCCAGACGCAGAACAATATTACCTGGACGATGAAAACCGGGAAGAATCTATAGAAGATATTACTACAGGCGAAAAACGGGAACTAACGTTTAAAAACCTTCACAAAGTAAAGGGGGTCGATGACACTATACAGCGCTTAAAAAATGAGGTTGTATATCCTTTCCTTGATATCTTAAATGGTGAAGAGTCAAACCCCGACCCGATGGGCGGAGTACTTCTTTATGGACCGCCAGGTTGCGGTAAAACTGAGATAGCTACTTCCATAGCAGAAGATCTCGGAGTGTATTTTGATTCAATTCAAATAGGAGATCTGGCATCTAAGTGGGCTCATCAGTTCGGTAAGAATTTAAAAGCACGCTTCGATAAAGCTGCAAAAGCTAAAGGTGGTGCAATCATATTTTTGGATGAGCTTGACGCTTTTGCGGGGCATCGCTCGGAGATGAATCATGCCCATGATAGAGAAAATGTAAATGTCCTGCTGCAGTTATTAGATCCCAAAAATCGTCCCCCAAATGTTTTGGTATTCGCAGCAACAAATTACCTCTCATCATTAGATACAGCCGTTACTAGATCCGGTCGATTTGATACGAAAATCGGCATTGGTCCTCCCGATGAAACAGGCAGAGCAGCAATATTACGAACGAAACTTAATAAGTATTCTGTCGATAGCAGTTCGATAACTGAAGGGTTTGTGAAAGACATTGCAAGGAAGACTATTGGTTACGTTGGTTCAGATTTAAATACACTGGTAGAAAAGACAAAAACATATCAAAAGGCCCGGGCTCGAAAGCAAGAAACAAATACTTCTTCTCTCCCCATGATAAAAGAAGATCTATTAAATGCTTTACAAGCTGTTACCCCGCTTTGTGAAACTGAAATGAACATCGAACGGCCTTCCGTAAAGAAGGAAGATCTACCAGGATCCGAAGGATTTGTGGATCAGATTTGTGCTGAAGCTGAACTCATGTTTCATCCCGAACGGTTTCGAACCGATATTGAGGTGAAACCCAACCAAGCGTTTCTATTATATGGACCTCCCGGAACGGGTAAAACCAGTATTGCCAATGCCGTGGCTAACGAACTGAATATCCTGTTTAAAGTCGTTAATGCCGGTGAAAACAAATCTCAGTGGATTGGTGAAACGGTGAAAAATATAAACAAGCTTTTTGAAAATGCTCGATTGTTCAGACCTATCCTAGTTTTCATTGATGAAATTGATAGTATCGCCCAAACTAGGAATTCTGCAGAATCCAGTCATGCGTCAGATAGCATCAATACGCTACTTACTCAGTTTGGGGATAGCGCTGACAATGAAAATATCATCTTTGTGGCAGCAACCAATCGAAAGGATATGATTGATCCAGCCTTGCTTCGTCCAGGTCGGTTTGGAACGAACATTGAGGTAGAACGTCCAGAATTACCGAATATCAAGAAACAGCTTAAGCAGCAGCTTGAAGAAATCCCCCATCAACTTACCGAAACACAAATTGACTCTTTAGCCAATTTACTATACCAACAAAAAAGAACGCAAGCTGAGATTTCTGATTATATAAATAGCATCAAGCGGCACCTTGTATTCCATACTGCTGACGGAGACAAAGCAGATCAAAACCTATTTAAAAACATCTTAAGCCCTTCACCTACTGAATCATGATTAATTTCCAATCAGTAAAACTTCAGCGTCACGAACTGCTAATTCTTGAGCAAAATATACCTAATTTCCCCATTAGGGATGTGCACAATGACAACTTCCCGATATCGATAACTATTCAGGACTGGCGTGGGGAAAGTCGATCATTATCGGTTAATAACAGTTTTGAACTAAACCTTGATAATGAGTCGATCACAATTGAGGAGTTGTATGGTGAACTCTATAACATCGCATCCAGTGGACAAAAAGTGGCCTTCAATTTCGAAGGGGACTACTTTGGTGCATTTCAGCAAAATGTAGAAGACTCAGGTCAATCGACTGATGATATTCAGGCATTATCCAGACAGTTTCCTTTCTCCTACCAGCCAAAAAATATAAAGATAAAAGCCCTTCCCCATCTGAATACGCTCCGATATTTTAGTTTAAGCAACACGGGAGCGGAGGTAGCTATTAGGGATTACAATCTTCAGGCTCATGGATTAAAATGGCAGCACCGTGGCGTTTTTCGACTTCCAGTGCAGATGTTCACTGAATCCGAGACTGTGTTGATCGTAGAAAATCCCCTAATAGCAGACTTTCTTCAATCTCATAGGATATGTGCCATTCCCTTACCTTCCGAAGATGAAGTAAGCTACTATGGTTACCCCTCCCTATTGTCTGATAAAGAAATCATATTCTGCCTGCGTAACTTTGGGAAGAATTTCAGTTTCTCCATTTATCCCTTTGCAAGCGTTTTATTAACGGAGGATATACCGCTTTATAAATCGAACCTCTACAATGTTTTTTCCAATACATCTATTGCCATATGGCTCAGTGAGCATACCCCGGAGAAGCTGTTGGAAGAACTTCGAAAGAATATAACCAAGCTCGAAGCGAGTGATGTCCCAAGTAGAAGAAATTACAATGATAATCGCAAAGAATATGGGCAACTCTCATTTAATCCAGCCCAAGATGTTAAAAGGGGCTCGCTAATCTATAGCTATGGTGGCACTCGAACGATCCTTTCTAATCCTATTAGAACCATGAAGAATCGGCACCTATATGTGTTGGAAAGCTTAACGCCTTCACATAGCACTCCTGTGCAAAGTCGATTAGACCAAGATATGGTTGACCATATAAAGCGAGAAGAACTCTTGGAACCCTCTTCGTTATATCCATTCGTTCGGTCGTTCATTAGGCGATTTCTGTATTTTGAGCATCGCCAGGTTTTTGACATTCTCACTGCGTGGCTGATTGGTAGTTATGTGTTTAAGTTATTTCAAGCCTATCCATATCTGCACTTTATGGGGAAACGGGGCACGGGAAAAACAACGATCCTAGAAATCCTTTCACAACTATCGTTCAACGGCAAACATTTGACGAAAGCCACCCCCTCCTCTCTTATTCACCAGGTCCATTACCATAGTTCTACACTGTGTATTGATGAATTTGAAGATTACTCTTCAAAAAGGAAATCCGAAGATGATCTCTCCCGGTTTCTTAATGGAGGCTATCACTATAAGGGTTCCTACGAAAAACGATCCAAGAATGACAATGTCATTCTTAACACCTATTCTCCTAAAGCCTTCGGTGGTACTGGAGATATTTTTATTGATACCTTGAAATCACGATCCATTCAGATTAAGACTCTTGAAAAGCCCAAAAGTATTCCAAAGGACCAATTCATTGAGTTTGACAATCAGATCGCTGAGGATATTCGCCTGATTCAACTTTCCTGCTTCGCTTTTGGACTCACCAATACCTCCACCCTGTTTGATGCGGTTGCCAATATGCCTACCGATATTCGATTACCGGTCAGTAATATCAAGCTTGACAATCGTAAACTGCAGCTAGCCAAACCACTATTAACAGTTGCCCAGCTTGTTGACGAACTCAACGTAAAAAGAAATATTTTGGAAGGCCTTGATGTCTGTTGGTATGAAGAAGCTGCTAATCAGAGTCAACTGCTTGACGCAATACGAGATATACTGAAAGCATTTTTTAAAGAACATGACCCGGATGATAAGGATACAGTCCATTTCAAATATATCACCAAAAAACTCTGGGAATTCGACTTAAAAAAGGATTTTGAAGAGGATTATGAGGTACTACGAAGAAAGGGAAAATTTAACGAGTTAATTGAAAATTGTTTTGGCATACGAAGAGATAGTCAATACGCCACGACGACCCAAAATAATGAAAGCCTCTATCTTATTCCTATCACACTGATTGAGGAGCTTCAAAATTAAGTATCAACACAATTAGCGAATAAAATAATTTTATCAAACTTTTTACTAAATCTATTTATTATTACTAAATACCTGTTTTATAACACTTAAAGGGCTTTATTTTATGATATAAAACTTTATAACTAATAAAGCCATTTTTAACAGTTGTAAGAAATATTTGACAAATCACTCCAGATCACGCAATGTATTAAGTAAGAACAGGGATGAATTAATCCCAGTGTCAAATAAATTGATAAATTAATCTCAATAAAATGAATAGTAACTTTCAAAATATAAACTCCGGACTCACCGGACGAGATCAGTGAGTATGTCATAGCGACAATAAAATCCCCCTCCAACCCAATGGCCGCCCGGCCAGATCCAATGATCCCTCCACTTGAAGTTCCTTTCAGGAGGCGTTACAGGCTCTAACAGTGGGTACACATTCTAATATCAGTGGTATCGGGTATATGTTTACCAAAGATGACCCGTTTATTGGTATTGACCTCGATGATTGTTTTAGCGGTGGTCAGTTGCTGCCAGCTGCCGCCGAAATTGTCGAGTGGGCGGACTCCTATACCGAAAAATCAGTCAGCGGGAACGGCCTGCACATCTTTGTAAAAGGAATATTAGCAGATGACTTCCCCAATAAGATCTCCATGGAGCATGTGGGCTTCAAATGTATCGAAATCTACGATTCAGTGCGGTATTTTACGATGACCGGCGATATTTATGGGGATTCGAAGCCTATTCGGACGGTAAATATCCAAGAACTGGAGATTCCAACGACTACTGGAGGATCTTCGAGCCGAAAACGGGCTGTTTCCAGTCCTAAACACGATTATCTACTCTCACAGATCAAAGAGAGCGACGACGGGCCCCTTTTTAGCGCATTGCACGATCATGGCGACCTGACGCGCTACGCTGGCGACAAATCCCGGGCCGAATTGGGATATATTAGCCTCCTTGCAAAGTGAACCAAGTTCGATGCCGAGCTTACCGATCAAATTTACCGACAATCGGCGCTTATGCGCTCGAAATGGGACGAAAAACACCGCTCAGATGGGACGACCTATGGGGAAATGACCATCCGCAAGGCCTTTGAGAACAAACCGATTACGAGCAGCGACGAACACGAGGGATTTCTAAACTATTTCTACGATTTTCGTTTCAATGTGGTGACCAACCGCACCGAAGTGAAGGTAGATGGAGACTGGAAGCTGATGGATGACTATCAGTTCAACAGCGTGCTTCGAGATATGCGAAATCGTGGGGCCAAGATCAGCCAACGACGTCTGCAGAGCCTCTTGCAATCTGATTTTGTGGAAAAATACCATCCCTTCCACGAATATTTCGAAGGGTTGCCCAAGTGAGACGGTACCGACCACATCAATAAGTTGGCCGAGCAGGTAAAGGCGAAAGATCAGCAGTATTGGAAATGGTGCCTGCGCAAGTGGCTGGTAGCGTTAGTTGCCAGCGTAAAGGAACAAGAGGTTGTCAACCAAACGGTGCTTATACTCCAAGGAGGACAAGGAATAGGAAAGAGTACGTTTCTACTCGGACTAGCACCGGATGAACTTACCGACTACGTTTTCTCGGGCAATCTCAATCCAAACAATAAAGACTCTGTCATACAATTATCTGAGACAATCATCTGCCAGCTTGATGAGCTAGAAACCCTTACCAAATACAAGGAAGGCGCCCTCAAAGAACTCATTACCAAAAGTGAAATACGCGTCCGGCGACCCTACGCCAGATATGCCGACAAGCTTACTCGGTTTTCGAGCCTTTGCGGCTCTATCAATCAGGGTACCATGCTGCATGATCCCACGGGGTCGAGGCGCTTCCTGATTCACCGTGTCAGTGATATCAACTACCAGCACAATATCGATATGACCAAGGTGTATTCTCAAGCACTGCATCTATACAAGAAAGGGTTCAAGTATTGGTTTGACGGGAATGAAATCCAGCAAATCAACCGCCACAACAAGCAGTTTGAAACCCAGTCGGTTGAGGAAGAGTTACTCTTGGAGCATTTCGAAAAGGCTGAAAAAAGTGACCAGCAGGCCAAACGATATACGGCCACCCAAATCCTTGAAAAGCTACACGGCGGGGGATTACCCAGCAGCTCGCATCGGGCTGTTACACGCTTGGGGCAAGCGCTCTCAAAACACGGGTACCAATCGGTTAAAAGTCAGGGCTCCAAGTATTATCTGGTTCATAAGAAAGATTCGTTTGAATCTACCTTTAGGGCATCAAATCACGATGAAGGTGAGGAAGGATCCGGCTCGGGGTAGCCTTTCTTGAGGTACCCTTAACCCTGTAAGTCCTTGACGAACAGTAAACTATCTTAATAGGTGTAGGGTGGTGAGGCCTATAAGAGAACATTGAAATAAAAATAACACTGTTGTAAACACTATAATAAATAATATTGCAAAATAAGCCACCTACCCCTCACCTTATATATAACCTGTGGCAGGGTGACCGACAACAGCCGACGAAAAAATCTGATTATTATATATAGATCATTTAATTCACTAAAACAGTAACCTTAAATAATACAACTATGAGTAAGAGCAGAACACACAATTATCCCAATAACAGAAAACCCCGCGATACCAGTTATTCGGAAAGCCACCGGCTGATCGAAGAGTATGGACTGAAAAGGATCAAAGAGATCTGAACAGAATGTGGGATGTACCGAACCGCCGGAAAGTTGGATACCTCACCGTATGTGATCCGCTATTTAGCGCATAAACACGAGTGAAAAAGGCCAGCTGAGAAAGCACCGGCGATCCTCAAAGGCGTCCTTAATGGTACGGTAAGCACCGAGCATTACAAGACCCTTGACTTTACCAACTGCAATTTAAATTCAAACGAAAAGAAAAATAACAATGAGTAATAAGAAAGAACTAGAACGATACACTGAAAAACTATTTTTAGCGTGAATAAAAGAATACGATGGACCGTTTACCTACTGCAGGGAACTGCGGGAATGGTTGTCCTGAAACCAGCAGCTCAAAAATGCTTGTTCTCTTGCGGAGGTGAAGGCAATCATTGATCGGAGCAATGACTTTGAAGACCGTCACCTGCGGAAAGTGGACAAATCCTTTGCCTATTTCGAAGAACAGCTGGCTACGTATTTACTGGAAGCGATCAAAATACTTCTGGGAGTTACGAAAGGGTAAATGCCCTAAAACTACTGTGGCTTGCTATCTGGCAATGCCCGAAATCAGAGCGCCTCAGCCATAATAGGCTGGGGCGTTTTTTATTAAGGGGTACCCCCGGTGGTGTACTTTAAAATCAATCTTCCGAAAATGGGTCCCCTATTGCACCCCCAAGGTTCGAAGTAGGGTCCGCAAGTAATCGTAATTAAAATTTCCATCCTTAGAAACGATCCCCCTTTATATAAACCACCCCCTACCTCTGAAAACTCAAATTTTTATATTTTAAAAAATTAAAAGTTGCCTACTAAAGAAAATTTTAATGAATCCTTTTAGCCAGCCATTGTGTATGCTCACGTGAAAAAGCATTTTCTGAATCATTAACAAAGTCCGAAAACTCTTCCTCAGTATCTACATTCTCGATTTCTCCTCTTACTGTACCAATTTCATGAGCCGTGAGTGAATATGCAGAGGATAACTCTTGAAACTTTTTTACTTGCATCCAAGTCAAACAGGCTCCCGATATTACTACTAAAATCTCCACTGGGAAGTATGGCAAATGGGGCAATTTTATTCGTAGGATTACCAATATAAGAGCTAAGAAATTGAAGAGGATTAAAAGACCAAACCATAATGCTTTTTTATCACTGTTCTCTTTCGATTTTTTGGTATACCAAGTCCGTTGTTCATCAATTCGATGAGTTAAATAAAAATCTTTTCTATCATTCAAATCCATGTTCCGGACTGTATTCATAAATTCAGTAACTTGCTCCTTATCACTAACCTCTCCCGCAAAATCAGATGAAAGTTCTCTGTTCTCTTTTAATAAACCCTTCAGTAAGTTTCTAAACTCGCTTTTTACTATTTGTACATCATCACAATCCTCATATGGTTCAGCCCTCATCATATACTTCCATGTACTTGTCTTAATGGATTCTGCCAAAGCCCGACAATTATACCAGCTATTTTCAAAATTCTTAGTAGTGATTAAAATTGATAAGGCTAGAGCAATGAAAAACACAACTGCTGCTACTATTGCTAGAGTGGAATTATTTATCCCATAAAAAGAGAAACATGCTCCAATAATTAAACAGCCTAAATAGCCTTTGACGGTTAAATGATGATACCATTGGGTACGCTTTGAACCAGTATCTGCTGCCTGGAATAAAGCTGGATAGTCTTGATTTTGCATATTAAAGACCTAATTTGCGATAGACAGAATCATTATAATATCGGGGACCAGAATCAGATGATTGTCTCCTATGATATTCTCCCGGAAAGTTATTTAAAGCGTATTTAATAATTTCCATTTTAAAGGGAATGTGAACCACATATTCATCTCTAATGATCGGTGGTACAAGTGCCTCGTCTTGCCCCCTTTTCCCATTTAAGTTAACAGCTATGATGGGCAAGTCTAGATCCTGAGCCATTTCTAATTCCCATCTCACAAACCGGTATAGATTCTTTGTTTTCTTGCCAATTAAAACAAGAATCTGTTTAGCGGTTTTAAATCTTTTCCTGAGTTCAGATTTTATGTAACTCTCATTTTGAGCTCGTCTTGTTAGAGCCCCAATATCATGAGCATCATGAAAATCAAAATCAATGTTATCATTACTTTTCCACCCTTTCATATAGGAGTAGGCCCACATATCATTATCGCCGTCAAATACCACGTAAGTTTTGTTTCTATAGCTCATAGTATTGAAAAATTATTTAGCTTATCCCATCATACCTTTCGAAAGTACCCGTGAATAATGAGGGGTCATCATGTCTACCAGGCTCATAATTATCTGAAAGCCAACTTAGAAATTTGAGCGCAATTTCTTGGTCTACATTCTTATGTCCCTGACCAGATACACACATTTCATCTTGGTAATTCTCCGGAATATCAATGGCACTGTTCCCGAAGTAATAAAAATTTTCAGAAATCAATACATAATCGCCACTTAGGTCTCTTTCTAAGTTATATCCGTTCACAGTTCCATCTTCATAGCTGTGATGAGAATTTTCTTGTGTCCAATTTTCATTGTCATCTTTATGGTAGATATTGTCACCATACATTTGAACTAAGCTGCCATTCATTATAGGTTTTTTATATTCAAATCGTGGATCTTCCCAATATTCTTGATATGTCATTCTCTCCGTAACATTCATTGCAAATATAAGCTTGCCCTCAGCATTTTTCTGCTTAGAGCCGGTTCCAAAAATCCAATCACCAACATTCAGGTTTCTTCGAATTCTCTGCTTACAACAGGCTAAAGTACAGTATCTCCCGAATGGGTTTGGAGCAAATCCATAATCGCGGGCTACTATGTATGTCTTAAATCTCATTAACAATTTAAATGTGTAATTGTATTAACGGGTTCTCTTGGATTTCCTTCCGGATCACACCAATTTTCTTCTCCTGTTAGATTATCTTCAATAGCATCAACAATTTTTTCAGATCGCCAAGGCACCAAACTATCACCATATAGGTTAATACCTTCTGGGACATCATTTTCAGTACCTCCGTGCAAATAAACACCGACTATTTGCTTATCTTTTTTGTGAGCTTGGTCTATTTCCCAATTAACCCAATCACGGTTGTGTGTTTCCGGGCCAACAAGGCAAATGAAAGTACCGGCCCACTGTATACGCATTCTTAACAACCGTCTAATGTACTTTTTGTTTGTTGCTTGATTAGGCTTAGAACTATCTATAGAACTATTCTTTATCTGATAGCCTTGTTTTCTTAATAGCTTTTTGAGCTTACTTATATTTTCTTCATCCTTGCTGTGATGACTTATGAATACATTTTTTGTCTTATCCATAATGTTATATGATTAGTTAAAGTAAACAAGTCAAATTATATTGATGCATCGTTCTTTCAGATTTACATGGAGTTTTCCTCCATTATTTTTTCGGAGGTAGCGATATATTTTGTAAGACTCTAAAATAGCATACTCCCACTCTTTTAAAGTTCTTTGTCCTACTTCAAAAGGCTCTACTAGGCGTTGGATTGTTTTCAATATTTCATAGTCAACGGTTTCAACGTCTTCAAAAAAGTTCGTCTCTTTTGCAAAGGGATAGATATAAGAAGAAATTGCCTCCTCAATAATTGCTGCCCTTGCCCCATCCTCCACTTCATCAACTTGGGGATCACTTTTTCTCTTTACCTTAAGTAATTTTCTTAATACTGGAGACCAACCAAGATATGCGGCAAAACCATAGTGAAAGATATCATGAAATCGGTATCCATCATCCTCATGTGAATTGTCAGTGAGGGGATTTCCAACCTGTTTACCATCAAGGTAGACTTCTACTTTTGTGTCACCACCATTTATAGTCTCCTTAAACTCTAATTCAAACTGTCTGGGTAGCTGTTCATCTGATGGAAAATCTTCATCAAATAGGCCGTAACTAGCCCCTCCATTAAGCTTCCACCGATTTTGTGTTTTCTCAATATTTTTCTGTGCAATACTCTCAAGATCGATATCCATTTTCGTCGCGATATTGGACAAATACCACAATACATCTCCAAGTTCTTCTTCAAGATGTGGTTTAAACTCACGGTATGATTTACCATCCCTCAACCTTTTTTTAAATTCTGATATTGTTGACCCCATCTCTCCTACTAATCCCAAGATGGGTATTAAAAAGTTGATAAGTTTATCAGAACCGGGTCTCTGATCCGTATCCTTTGATTTTATTTGATATTCTCTTAAATCCATGACATTTCTGGCAATTATAAATTTTAATAGAGTAATAAGCCCTCCCGAACCAGCGGGAGGGTCTATTACTATTTGTTAGCTTATTATTCGTCTACCCAAATGGGAAAAACATTTCCATTCTTTGGATAAATCTTTTCTCCAGTTTCTGGATGCACGTAATAAGCCCGAAAGATGAGTTTCTTTCCAGGCTCATGCTCAGAATCTTTGGAATCTTCCATGATTGGACCTCCAAACATTTTACAAGTTTGTTGTTGCAACAAAGCACAAGCCTGTTTATAATTGCCAATAGACAAAAGGCGTTAGCAGGCTTAATACTTTTGCGAGCGCTAGTCAAAAAACACTTGGGGCGCTAGTTCCCAAGTTACTTTCCTTACCAAAGGAGTTTTTTATAAGCCCGTTTGATGTTCCAGCATCGAACGGGCTTTTCTTTTGATCACTTAACAATATAAGGGGCCTATAATTGGGGTCAAGTAAAAACCCCAAATACTTTTCCACAAAATGGGTAAGTTATCCACAATTAATCTTTGAATTAACCCCCTTTAATTACACTTAAGTTGATTATTTTATTCATAGCAAGGTAAATTTGGCATTATTATTAACTAATATTAAATTGTGTACCATGTTATCAACAAATTTTTTAACTATTAGATAAGTTAAACCTGCTTCGTTTCTAAAAAGATATCTGTTTATTTAATGTGCTGTATAAATCAAAGAAAATGCCTGTTCGTGAAGGAAAGAACAATTTGAGTAACTTGCTTAGATCTGACTTAAACATCAGTCCAAAGTAAACATCCAAGAAAGATTAAAATACATAATGAGATATGGCCTGTACCTCAATGGAATAACCAACACTTGTGATAGCTTAAAATAAATTGAAATGATCAAAGCAAAAGAAATTGAAAAAAATCGAGTACCATTAGAGCTTGACGAATTTGCTGATCTTTTAAAAGAAGAAATACAGGACTCTCAATATACCGTGTCAGAAGTGTTTGATAAGGTTGGTATACCTCCACAATATCTTAGTCGGTGGAAAAAAGACGATGTACGCCCTCCCTCCTATATTGAAATAGCTGGGTTATCAAAAATACTAGAGAAACCTGTCGAATATTTGATATATGGTTCCCTAGACGTCCGTCACGTTCTACTACCAACTGTTGAATACAGAGAACTTTTGGCCAGAATTAAAAATATTGCTGAGGAAAAACTAAGAGATCTTCCTAAATACGAAATATAAAACTCAATAAAATTACTTGCGACGATTTTTAAAAGTAATCATCTTTTTCGTAAAGAAAGTTGTTGCATTCCATAGGGATGGAATAGAAGAACATCTGAGAAATAACCATATTAATCCCAGATAACTTTAATATTAGTAGGCTCCACTACTTCTTTATTATCTAAATAATTATTAGCTGATCTTTTACATTTATATGAAAACATGGTTCGTCTATATAATCCGTTGCACCGATGGAAGCCTGTATACCGGTTCCACAAACCATGTGATCCGACGCTGGCACCAGCATCGACAGGGTAACGGCGCCAAATATCTTCAGGCTCAAAAGCCTAGAGCTGTAGTGTTTGTTGAGCAGCATCCTAATCGCTCCGAGGCTTGCAAACGTGAGCATGAGATCAAGCAATATTCTAAAGAGGAAAAGGAATCCCTGGTTACAGGAACTTATTAGCTATACATCGTTCAGCAAAAGTAGTAGGTCTGCAGCCTCTCCAGCACCTCCGGATGTAAAACCATATACCTCAACAACTTAAAAGCCTGCTCCTCAGATAGTCCCCTTTGAAGGTAGCGGGTAATCATCCGGTTATAGTCAGAAATAAACACTCTAAATACATTTCATAAGCAAGAGTGTAAATCCTTACAAATAAATTTCATTATGCATAAATGTTATCTTTTTAAAAGCTATTAAATTACATATGGATTATACCATAAGTTTATGGGTTTCAATCCCTTACTGGTCATTTAGTAATATTATGATTACAATACTTGGCTACTATTAATTATAAAATAAGACTGGGTTGTATTATAATTTATAGTACTTATGAGTGAATTTGAGAAATTTAAAGTGGGTAAACCTACACGTACACGTTTTAACCAAAGTTGTAAGCCCTTTTCAAATGTAAGACATGTATGCCATATCTCGACTGCGATAAATATTATCCAAGATCATAAAATTAAACCGAGACTAATTACAGATAAATCAAAACTAAGATCTACAAGAACGAAAGTTTGTTGGCTATCCCCAAATGAATGGGGTATTGGTTATAGATATGGCAATGTAAGTTTTGAATTTAATATTGATGAACTTATAGATGGAAAAAATATATACTGGATTGAATCTATTGATTATGATATTCCAGCTTGTAGATTCTTAATTACAAATGAGGAAAAACCTAACCTAAAAGCATATAAACCAAAATTAAAGAATGGGCCTTGGTGGTATAATCAAGAAAATGATACCCATTATTTTAATGGTTACTATTGTCTTGAATTAATGTTGGAAGAAGAAATATTGCTTGACGAACTTTTAAAATTGGAATTTGTAAAACATCATTCAAGCTACTGTGCACGTTATAGAACTTCCCCCAAGAAATGTAACGAACTAGGCTCTTTAGGTGCCAAGGCTGGGTCTTTATTTTTAGCTAAAGCTGTGACCCAAGCATTAGATCTATCTTTAATCAAAGATTCACTATTAGAAGAAAAGGGAGAAGTAACCGTTAATTTTGAAAATGCTCTCGCCTATTTAATTCCTGGACCTTTTTCAAAATTGGAATACAATAACGTCATTGATAAAGAATCAGATGCTGTAAAACCAATCGTAAGAGGAATTTTAAATTCATTAGCTTTAGACGAATATGATGAGGCAAAAGAGTTAGCGAAATTGTTAGATTCAGAAGAAAAAATAATAGAGACCTCTTTTAAATTGGTAGCTGAATTAATGGAATACCAAGATGTTGATAAATTAATAGAATCGGTTTATGAAATGTAATACTATGCGTTTCATTACCTAATTAATTGGTAGTCAATAATGACTAAAAACGTTGGCATTAAAACGATTGATGATCTCGATTCAATACCTCAAATATTATACAAGTATAGAAGTTGGGATAATATTTACCACAAAACTATTCTGACAGAGAAGCAAGTTTACTTTGCTGCTCCTACCTCTTTTGAAGATCCTTTAGATTGCAAAAATAAAATTAGATATGACTTACTAACTGATGAAGATATTTTTCAAAAATATTTGTCTGATTCTCAATCAATAAATTCAAATTTTTCAAATAGTGAACATATTAAATGGGCTAAGAAACACTTTGATAAATCTCCATTAAGAGCCCCTGCAAAGCTAAAAAAGATGCAAGAAAAAAAGTTTGAAGAATATGATGAGCGTATCGGGATATTGAGTTTAACTGCTGAGCCTCGAAATTCTCAGATGTGGGAAAAATATTCAAATTATCATAGAGGATTTTGTTTAGGTTTCAATTCTAAATCTTTATTTAAATCACTCGGTGGTGGTGGAGTAGTCGATTATGTAAAAGAGCTACCACAAATTCACCCATTCTATTCATATAAAGAGCAACACTATTTACAAGTATTTAAAAAACTTGAGAAGTGGGAGTTCGAGAAAGAGTATAGAACGCACATATTTTCTTCTTCAACTATGTCTAAAGAAGATAGAATAGTTGAAGTCCCTGCTAGTTCCTACAACTGTTTAATAATTGGTGCTAAAATGCCTAAAAAACAGAAAGATGACTTGATGAAATCCATACCTGATGAACTCAGTCACATAAGGATATTAGAAGCTGAAATTATAGACGGGGAGGTATGTATTGAATCGCTATAAAGACTCTATAATCAAAAAATAAGCTGGCAAGCCTCGCTATCTTGTCAGCTTTATTGTTAGTTTATCAACTGTAAAAATTTAACACGTTGGCGTCTGCACCTTATACGCAAGGTCGTTTTACTTACCGCTTCAATAAATAATGCATCCAAACACTATGGATTTTACAAATCGGTTTTCCAGTGGAAGGTTAGATGAGAATGACGAATTTGTTAAACAGTTCAAAGATGCAGTTGGTAAAACTCCCACCGACTATATTAATCATCATAGAATTGAAGCATCAAAACGAATTCTATCTAATCCTGAATGTAAGGAAATACCAATTGCTGAAATAGCAAACGAGATTGGATACAAAGATCCCGAAGAATTCTCAACCTTATTTTATATCAAAGTCGGAATAACTCCAGAAGAATATCGGAAAGAACAGCTTTCCAAGTAAGTTGGTAAGTATAACCAGCGCTTCAACCCGGACGTGCCTCACACCCCCTACGCGCAAGGCTTCGAGGTGCCTGGCCTCTACCCGTTTTATTTTCCGGCCACCAACTGGTAAACTGCAATCGCATTCACACTAATTCGTGCGCCGGTTAAGCGCAATGTCGTTAGGCCGCTTTTAATCAAGTTCAAGAGTAAGTTGATGATTGTTTTCAAATACTCTTTGAAAATTTGACTCAAATTGATTGACGTTATCGGATAGCTCCATCACAGTTATTAATTTTGTAAGATGTCGCTCTAAGTGTTGTACCCCAATTTCTGGTGATAAGTGCTGATGATGCTTTCTTGCTCTTCTTCCCTTTTCATTAGTTGGATTTCTTTTTCTTAGTTCTTCAAGTACTCCTGGTGGCATCTGCTCGTAAACGTATTTATTAGTAAATTTCCCAAGATAACCTGGTCTTTTTAAAGACATTGGATCATATTCCCAATCATGTAATCTGAAAGCCTCTTTGTAAAACTTTCTGGGAAATCTACTTTGCCATTTTAAAAAATCCTCTGCTATATATTTGGATAAAAGTTTTTGAAGCTCATCCTTTTCTCTGTCGTATTGATAACCTGTAGCTTCATCAATCAAGGCTGTTATACCGACCTTGGCCAAAGATCTTACGAGAATACGCGCATGTTCTATTATACTTTCTTGGGAAGCTACCGCAACGCCCGCCTCGTCAGCTTTTAAATAAAGTTCACATACTAGCGGAATTAATTCTGCATCATAACCAACTGCAGTCGTTCCATTTGTATGATAGTAATGAATAGGTTTAGATTTTTCTCGTACTTCTTCATCTACAAATTGGAGCAGATTTTTAGCTCCAATTATTGATGGTAACCCTTCAAGTCTTTTTTCTCCTTTTCTAGGTCTATCAAACGCGTCAAACAATCCTGTTTGCGAAATTATTCGCTTTTCATTTTCAAGAACTGCACAGGGTATTTCAACATAACTCTCTTCATTTCCTAATTTTAAATAGCCACGATGAGACGCGTGGTAAATTTCATAATCTTCTGACATAATAGTATCATTTTATAATTGAACCGGTGGGATAATGTTGGTCACGTGAACAAATATAACTGACATGACCATCCTTAGCAATTAAATAAGCTAAAATTTAGAAACTCTAATATTCAGCGACATAAGAAGGGCATTAAGCGGACGTATATTGCTTATTTCCAGCTCGTTTTGTTTTCTGAGTTCCAGATAGTAAACTGAAAATTGAATTCTCATTAATCTGTGCACCGGTTAAGCACAATTTCGTTAGGTTAATTTCATTATTATGGATCCAGAAGACTTCCAAAAGTTATTTGAATTAGCAAAAAAGAGACGAGAGGATCCTGATTATATTTATGAACACGGTCCAGCTTTCAATTTTTTAGATTTCATTTCAGAAAAAAAGGAAAGAGATGATATTGAATTACATAGAAACGAGGATGATCCACCCGATTACTTCATAAAAATTGATGAGGATACTATATGTTTAGAAATAACGACTCTAGTCTTCGATGAAATAATTAAGAGAAATAGTTTTTTAAAAACTATTAAGGAATCTATAGATAAAGTATTCTTTGAATTAAGAGAAGAACTGCCTAATAAAAGAGTGGTTTTTTATTTATTTCCCGGCAATGAATTTGCTGATTTAGGTTCATCAGAAATTACCATTCCAGATTTCTCTACCCGAGCTTCTCAAAGTAAAATTTATGACCATGTTAAACAGACTATTCAAGAGCAAATTGATGATTTTTTAACAGGAGATACGGAATCATTATTTATTCGAAATGAAGATGATGAAATATTTGCAAAGTTAAATAGCTTAGGATTACAAGATTCAGAGCAATTTGAGTGGTTTATCAATCCTAATAGAATCTACAAATCTGATGATTGGAAAATTGATAAACTTGAAGAAAGGATTAATAGCAAAATCTCATCTAAGTCAAAAAAATATAGTAGTGAAGAGCTAAAAAAGAATGATTGGTGGTTATTATTATGTGATCCACAAAGAGAAATGAATTTAGAGAAATACATTGAAGGCATTGAACAAATAAAGTTTGATATCGGTAATTTTGCTAACGTTTATCTATCAATAGATAATGGAGCCTCTTTTAAATGTATCGAATTAGCAAACTAACCTAATTAGCGCATTAAACGGATAGGCCTCGCCAATTCTTGCCAACCTCTCTTTTTATATTTACTCTTTCATTTGTAAACAATTTTAACAAATTGGCGCCTGCACCTTAAGCCCTGGACAGTTAAACCAACTTAATTCATCATGGATATATCGCCAGACACAAGATTTTGGATGGGAGTAGATGAACTATTTTATCGTGCTGCTTCTGAAAATTTAGAAAATGCCTACACTGCTAAGAAAAAAGTTGATTCTGAACTTGATAAATTAAATTCCTCAGACTGGTATGAGGAATTTGTTCGCAATGACTGGGGTGATGAAATTGATATAGCAGTTGTAGCAGATCAAGAGGAACTATCAAAGATCAAAGAATCTGAGAAAATATTTAGAGAAAATCTTGAAAAATATATTGAACACGTCGCCTTAGTACACATTTCATCAGTAACGTCTTTGGAAGCCCACATTAATGAAATTGCACAACAAGTATTATCAGAAAGTGATTTTGAAACTTTCGTCTGGAAAAAAATAAAAGATAAGTGGACAGATCTACCACAAGAAATTGCCCAAAATACATTCGAAACAGGGAGACAACCATTTCAGAATTTTATTCAATTATTGAAATTCCGAAATGCATTAGTGCACCATAAACGAGATGAAAAATTAACTCTTGAGAATATTAAGGATAATGATCCCAACGGTTTAGGTCTTACTATTGAGGCCGCAGAAAATTCTCTTAAAACTGTAGAATTGATGATTAATCAAATTCATCAATTTTTATCTGACAATGATATTTCCCAAAAGAGTAAATCGTTTTCCTTAGGCAAAGATTATATAAAGATGATTCTAAATGACTAACTAAAGTAAGTTGGCATAACTCGCTTAGGTTGGCCGACTTTTGGCTTTTTAGCCTCTCGTTCATTATCTAATAAAGATAAGCTTTACTCCGTGCGCATCTTAGTGAGGACCGTTAGAGTAATTAGAAAATTAATCTAAAAAAGTTTCAAATTATGGGATATGATCATGCAACAGTAACGATTCATCCAAGAAGAAAAGACTTAAGTGATCATGGTTCACTTAAGTTTTCCTTGCCTTATAATTCTTCCAAATTTGTTCGAGACTATTCATTAAAAAAATCAAGCTCAGAGTATGCTAGAAAATTATCAAATATTGCTTTACGAGTCACAATTGAGGGGGATTACGAGATGCAAAAAGAATATTATATTTCAAATAATCCAACTCTTATTGATGCTTTAAGGAACCAAGATTATTCAAAACTTATTACACCTAGATAATTGTAGACACGAAGTAGATTAAAATCATTTTGAACAAGGTTGTTGTACTGAAACTAAGTCAATTCGTAAGTGATGTCTAAATACAAATTTATTATGCAAGAGTACCAAAACCTCTGCAATAAGCTGGATCTAAAGCCAGTCCCACTAGACGTATATGAGTATAAAGAGGATTCGAATGAGAAAACAGATCTCAGTACATCGAAAAATAACGCAACAGCGGGCTATAGTCCGGATAAGCTTATTCTCCCTTTGACAGGCGAGGGCACATCATCGCTTCGAGAACCTTCCTTCCCCCCTAAAGAATGGAACAAATTGCATCCAATGGAATGGCCAGTCTGGAGAGTGGAACTATGGCATGAGGTAGTACACCAAGTTGAAGACCAGATATTAAACAAGTGGTCGCCACTCCATAATCACGGTAATTCGTGGTCGGAAGCTATTAGATACGTTGCTAAAGAATTTTCGGTCGAACCAGAAACCATAGAGCGTCTTATGTAGGATTTAATACAACTCCTTCAAAAAGGAAAATATCAATCAGACAATCCTTTTTTGAATGATGTAGGTTGTCCATACTCTGAAAAATAAATCTGCAAATACTAATTCCAAGATTCCTTACCAACAACCAGCCAAGCTAACAGTGGCTTCACACTCGATCTGAGATAGATATCTGGATAACGACCGACAGCTATCTTGCCTTATTTTAGAGGTAAATAAATGTTCTACAAAATAAGCAGCCCGCTATGCAAGCGGGCTGCTATCCTTCCACTTTATATAAATCCGACAAGCTTACGAGTTACTATCCCTCTCTGATTTATGAATTAGGGCTACTAAATTGAAATAAAGCCATTCTTTTCATATTTTTTCCATACTAATCTGCTATAAAAGCAGCTCTGCTCATCTTAAAACCCTCTTTCTAGGTTTGATAGTGACACGCTTTATAATAAAGTGCTCCCTCCTATCAATAAGTAGATATATCCGGTTTAACAGTTAGAATAGCGGGGGTTACCAATTACCAACAACCAGGTAATTCCTACATAATTCTGACGAAACAATAACCGACGTTACGGGTATATCTATTTTCAGATGAAACCGTTTCTCTTTGAGAAATCCCACCTCGTTTCGTCATAAAAGTGAGGCTTACATGCTAATCAATAATATAAAACACTTCTTCAACGATAGAGAAACCAGACTCGCATACATAATCCATGGAACGGCTGCGGAAACAGGCACAGTAGGTTTAGTTACCGCCCCAGTTCCAGGTGACCGATTCATATTGGGAGCTTTACAGATCCAGATGATTATCGAAATTGCTGGGGAATTTGGGGTATCAATTGATAAATCTGCAGCTATGGCGTTATTTGAATCCCAAATAGCTACTGTTCTAGGCAGAGAAATGGCTGGTCAAGCTACTAAGTACATACCTGGACCTGGTAATGCTGTAAATGGCATTACCGCTGTCTCTGTTACAGAAACGATCGGATGGGCAACTGCCGATTACTATCGAAAGAAAAATTAATCCCAATTAGCAAAAAGGCTCCCAGTGAAATGTTGGGGGCCTTTTTATTTTTCTGAGTTTTTAAGTAATATTTGCTACAATTTTGGCTCACAATTAATTTCATTCATTGTTTTGGAAAAAGAATCAAAAGAAAAGATTGATGCGCATGCATTTTTCGGGGAAAGTACATACCTAGACCTTTTAGCCTTAAAACCACTTTCTCATATCCACCCGCATTGGGAACTAACTTGGGATAGCAAGAATAGCCAGTATATTCCAGAAGAAAATAGTTTTACGGAGGAGCTGAATGAGTTATTAGCTCATTTGAATCGTATTAATCCACCCGATAATTATCACGAATATGAAGACAGGGTTATAAAGAAGGTCCAGAAACAAAGCAATGAAAGGCTATTTAAACTTAAAGGCGAATGGGTAGAATTTGTAAAAAATGAAATAATAGAGACAGAATATGATTACCTACTTGAACAAGGACATCTTAAACAATACAATGACTTTGATTTGTTGAAAGCAGCTACTGGAAGGATAAAAGCAGCTATAAAAAGAGAGCAAAATCATTTCGATGATATGGAACATTCCCATCAACTTGTATTAGCGGCCATATTATCAATTATATTGTATGTGCGATATCTAACTTAGCCTGTCTCAGAATCTCCCATTTATTGGTATAAGAATATTGAAGCAGGCTATAAGCAGCCTTTGTTTCAAACAACCCAATCCTAATCTGACTTATACCAATGCTAAAAAAGCTAATCATAAAGGTGATCGTCATTATCGTCACCGGAGGTAAGAAATCATGAAAGACTTAATCCGAGCTGGGATAACATTTCTAGAAACGGCCATAAACGTGATCGTTTTTGGAGAGAATCCCGACCAAGAAACCAAAGATCGCTCTTAATAGGCGGTCTTTTTCTGTTTTTATGCCTTTTTAAAGGCACGACCAATCTATCTTAGCATTTGCCCCTTTTTCGACTCCAATGGCAGTGCTATACCTAATTTCTAACAACTAAAAAAGGAGAATACTATGAATGGACTACTAACCCAATGCGGATCTCAGCAGTGCAGTCTCGAAGAGCTACTGGCCGTTGAAGAGCCGCCTAAAACCGACACCTACACCCCACTAAATCATTACGATTTCGCGCTCAACACGTTAACCATCGCATCTGATCTGCTGAAAGGCTACCAGTTCGATGGAGATCATTATGCATTAAGCAATGAAGGGAAGCGCATGTTTGGCGTAATGACGTACCGGAATTCATCGGAGCAACATAGTGATGTAAAGGTCGCTCTCGGAATCAGAAATTCTTACGACCGCTCTATGAGTGCTGGCCTGGTAACAGGGTCCTCGGTTATTGTCTGTGATAACCTCATGTTTGCGGGGGATATCAAAGTCATGCGAAAACATACCGGGAATTCCATGAACCAAGAGCTGCATGATCAGATTGTTACAGCTATCTACAAAAGCCAGCATCAGTTCACCAAACTAAGCGACGATGTGAAGAAGATGAAGCAAGTCCCGATGCAGCGCCAAGAGAAGTTCGAGTACCTTGGCATCCTTACCGGTGAGGGCGTGCTATCACCTACCCAGTCTTCGAAGGCCTACCGGGAAATATGGGAGCCGTCCCATGAGGAGTTTGCCTCCGAGTCGCTGTGGAGTGGTTATAACGCGGCTACCGAAGCTCTTAAGAGCAGCCCGCCGCAAGATGTGATCAAGCGCCACAGCACCCTCCATGAGCTTACCCGACGGCTGTACCTAAATTAGAATCCTAAGCCTAAACAAAATGCTATGAATGCGAATACTATAGATGTATCCGAGAAGACCTACGAGCAATGGCGGGATCTTAGAACGTCATTTCTGGGCGGGTCGGACGCTGCAGTCGCTTTAGGAATGAGCAAATGGAAGTCGCCATACATGCTGTGGCTCGAAAAGACGGGTCGGTTCTCATTCGATGCTGATAACCCGGTGATGAAGTTCGGACGACAGTGGGAGGGTCAGGTGCGCACCGAGTTTTCCAGGCGCACCGGCTTTGAGGTCACCGAGCCCGATCAGATGTTTATTCATTCTGACCCAGAGCTGGGAATGCTGTCCGCTAACGTGGATGGTATTATCGAACCAAATCAGAAACATTCAAAACGAGGTATACTTGAGATCAAGTGTACGCTGCAAAGCCGTATACCTGTCTTAGCAGATTGGGATGACGTACCAACTGAATACCAGTGCCAAGTGATGCATTATTTAAACGTGCTTAATCTTGATTACTGCTATTTACAACTGTTTTTCAGGGACTCTGCCACATACCCACCGCCCTTATTAATACTCAGAGACGACAGCATGATCGCTGAGATGAACCAGAAGCTTTCCAGCTGGTGGGTCAAACACGTCGAGGGAGACATTGCCCCACCAATGGAGTCCTCGGAGGATCTCAAAATAGCCTACCCAGACTCCGAACCTGACAGCTCTAAACAGGCGACCGATAGCATCCGACGGAGTTACAACGCTCTTAAGAATGTCCGGGAGCGCATCTCTCAGCTCAAAGATCTTAAAAGCTCGTACGAGCACGACCTCAAAGAGTTTATGGGTGATACGGAAACCCTTCTGGATGGAAATAACCAGCGACTTGCCACATGGAAGTCATCAAATCGGAGAAGGTTCAGCACATCCGACTTTAAGGATGACTATCCCAAGCTCTATAAAGAGTACGCAAACACCAATAAAATCAGAATATTCAGAATTAAATAAGGAGAACACTATGGACAATTCATTAGTTATCAAACCCAAATCCAAACAAAAAGAACTGGCCCCGACCGGGCTTCAACCCGCATGTTGTATGGATGTGTGGGATAGGGGGATTCAGCAGAACAAGTTTGGGGAACGGCACGAGCTGAGTCTAATTTTTGAGCTTCAGGCAACCAACAGCGAAGGAGAGCACTTTATTCTATCCAGTGTCTTCACCAAAAGCCTGCATCCGAAGAGCAATCTCCGAGCAGAGCTTCAGCGTTGGCGCGGGCAACCCTTTTCCGATGACGAGCTTTCTCAGGGTTTTAATCTTGAGAAGATCATAGGCCAAGCTTGCATGCTGCTTCTAACCCAACATGATAATTACGTTCGGGTCGATAGCATCATGCCGCCTAATGACGATCATATTTTCAAGGGGTCTGGCAATTACACGCGGATTAAAGACCGTTGATCATCCAATTCACAGAGGGAGCCAATCGAGGCTCCCTTACTTATTTCTTTCAACCCTTTAAAAATGACAGCCATGGAAAACCTAATAGATGAGTACCTGCAAGAAGCTGGAATACCAGCTAGCAAGCAGTATGATGAAGATGGCGACGTGCTGTACTTCACAGAATTTGAACTCGAAAGCGGAACATTTCGACTGACGATTATCATATCCAGTGAGTATCAGAATGTGACATTGTTGCTCAATGCTCCCATCAAAGTACCACCGCCGAAGAGAGGCGAGATTGCAGAGTATATCGCTCGGGCCAATTTCCATTGCTACGAGGGCAATATCATGCTGGACTTCAGCGATGGGACACTAGCGTATAAAAGCAGTTTGCGCTATGACCCAGCGGAGGATAACAGTCATATCCGCTACCAGCTGAATGTAAGCCTCGGTATGGCCTTCGATGAAATGGAGACGCATTTTCCGGGCATCTTATCGGTAATCTACAATGATGAGCTACCGGACTATGCCCACGGCAACGCCGTACTTGGAACCAGACCCGAACTAAATTAAATCCTAACCCAAAAACAGACAGGGGTATCATAGGAATGAATAATTCAGAACACCGAGTCATTGAAACCTCACCGGCCCTAGCCGAAGTGAAGCTGTCCTATAAAACCGAGAAATCTCCCCAGACTTTTCCGCAGGTTACAAGTCCGGATGAAGCCGTGGAGGTACTGCGGGAAGTTTGGAACGAGGGTCATATCCAGCTGAAGGAGGAATTTGTGGTGCTCTTGCTAAATACTAGTAAACGCTGCATTGGCTGGAGTAAGGTAAGCCTGGGCGGTAGTTCAGCAACAATCGTGGACCCCTCAGCGATATTTCAGGTGGCATTGCTAGCAACAGCAACCTCAATTATCGTAGCGCATAATCATCCCAGTGGAAATCTGAATCCATCGAAGGCCGACAAAAGTCTGACCGAGCGGATTAAGAAATCTGGTGATATGCTGGGCATTACCCTGGACGACCACATCATTCTCACCGCTGATGGCTATGTGTCACTGCGGGCGAAGGGAATACTATAGTGCATATAAAGAGAAGGACCTCCCTCCTTCTCTTTTAGGTTAAGATTTTAGAGTTCATTTCTATTATCCAATTATCAACTTTTTGAAAGTTTCATATTTGCATACTCTACTTATCTTTTCGTATATATTTATTTTGACCATCTACTTAAAACAAATAAACAAAACATAATTATGGATGAAAGCACAGCTAGTCTCTTCAATCAAATGAAAGAAGAGTGGGAAAAGTTAGTAGAGAATCACGAAGACTTCGATCAAAAGGATAATAAAGCTGCTGGTCGCAGAGCCAGGAAAGCTGCCAATAACTTGAAGAAGTTATTAACTCCCTATAAGAAAGCTTCTGTAGACGAAGCCAAAGAAATTTAGGAAGAAGATCGAGTAGGAGTATGAAAAGGGATGCGGGTTATTCCGTATCCCTTTTTCTCATTAGTTTTAAACGTGAACTACAGTTAAAAGAAAATGAAGTTCTAGATCTAAACAAATATCTCCCCTTTCCAGATAAGCATTTCCTTTTTTGCTTGTTCCCCTTCCAGTCCTTAGAATGAGATCAAACAAAAAGTTGGTTAGTTAACAAGTAAAGCATGCAAATAGAGACGATTACCGCACGAAAAGCCGTTGATAACGCTTTCCTTCAAGAGACGATTACCGAAACCGAATTTGAATCCTTTCGGCAGCGACTGCTAAAACTACTAAACCAAGCAGATGATGCTGTGGAAGATGGAGAATCCGAAGAACATCTCAAGGGGTTGATTAAACCGTTTCTCAACAACACTAATTTTGAGGAAAAGTATTACATCAACACCAAGAAGGATCAAGATCTGGCTATTTATAATGGCGAATCCAAGAAGTCGGATGTAGGGGTTATTATTGAGGCTAAACGGCCTTCAAATCGTTCCCAGATGATTACTAAAGAGGACGTTAATAAGAAGGGATTTCAACAGTCTATCTTCTATTACCTGCGGGAACGCATCGATAACGGGAATGAAGATATTAAGTATGTTATTGTTACTGATGTTTATAATTGGTTTATCTTTGATGCCCAAGATTACGAGCGATATTTCTATAATTCTAAAAAGCTACGAGACTGGTATCAAGAATGGAAAAAGGGACAGAAAGTAAGCTCGGGTACCCAGTTTGTGTATGATCACCTATCGGAGTTTATCGAAGACCTCGATGTTAGCATCAAAGCTGCACAGGTTGATATCCAAAATTATCGCAAGCTGCTGGATAAAAAAGAACTGAGTCGCGATGAGCAGAAAAAGTTGGTTCCACTTTTTAAACTGTTTACGCCTACGCATCTGCTTAAAGAACCCTTTGCCAGCGACAGCAATGAGCTGAATAAAGGCTTTTATCGGGAATTGCTCTACATCATGGGGCTCAAAGAGTACAAAGAAAAAGGCACCCACTACATTACCCGGCTGGATGAGGAAAACCGCCAGCATGCCTCCCTCATCGAGAATACGATCACCCAGCTCAAAAGCATGAGCGTATTGTCTCGGATGTCCAACAAGTCAGAGTTTGGCGACAGTGAAGAAGAGCAGGTATTCAATGTGGCGATCCAGCTGCTGATTACCTGGATTAACCGCATCCTGTTTCTAAAACTGCTGGAAGCTCAGCTTTATAAATATCACAAAGAGGAGGATCGATTTCGTTTTCTGAGCCATGAGGATATTGAAGAGTACGACGAACTTAATAAACTGTTCTTCCAGGTCTTGGCTCGAAAGTATGATGAGCGTTCGGATCGCATCAACAGACACTTTGGACATATTCCTTATTTGAATAGCTCTTTGTTTGATGTGTCAGATATTGAGGGCGATGCGCTAGCGATTTCTGCATTGGAAGACAGCCTTCAAATGCCGGTGCACAATCGAAGTAAAATCACCGACAAGGACGGCCAACAGTTGAAAGGCAAATCTCTCTCCACCCTCGAATACCTGCTGCGATTCCTCGATGCGTATAACTTCAATACGGAAGGTACGGCCGAAGTACAGAAAGAAGCCAAAACCCTGATTAACGCTTCGGTGCTGGGACGCATCTTCGAGAAGATTAACGGGTACAAAGATGGTTCCTTTTTCACCCCTGGCTATATCACCGAATACATGTGTAGCGAAACCATACGTCGGGCGGTCGTGCAAAAATTTAATGAAGCCTACGAGGACTGGGACTGTAAGTCCGTTGAGGAGGTAGCTGATAAAATTGCCCGATATGAAGTCCCCTATCCGGAAGCCAACGAGATTGTAAACAGCATCACCATTTGTGATCCGGCCGTCGGATCCGGTCACTTTTTGGTTTCGGCCCTGAACGAGCTGATCGCTATAAAAAACGACCTCCGCATTTTTGTAGACGAGGATAACCATCGCTTTCGGGATGTGGATATCAGCGTGGATAACGACGAGCTGAGTATTGCATGGGGGTCCGATCCCTTTTTCGAATACCGGGTGACCTCAGAGTTTAAAGAAAATGGCCGCGTTGAGCGCAGCGTAGGCAGCGACACCCAGCGCCTGCAAAAGGCTCTCTTTCGGGAGAAAAATATTCTTATTGAAAACTGCCTGTTTGGGGTGGATATCAATCCCAACTCAGTCAATATCTGCCGGCTGCGCCTCTGGATTGAGCTGCTCAAGCACGCCTACTACCGCAAGGATACCGACTTCCAGGCCTTAGAAGTATTGCCGAATATAGACATCAATATTAAGCAGGGGAACTCGCTGGTCAGCCGTTTTGACCTGGATGCGGACCTTTCCCAGATTCTGGCCAACAATGATGATCTGACGATTGAGGAATACAAGCAGGCAGTCCGCAGCTACAAGGAAACCGGTGACGGTGAGGACAAACGGGCGCTGAAAGAGCAGATCAGCTCTATTAAGGAAAGTTTCTCCGTAGGGCTCAAAGAACTGCACCCCGTCCGACAGAAACTAAAGAAACAGCGCGAAATCCTGATTAAAAAAGAGGCCAAGCTGGACCTTTTTGAAGGCGAAAAGAAGAGCAAAAAGGAGCAGAAAAAGATCAAAAAGACGAAGAAGAAAATTGGAAAGCTTGAAGAGGAATTGGACGAGCTGGAAAGCGCTACCTTTTACGATCAGGCGTTTGAATGGCGATTTGAGTTTCCCGAAGTACTGGATGAGGACGGGAACTTTACCGGTTTTGATGCGGTGATTGGGAACCCGCCATATATACGACAGGAATTACTGAAAGAAATTAAACCTTATTTAAAAGAAAATTATCAGGTCTACAGCGGGTATGCTGATTTATATCAATATTTTGTTCAAAGGGGATTAACAATTCTAAAAAATGGCGGGTATTTCCATTACATCGTATCTAATAAATGGATGCGAGCTAGTTATGGCCAGCCCCTCCGAACATGGATACAACAGTATCAAATTAAATCAATTATTGATTTTGGTGATCTACCTGTATTCCAAGAAGCCACAGCATATCCCTGTCTGTTACAAATAACAAAAAGTAAAGTGAATCAAGATTTTATAGCTACAGAAGTAGAGAACCTTAAATTTGATGATCTTGAAAAGTTGATTACCAACGAAAGATTTGTTGTTGATCAAAACAAATTAAAAAAAGAGACTTGGTCTCTAATTGGTAAAAGTAAACAAGAATTTCTTAGTAAAATTGAAAATAAAGCGCAGAAGCTTGAGGAGATAGTTGACGGTAATATATTTCGTGGTGTGATTTCTGGGCTGGATGATGCTTTTGTGATTAATGAAGAAAAAAGGAATGAAATTTTAAACGAGGATCGCAAAAGTGAAGAAGTAATATTTCCCTATTTGAGAGGCAAGGATGTTGGAAAATATTCTCATTTAAATTCGTCCCAGTATATAATTTTTATGCCAAGTGGATGGACGGATGAAAAGACAACAGAAAATGTAGAAGATAAATGGGTTTGGCTTAAAGAATCATATCCAGGAGTAGCTAATCATTTAAAACCATACGCTGATGATGCTAAAAAACGATATGATCAAGGCAAATATTGGTGGGAACTAAGACCCTGTGATTATTTTGAAGAGTTTAAATCACCTAAACTTCTCTATCTAAAATTCCAAGTAAACCCAGCTTTTACATTAGACTTAGATGGTCATATATGCAATAGTGCTGTTTGGTTTGTTTCAGAAACAGATAAACAGCTTTTAGCCATATTGAATTCAAAATTAGGATGGTTTTTGATTTCTAATTACTGTACTCAAATTCGTAATGGCTATCAGCTCATATATAAATATTTAAAAAATATACCGATCATTTTAAATGATACTTTGCAGTCTAAGTTTGAATCTTTAGTAGATCAAATCCTCACCGCCAAAAAGGAAGACTCTGATGCTGATACTAGCAAGCTGGAAGAGGAAATAGACCAGCTTGTGTATGAGCTTTATGGACTTAGTGAAGAGGAAATTGCTATAATAGAAGAGAGTATAGGTTAGTGTATATGGCTTCGAAACTTGAAAACATACCTGAACCACCCACTGAGATAATTGAGGCAGCAAAAGATAATCGCTTAGTATTATTTATAGGTACAGGTCCCTCTATAAGTATGGGCGCCGCAAATTGGAATCAATTTGCTGATAATGTATTAAATCAACTTAGAAAGAAAGAAATAATTGATTACGCGTTTATTGACCAATTGAGTAATCTAGATCCCCGTAAAAGATTGTCTATAGCGAGATCTTTGGCTGAAGAAGAAGGAGTAGAAATTGATTATAAAAAATCAGTTATGCCCTCTGAAAAAGACTCTACTGAAAGCAAAATTTATGAACATCTGCTGGGTATTGGTTCACATTTTGTTACTACAAACTATGATGATTACTTAGACCAACCAATACATAAGCCTTTTGAATCACAGGATGAAGCAAGAGAAAGAAAAATTATTGATAAAAATATTATCTACAATCCTTCCAATATTAATTCGGACTCATTTTCTGAGCCTAATACGGTCGTTCATCTTCATGGTAGTTTTTCAAGCGAAAGTACAGAAAAACTTGTCATAACTACAGAAGATTATTTAAACCATTATTATTACGATAATGACTTGAAAAGTGGGATTCGGGATTTCTTAGAGATGTTATTTGACGGTTTTTTCACGATCCTTTTTGTTGGTTATGGATTGCAGGAGCTTGAGTTATTGGAATATATACTTGCAAAGTCGGAAGATTCATCTGAAGATTCTAGAACACAACAAAGAACCAGATTTTGGCTGCAGGGTTGTTTTAGTCATGAAAAAAATACCTATGCTCAACTTAAAAAATACTATTCCGAAAATTTTAATATTGAAATGCTATTGTATTCATTGGATCAAAAGCATTACTCAGCATTAGAGGACATAATGGCCAAATGGGGGGTTAAAATTAACTCAGAAACGACTCCTACTTCTAAAAAGATAAGATTTGCAAATGAGGCAATACAAGATGAGTGAATTAACAGAAAAGCAAATAAAACTATTAGACTTACTTGAGGAGGATGAAAAACTTCAGTTCTATACCTTTGAACGAATAGAAGGTTTAAAATGGTTTGATGAGCTACAAAAAAGAGGGTTCTTAGATCCCGAAAGAAATCCAGAACCTGTACCGGGAGACAAAGAAGGGTTTTATAGCATACCGACATGGGATGTCCTTAAATATCTACTTAAAACATCTAGTCAACTATCTGAAGCAGAGAATGATGAGTATATAGGAAAATACTTAGATTTTATAAAAGCAGTTACTTTAGAAACTTACGAGAAAGTTCCATTAAAAAGGAATTTTAGAACGTGGTGGTACTTTGCACAGATTCTTTCTAATATTCCTCCCTTGTACATTAAAAAAGAGTTTATAGAAGAAATTATTAGTAAATGGTTTGAAGATACTTTTGATAATGGTTTAATAGTTGATGAGTTAGGTAATAACCTGTTAATCAACCTAATAGATTCTGATCGCAAAGATACAGCGCATTCTTTATTCGAATTATTAGTTGAGATAAAAGCAAATGAAGAATCCAAGTATCAAGCGGAAAAGTTCTCTTTTCTTGGTGATGATTATCAAGTTAAAAAAGTATTGGAAAATAATTTAGAGGATCTTGCAAAGTTAGGATTAGATGCCGTTAAAACTTTAGAGACCAAATTAGATTTTATATTTGATAAGTCCGATGAGGACCTTTATTCAAATATTTGGCGACCAGCGATAGAGGATCACGAACAAAATGAAGTTGGGTTTCAAAAAGCTAAGAATTTATTAATTGCATCAATTCGTGACTTTCTAACAGAGTTATTAGAATCTGGGGATGTAGAAAAGGTTAAAAAGCATATAGATGCTTTATTTGAATCAGAGCGTATCACTTTTAAAAGAATCGCTATTCATCAAGTAACTCAAAATTGGGATCAGTTACATGAGTTAACCCATAAATTTCTACAAGAAGATTACTTCAATTATAAATATCAACATGAGGTATACCGGTTTCTTCAAGAACATTTCTCGGACTTAGAGGAAGATTCACAAAATAATGTCATTGATATAATATCATCTATTGATGATTACACAGATGATGAATATAAATTAGAGCAAATCGCATATAATAAGATAAAGTGGCTATCTGCTATTAAAGATTCAAATAATTCAGATGCCGCTCGTTTATATAAAGAATGCTATGAGGTTTTGGGAAAAGAACCATCTCATCCAGACTTTTCCTCATATATGGAGTCAGGATTTGTTGAAGATAAGAGTCCAATTTCTGCCCAAGATCTTATTACCTATGAAGCTAAAAAATTAGTTGAACTACTAAATGAGTTCGAAGAAGATAAGAGAAACTGGAAAGGCCCCAATAAACGTGGTTTAGCAAATGAATTATTCAAAAGCATAAAATCTAATCCTAATAAATTTACCTCCAATTTAGATGACATTATAAAGCTTAAAGATCTTTACTTAAGCCAGTTAATAAAAGCTTTCTCTTCACTATGGAATGAAGAGATGACATATAATTTAAAAAAATCACTAAATGCTTGTTTACAAATAACAGAGACAAGAACAGACCTTTATGAAAAGGGACATTCAATAACTATCAGAGCTATTTGCAAATATATTACAGAGGGGACTAAATCTGATGACCATGCATTTCAAGAGGACTTATTGCCAATCATTGATGATACCCTGGATAATTTATTAACTAATATTGATACTGAAGATGATGAGAATTTATCCACTTCAGATGAAGTGAATAGAGCTATAAATAATAACAAGGGGCATGCCGTAGAGGCTCTTATAAATTATTCCTTACGAAAATGTCGTTTAGAAGACAAATCAAAAGGAAATCATCGAGAAGCATGGGATGATCTCAAAAGCTATTATAATGCTGAATTAGCAAATTTAGAAAATAACAACTTTGAGTTTCATGCATTAATTACAAGGTATTTACCTAATGTTATTTATCTAAGTGAAGATTGGGTAGAGAAGAATCTTGATAAAATATTTTCCACGGCAAACGAAGTAAATTGGAAAGCAGCAATTAATGGATACAGTTACTCAAAATATTTACATAGTATTTTTGAGTACTTAGTTGAGGCTAATCATTTTACCAAGGCTTTAGATGAAGAAAAACTTAAATTTGAAAGTAAGAAACGGCTACTTGAGTTTGCCGGTCTAAATTATTTTAGAGCCGAAGAGTCAGATGCAATATCATCATTAATAAAAAGATGGAATGATGAAGAACTGGCAAAACTAACTTGGTTTATTTGGACTCTTCGAGAAAAATTAGATGACGAACTAAAAGCAAAAGTTTTAGAACTTTGGGATACACTATACGAAAAATTACAAGATAAGCCGCTCAAAAAAACATTATCTAACCTCAATTATTGGGCTACCTATCTTGAAGGTATTAATGATAAAAGTGAACAATATCTATTACAAAGTGCTCCCTTTGCTTGCCTAAATTATAATGCTCCCTATTTAGTAGAAGAACTATCAAGACTAGTGAATGAAAATCCTGATTCTATAGCCAAAATTTATATTTCAATGCTTAGTAATTGCACACCAGACTATGATAAAGAGCATATCAAACATATAGTACAAGTTTTGAAAGAATCAGGCTATAATGAAAAAGTTGAACAAATTAATGAACACTATTTAAGTAAGAAGAGAGATTTTATTGCAACTCATTTAGAAAAAATTAATGATAGGAAATTATAAAATGAATAAGAAATTACTCCAAAAACACATCCAGAACTACCAACAAGAGAAAGCCGATAATTCCGAGCAATTTCAAGAAGATTGGTCCGAGCGCCAAGAGCATATTGCCAAATACCAGGGGTATGATCAGGAAAAAATTCGAAGCATGGACGGAGAGGATCTGTACGAATATATCTCCCCGCTTTGGGCCATGCAGATCTGGGGCAATAAACGGTATGTCACAGATAATCTAGTAGAAGATAATGGCCTGGAATATCTCAAGGAAGAGCTGGTAGAACTGTTGTGGTCTAATAAGCCCATCGAAGGCCGCTGGGATCGATTCCGCAAGAATATTAAGGGGATGGGGCCAGCCATGATCAGTGAGATTCTTTGTAAAACCCATCCCAACAAATACATCGTCTGGAATCGCCGGGCAGAGGTAGGTCTTAATTATTTGGGTGTGGATGGCTTGCCCAAGTATGACTATCAATTAGACGGTGAGAAGTACAAAGAGCTTTGTGAGATTGAAAAAGATATTGCCCAGGAACTAAGAAAGGCAGGCTTTGAGGATGATTCTATGCTGATGGTCGATTACTTCATCTGGCATGAGCTACAGGTAGAAGAAGTGTTAGCTAATTCCGGAAAGAAATCTCAGTCAGACGCCGAAGAAGAAAGCCTGGAAGATGATGCCTCGGATTTTATCCATAATGATATTCGAGACAAAATTCGCAATATCGGTCAGTGGTTAGGCTTTAATGCAAATATTGAACGTAGAATAGCAGCCGGTTCGCAGGTAGATACCGTCTGGGAATCCACTATTGGCAATATGGGGCGCGTAATATATGTATTCGAAGTGCAGACCAAGGGAAGTATTGATAGCCTGATTGTGAACCTGTTGAAGTCGTTAAATAATCCTGCCGTTCAGGGTGTGGTGGCTGTATCTGACAGGAAACAACTGGAAAAGATCAAAGATCATGCTGAGGGTGTAACGGGTCTACGAGACAAGCTAAAGCTCTGGGATTACAAAGAAGTCTTGGATGTCCATGAAAACTTGGAGTACGTCAACGAGAGTATTAATCAGCTGGATCTGGTTCCAGACGGATTTTAAAAGTTCTCATGAATCCCCCTCTCTCCTACTGATCTGTGGGTCCACCATATCACCGTGAATTTGACCTCAAAAAATGCGTTATTAGTATTTTACAAAATCCAAAGAACGCTATCCTATGGCCAAGAAGACTAAAAAGAAAAAAGTAGCCATCTACATCCGGGTATCGACCGTTGAGCAATCAGAAAATGATTTCAGCTCGTTAGATGGTCAGGAGAGTCAATGTAAAGCATGGATCAATAACAGAAATCAGATAGAATCTAAGGATTACGAAATCCATGAAATTTACAAGGATATGAAATCGGGCAAAGATCTTAAAAGACCTGGTATCAAACGTCTGCAAAAAGATGCCAAAGACGGTGAATTTGATCTTCTGGTAGTAACCAAGTTGGACCGCGTATCTCGAAGCCTGCATGACTTCCTGAAACTTGTATCAGAACTAGATGAGCACGGCGTGAATATTGCTGTAGTTACGCAACAGATTGACACCTCAACGCCCGCTGGCAAAGCGCTTCAACGATTACTTTTAGTATTTGCTGAATTCGAAAGAGATATGAACTCCCAGCGTACCAAAGAAAAAATGTTGGAATCAGCCAAACAGGGCCGTTGGCAAGGTGGATACCCTCCCCTGGGATATGATGTAGGAGATAAAAAAGTTCTCCAGATAAATGAGAAGGAAGCAGAAGAAGTCAAAGAAGTATACAACCGCTATTTTGAACTCAAGTCTTCTACCAAGGTTGCACAATCTTTAAACAAAGATGGTTACACGACCAAAGATTGGGTCACCAGTAAGGGTGAACCTCGTGGAGGTGATAAATACGAATCAAGACAAATACTTCGAATCTTAAAGTCTCAGGTTTACTTAGGGAAAATTGAACACAATGACGATGTGTTTGAAGGCAAGCACGATCCAATTATTGAACAGGAAACGTTCGATAAGGCTCAAGAAGTATTGGAAAGTAACCGGATCAAACCTAAGAAATATGATAAGACAGATACGCCCGCCGTTTTAACAAGTGTTGCAGAATGTGGGCTTTGTGATAGTAGCCTAACAACGACGAGTACAAAAAAATCCAGCGGCAAGAAATATTACTACTACAAGTGCCTGAAAAAGAATCGCGAAGGTAATACCAAAGGCCATGCTCCAAAACCTTTGTCTGTCCCCTCTCTTGATAATTTCGTGTTCAATACCTTCAAGCTACTTTTTGAAGAGCCTGAGATTCTAAAAGCTGTAAAGAAGCGATCCAAGTTTGAAGGGGAGTCTCAAATTGAAAAATTGGAGAAGAAAATTAAGCGCCTGAATCAACAGATTAAATCGACCTCAAAAGATATTACAAAGACGAAGAAACTCTTGACCAAAGACGCCGGAGACCGTTCAGAAGAGATTCTTTTAGAACAGCTCGAAAATTTGGCACTCAAAAAAGAAGAGCACGAGGATGAGTTAGAATTTTGTACAAGCGAGAAAAAGCGACTGTCCGATCAAAAAACCATTGACACGAAATCGTACCAAAAAATTCTCAAGCATTTCATTGAGGAGTGGGAAAATGGCGATCCTGATAAGCGCGAAGATCACATTAAAGCATTAGTGCGAAGGGTTACCTCCAACGTAGATAGAGATAAGACCGGCATGATTGAAGTAGAATATATCGCTGACAAAAAGCTGGAAGCAGAGTGGCCTAAAATAGAAAAGTGCGAATCTGGTAGTGAAAAGTCACTTCCAGTTCGCACTTCGTCTTTTAATGGCTCCCCGGGTAGGATTCGAACCTACGACCGATCGGTTAACAGCCGATTGCTCTGCCGCTGAGCTACCGAGGATTATGTAATTCGCGAATCGCTTTTAACAGAAGACAAATATAACAGTTTACCCCTAGATAAGTCAAGAACTTTTTTGGTCGTTTCCATAATCGACTGCCTCTAAAATCAATCCCTTTGCAGCGGAGCCGTGCGCATTTTTATCTTTGCTTGGAGACGCAATTAAATCGGTAAAATAAGCTACTGTTTTTTTACCCTTGCCTACCTGCAGCATAGTGCCTACCAGCCGCCGAACCATATGGCGGACAAAGCGATTAGCTTCAATAACATAAGTAAGAAGTGAGCCATCTAACCTAAAACCGGATTGCAAAATTTCGCAAGTAGAATCGGGATTTTCATTATCCGGCTTGGTAAAGCTGTCAAAGTTATGCGTGCCTGTAATTACTTCAGCACACCGGCGCATGGCATCCAGGTTCAAATCCTCAAGCACCATCAGCGAAGTGGAGCGCAACAGCGGCATCGGGCGCAGTGCAATTTGGTATCGATACCGCCGCGAAAGAGCATCAAAACGAGCGTGAAAATCGGCATCTACCTCTTCTAAATCCCAAACCGCGATATCGTGCGGCAACACACCAAGCAATCCAAATAGCAACCGGTCAGCATCTAACTGTCCGGGATAATCAAAATGAGCGACCTGTCCCTCGGCATGCACTCCGCTGTCGGTGCGCCCCTGCCCTATGATATCAATAGGTGTCTGCAAAATTTGGGAGAGTGCTGATTCTATTTCTTCTTCGACGGTTACATTGTTGGGCTGCTTTTGCCATCCGCAGTAGTTGGTACCCTTAAACTCAATCAGCATTTTAAATCGCGGCATAATCAAAAACGGATTTGAAAATTAGCCATAATACCCTGGCTGTAACGATATGGCGTTACATAAACCATACTTTGGGACAGCTGATCAGCTTTTTTCTTTGCACGGTTAAATGCGCTGATACCGCTTATTACACGGTTAAGAGCCATCAGTCCTAACAAAGCCGGCAGCTGCCGATCTATCCGCTCAAAACGATTTCGCAGGCTACTATATTGAGATCGGGCTTCATCATTAGCCCACTGCCAGCGATTTGCGGGGCGATCTTTAAAAAGCTTATTCCAGTTTCGGTTGCGAGCCTGAAAATCGTTGTAAGCTCGGAGGCTATTAAAATCCCCCACCGCCAGCTGAAAACGACGACTGCGTCCCTCGATAGGAACCCCGGCATTGGTACTGCCATAAGAATACCAGTTCTGCTGCACATTGTTGGAGTGGATCCTTAATCCCAAATAACTCAATAGCAGAACTGCGTCGGCACCTAAATGAAATTTGCCCCTGCGCCAATTCGACTTATCCACATAGTGATGCCCCCAACCGGGTACGGCCATTGATTTTAGAAAGGCTACTTTAGGATCGGGTATTGCTTCTTCAGTTTCCGACATGGGTTGAGAAACCACCTTCACTGCAAATACCGATAAGAAAAGTAAAAGTGAAAGCAGTAACTTCATTACGTTTAACTAAAATTGGCAAAGGTAAATGGACTGACAAAAAATGAATCTTCCTTTTGAGAATTTTTCCATGGTCTTTTTCCAGCTCCAAATTTCAACCAGGTTATGAATATCCTGAAAGTAAGTACCACTACGCTAAAGCTTCGCGGCTCAGGTTCAGGATGACATCAGGTTGTTATGTATTCTTTAACCCTTAATATTCCTTGCGTTCTCTGTTCCAATGTCGGAAAATGGAAACGCTAAATCCAGCCATCAACAAAAATGTACCCAGCCATACTACCGAAATAAATGGTTTTTCTTCGGCCACCAGCAGCACCCATTCCTGCTGTACTTTTTCGTCAATACCGCGCACGGTAAGCTCAATCTCACCGTTGGATGGATCAATGCTCGAAAACTGTATCGTTGCATCTTTATAGCCGGGAACAGCAACCGGCGGTGCATACGTCCAGTTTTCACCGTTTTTGCTATAGACCGAGAACATCGGCTTCAGATTAACGGAATTGTCACTACCGCGCTCCCAAACCTCCAGGTTGGCGCGTACCGCTACGGCCGTACTATCCTGTAATTCGGCATCAGTGGCCTTACTGTAATCATGGAATTTCAGGTCCAGATGACCAATAGCAATGGTTTGACCCTTACCAACCGATATTTTTTGTGTCGCCACCGAATCTTCTTGTGCAGTTGAATCAGGCTTTGTTTGAGGAGCATTTTCTTTAGCCTGCTCATTTTTACGCTCTACATATGAGCTACCCGATACATACAGATAGGTATCACTGAATAATCCAGCACGTACATCCGGATCAACCGACCATTGAATATTTGATCGCGAAGAAGCAGAAAGCATAGGATATACCTGCGGATGTAATGTAAATTGCTTACCGTTACCGTCGGCGGGCTCAAACTTTATCTGATACTCTTGTTGCCCCGAACGTTCCTGGTTTTTTAGCGTATATCCCTGGTATGTTACTTTATATTTATCACCAATAATTTTGGGCTGATTAAGTTTCAGCTCCAAAAAATTAACTTTCTGTGTTTTCTTAAAACCTTGCTCGTCCGTCACTTTGCCCTGTTCAATGGCGGCGTTGTATTTTTCCATTGACTCGTCAAGCAAGTTCGTGTTATAGGCCGAAGATGCAAGAATACCAAGCAACAGAACAGCAAAGCCCACATGCGATAATGCTCCGCCTATAAGTAAGCTATTCTTCTTGATAAGACGAACCATTATTACGCCGTTGCCGATAAGCGCAAACCACGCCGTAAGCAGATACACCATATAATAAATATTTTTAACATCCCCTATGATGATTGATGCCAGTGCAACTACACAGCTTACAGCTACCGGCCAGGTAAGTTCATAAGCTAATGATTCAGCATCCTGACGTTTCCAAAAGAGGTACTGTCCCAATACAGTCAGTACAGCCGCAATCATCCCCAGTGGCATCGTCCACTCGTTATAAAAACTAACCTCCGGCGGAGTGGGATTTTCTACAAAAAGTCGGCCGATAATGGGAGAACTTGTCCCCAAGATAATTACCAGTCCCAGTAGAAACAGGACCATAGCCCCGGCAAAGGTCATAAATTCTCTGCTCAGCAGTTTCGATTCTTTTTCCTGGGAAGGTAAATCTTTGTAACGATAGAAAAACAACCCAAGTCCGATAGCCGTCACGGCTACCATGAATATTACCAGCTGATTATACAGCCCCAGGTCAACGAAGCTGTGTACCGATGCATCCGAAAGCACGCCCGAACGCGTCAAAAACGTCTCATAGACGACAGCTACATAGGCCAGTATGGCAAAGATGATTGAGGCTTTCTGGGAAGTTGAACTCTTGCGCTGGATAATCATGGTATGAATTCCCGCTGTGCCCAGCAGCCATGGTACAAAAGAGGCATTTTCTACCGGATCCCATGCCCAATAACCGCCAAATGAAAGCGTGACATATGCCCAGTATCCACCGAGAAAGATCGCCGTTAACAGTGCTACGTTTGCACCGAGCGTCCATGGCAGTGCGGGATTAACCCACTCATGATATTTCCGCTTCCAAAGGGCAGCCATGGCAAAGCAGTACGGAATTGTCATCATTGAAAATCCTACAAACAAGATGGGCGGATGAATCATCATCCAGGGACTTTTAAGCAGATCGTTCAACCCTTTACCATCTTGCGGAACAAAATCGGGATTGGATTGCAAAAAAGGTGCGTTGGGCATGGCTTCGGCCAATGACCGGAAGGGTGATGCTCCGAGCGTAAAGTCACCAAATGAGATGCCGGATACCATTGACAATAAAAACACTTGGGTAAGCGCCAGGAAAAAGAGTACAGGACCGCGATACGGCTCGTCAGTCCATTTCATAAGCCCCAGACCAAGTATGGTGGAAAATAAAACCCACAGCATAAAACTACCCTCTTGACCGCCCCAGAAGGCAGAAATCAGGTATTTGAGCTGCAGGTCGCTACTGGTATAATTGTAAACGTAATAAAAGTTGAACTGATGGGTCAGTATGATGTACAGCAAAAACCCAGAGGCTACCAACAAGAATATTCCCTGGATGCCAAACAGCCAGTTTGATACTCGAAAGTAAGTATTGCGATTATTGCGGGAATATATAAAATAACCAATGACAGCTAGAATGGTACATACAAATGATGCATTGACAAAAAGTTTACCAAACGTCTCAATCATCAATCAGGAACTTTTAGAAGTGTTGGCCTTTTCAAATTCAGCAGCGTCAGCGTTGTTATATTTCGAGGGGCACTTCATTAGCATCTCGTTGGCATAAAACACACCGTCTTCCATCTCTCCAATTACAACCAGCTTCTCTGCCTGCTCAAAATTGTTGGGTTTACTCTTAGGGTAGACCACACGCCGCGTATTACCCTCCTGATCCTTCATATAAAATGAAAACTGTTTAGATTCCATGGAAAAACCATACTGCTGAGAATCGTCCCAGGTACCCACTACATGGGCTCCTTCCATGCCAGAAGCTTGTTCAAAATTCACATAGGTGCTGATGCTGTTGCCAAAGTTGTACATCAATAGAGAGGTAAACCCGACAATAGCCACAATACCGATAATAAGTTTCGGTTTCATAACTAATCGCTTGTATTTAGCTGTTCAACTTGGTCTTCGAGCTGTTCCACTTTTTTATCCGTACGGATAATGAAAAAAAGCAATACCAACCAAATAATTAGACTTACAATTAAGACAATAAAAATAAGATCATGTGAGGCCAACGTCTGCATCAACGGACCGGCCTGTTCAAGTCCCGACGAGGATTCCCATTTGGAGGCATAAGCCTCCGATAGCGTATCGGCAGCCGCAACAGTATCTTGCTGTAGCTGTATCAAAGAAAAATTCATAGTTCTTGTTGTTCTAGTTGGTACTTAACCTTTTTATACCGGTTTAGGATATCAATCAACCAAATTGCCAGCCCAATAAATCCAATAACGGCCGGATAAAAAATGTAGCGGAGTTCCGGCGCTGTTATTTCGCTAAAGGCCGGATTGCCATCTGCCCCGGGATGCAGGCTGGGTAACTGGCGGGGGATAATATATAACAAAAACGGTATGGTTGTTGCGGCAAATACATTATAGACAGCCGCAATTTTGGCACGCTTCTCGGGATTGTCAAATGCGGTGCGCAGTACAAAATAAGCCACATAAATCATCATCCCCAGGGCTGCCAGATTCATACGAGGCTCCGAGAACGTCCACCAAGTTCCCCACGTAAACCGCGCCCATACTGAGCCGGTCAGCAGTCCACAAATTCCAAAAATTAATCCTATCTGTGTGGTCGTCTCGGCTTTGCGATCAACAGACAAATCGGGATCGTGTAAATATTTGATGCTGTAAAAAAGTCCCAGCGCAAAACAAACCGACATCGTCATCCACATAGGCACGTGCAAAAACAGATTCCGTGCTGATTCTTTAAGAATAGGAATTTCTGGAATTGGGATCAGAAATCCTGCAATAACAACTCCGGTCATCCAGAGAGCGACAATATATTTCCACGGTTTCATCTTCATCTACATGTTTACAAACTTAGCAGTGCCCAGCCGTTAAGAAGCGTGATAATATATGAAATTTGTTTGGAAAAACTTAGGGATTTCACTTTGTATTTTATCAAATTTACCTAACTTAATATACTTGTTGTACGTTCCTGATCATCAACCTTTAGTTTTATGTCTAAACAGTTTAACGACAGCACAATTACGCTTGAGCCGAGCTGGAAAAACCACATTGTTGGCTACCTGCTATCTATACTTTGTATCCCCCTTTTGGGTATTGGGTTCATTGGCCTCTACTGGGTATACATAAAACAACATACCTATTCTTATACCTTCAGCGATACGCAGCTTACCTCTCAGGGCAAGAAATACGAACGGCATATTGATCTGGTCAATATTAAGAAAATCCGGGTTGATCAAACCTTCATCCAACGAAAGATGGGCGTTGGTGACATTATACTGCAAACTTCAGCTTCTTCTGTAACATTGCAGGGACTTGAAGGTCCTGAAAAGATAAAACAACTGCTTGAAAAAGCTATTTTTGCCGAGCAACAGCGTCACAAAGAGAAAGAAGAAAGCAAACCCAAAGAACCGGAACACAATCCCGGGAGCATGGAGAAGATGAATTACCTTACCGGACTTTGGCAACAAGGACTGGTTTCTGACGAGGACTACAAAGAGGAAAAAAAGCATTTTGAATAGTCCGCCTCTAATTTAGTCATTTATAGCAGATATAAGCATAACACCAATTAAGCATGATCTACGGTTCCCGCCGTTGTTAAATCCTCTACGCCCTCTTGATAGTGATCCTCATCCTGCGTAAGCGTTTGATGCCAAAAAACTCCGGCTAAACTCAGCAGCATCGAAAATATTATCATAGTCTGCTGAATGGTGAGCCATCCATTTTCAAGAATCCATGAAGCGGCCATAACCGATATTGACTGCGCCACTGTAAACAGCAGCCACTCCGTACTAAAGATGCGCCCTCGAAAAGTATCAGGAGTGCGGCGCTGAAGAAGTACGGTACTCATCACCCAGTTGGCACCCGAGGCCGCGTGAGCAATAAATACAAACACCAGCATCACCACCAAACTCGTGGTCCATCCCACCACAGCATACATCAATCCGCCAAACATCATGCAAAACCCCATGGCACGTATCCAACCGCTCTCTTGCTTAAAAATACGTCGGCCAATAATTGGACCAATCCCCGTTCCCACACCGCGAGAGGCGTATAATAGTCCAAGCCCTACACTGCCCATAAGCAGCACCTCCTCGGATACCAGGATCAGCATATAGGTAAGGGCCCCTAAGAACATAGTAAAACAAGCTTTGGCCAACGTAGGACGCAGTACCTGTGGGTTATCTCGTAAATATTGAAATCCTTCTTTGATACCCACAAGTGGATTTCTCGTTCGGTGTAATTCTTTTTCCGACATTTTTTCCTGCGGGATAACTGCACCATAAATAAACCAGGCCGACAGTCCATACGAAAGAGCATCAATGATGAATACCAAATCAGTACCCAGCCATGCCGTAGCAAGGCCGCCAAATCCCATACCCATTGTAAAAATTATGCTCCAGCTGGCCGAAGATAGTACGTTAGCATCTACCAACTCCTCTTTGGTGGTAACGTTGGGAATGGACGAGGTCTTGGCCGGTTCAAAAACGGCAGATAACATCATCTGCAGAGCGGTAAGCACATAGGCAAGCCAAAGCGTTTCGTATGAGACTACAAGTAATAAACACGCTACCAAAAGTCCCCGAAGCAGATCGCATGCTATCATAATTCGACGGCGATCGAATCGATCCGTCAAATATCCCGCAAAGGGTGAAAAGCTTGCCAGGCTTAACATCTTGACCACGATGATTAATCCTAGCAAAAACTCAGAATCTGAATAGCGCGTGATGAGCGCATAAACTGCTAAGATGCCAAACCAGTCGCCGAAATTAGATACAATTTGGCTAAGCCACAACCGGCGGTAATCCCGATTGTTGGAAACTAAGTCAATATATGGACGTATATTCTCGAGCACTGGCGGTTTACAGACTGAATTTTTCTACGTTTCTTCTTAAGAACTGAGTTCCAATTCTCAGTTAGCAATCTTTTCGACCTAATACGTTCTAACTTTCTATTGAACTCCTGTACTGCCAAATCCGCCTTCTCCACGCTCGGTTTCGGGTAGCGTGTCCACTTCATCAATATCAGGCTGAATAACCGGAGCGATAACCATCTGCGCTATACGATCTCCATGGGTAATCTTAAACGGCTCTTCACCCAAATTTACGGCCAGTACTTTCAGCTCCCCACGGTAGTCGGCATCAATGGTACCCGGAGTGTTCAACATGGTAATACCGTTTCGATAAGCCAATCCACTTCGGGGGCGAATCTGGGCTTCATATCCCTTGGGAAGTGCCATCTTTAATCCGGTGGGTACCAATGCCCGCTTGCCCGGTGCCAGGGTCATAGGCTCGGTAAGAGCAGCGCGGAGATCCATGCCTGCGGCATATTCAGATTCGTAAGACGGCAGTGGCAAGTCCACTGCATGTGATAATTTTTTAAACGGTATATTCATTGGTTACGTCGTTCTTTTTTATAGTTAATTAGTCGCACTTTTACATTGCCCAGCCAAACTTTGACATGCGCTTCGGCCGGCACGCGCAAGTCATCCGTAACATACCAGGACTTAAATTCCCCTGTAAAGCCAAACGGGCCTTCAAAATCGGCATTTCCTTTGGTAAAATAAGTTTCAACCGGCTTTTTAAATGCTTCATATTCGCGCGTTTCCATTCTTGATGTGGCCCTGGCTGTGATATATCCTTTTTGCTGCTGGATATATACCGGCAGCTGATATTCTTCATTACGACCTGCAAACAAACGCGAATAGTAAAAAATGAGCTGCCCCGAACTAGACGGCTCCGTTACTTTAAACGTATCCACCGCGGCCCCTTTTGCCGAAGCGTAAACCTTCTCATTCTCATAGTCAAAACGATATCGTTCATCATTAAACTCTTCTTCCTCAACATTATCCCTCCAATAAAGTTTAGTATGGGGCAGGCTGTCGGTAGCTACAAACAAGGTGTTATAATGATTTTCTTCTTCCCCTATAAAAGGAATACTGGAATTAGAGGTAATAATTGTTCGCAGCCACCAAAGATGATGACCGCGGTAAGTGGTATCACGCACAATTTGCGTCTTCACCTGGCCGAGCTTAAAAAATCCGTACTTAACCTTATAGGTAAACTCCTCTTTCCACTCGAGCATCTCATCCATTGTAGGTGGACGTTCGGAGTGGTTATAGGTTAACAACAAGTCTTGCCCAGAACCTTGTTTGGTAATCCCTACGCAAAGCAGACAAAATAAAATGAGAATAGTTGATCGTTTGGCTATTGGTGAACTCTCCAAAATATGATAATTTAGTTTCAAATAAGTTCCCAAAGTTCGATATTATACTGCTTAATTTGAAATGCTATTATGCCGCTCCAGCTATGATTATCAACAAATTTGCTTTTTGGATTACTGTATTCAGTGTCTTATTGCTTATGGGATGCTCCAAAAGCAACGACCAGCGCGATTTTGAAAATCGAGCACTTACCACTCCGGATAAAATCACTAAGACCGATAGCAATGGTGAAATTGTTGGCCAAACTGATCCCGATGACTGGCGGGTGGGCCCAATGTATAATCGGCTGATTTCCATCAGCTCTGAACTGTCTGACCCTCCCCATCCTAATCCCCTGCCTTATAACAGTACTCTTAATTTACAAATAGAATTCAATGTCTCAGATCCTGTTAATGTCATCGTAATTCGAAAATTTCGTTTACCTACTGATACCCAATTTCCCCTGCTTCGACAGTTAGATCAAAGTGAACTTATTGATTTTAATTCCATTGCCCTTGAAGGGAGTAACATCGCTGAGAATACCACAAAGGAAGGTTTGTATCGCATCCTTATTTACGACGGTAAGCAAAACCTGATAAGCTACGGAGATGTTCGCATTGAATAATTGGGAAATCCCTGTCGGCCTGCTATTTTCATGATTTTTAAGATAAGCAGTTATGAGCAAGCGAAAGATATCACAAACAGAAAAGCGCGTACTGGAAAAACTTATTTTTCCGGAAAAATATCAGGATATTCTGGAAGAAACGGGACTTCTGCACGGTGAGCTGCGCGATGATCTTATCAATTTGCTTAGCTTTGGATTTATTGAAGCATACGAACGGAGCGGCAATAAAATTTCGCTCACCAGCTTTTATGATACCGATAACCTGCAAGATTTTACCTTTCAGGCTACCAGCAAAGGACTTGGAGAAATAAAATCACACTAACTTATGGAATTTGAAGCAACCTTCGATGACAAAGTAACCAAACTGGAACTGCTGGAAGACGATAATACAGCAGTATTCGGTGACCAGCACCAATCTTATCAGTTCAGCCGGCAAAAGAATGGGCGTTACCTACTACGGATGGGAACAAAACTGTACCAAATTGATAATGTATCATACGACAAGCATACGGTAACGTTTACGCTCAATGGCAACTGGCATTCAGTTACGGTACGAGATGAGCAAGACCTATTGCTTGACAGGCTAGGTTTTAAAACGGCCGGAGAAATTGGTGAAGGTGAGCTAAACGCTCCCATGCCGGGTAAGATTCTGGAAGTCTTGGTATCTGAAGGCGACGAAGTAGAACTTGGACAGCCCGTAGCCATCCTCGAAGCCATGAAAATGGAAAATGAGCTAAAAGCGCCCATCGATGGCAAAGTAGTATCTATCAACATAGCTGAAGGAGATTCATTAGAAAAAGACGCACTAATTTTAGAGATAGAAGCAAGTGGATAAATTTGTTATAGAAGGACCTACTCCCCTGCAAGGCACTATTCCAATCAGCGGATCTAAAAATGCTGCCCTGCCACTAATGGCAGCAGCTATTCTCGGCGATTCGCCGACCACCATTACAAATATTCCCAAACTGCGCGACATTTATACGTTTAATAACGTAATTCGGGTCACCGGCTGCCGCGTAGATTTTGATGAAGATGATGGGAGACTTACTATCGATCCCAAAAATCTGACGCACCTGGAAGCGCCCTACGAGCTGGTCCGTAAGATGCGCGCCTCTTTTTATATGCTGGGTGCCCTACTGGGTAAATATGGAGAAGCAAAAGTATCACTACCCGGCGGCTGTGCGTGGGGACCGCGTCCCGTTGACCTGCACCTCGACGGCATGCGCGCCATGGGTGCCGAAATCGATCTTGAAGAAGGATATGTACTGGCCAATGCTCCTGAGATGATGGAAGGCGGCCGTTTTAAGCTGGAACCCAGCAGTGTCGGTGCAACAGTGAACCTTGTGCTGGCCTCAGTACTCAGAGCAAAAGAGTTTACCATTGAAAACGCCGCCAAAGAGCCTGACGTTGTGCTGTTGTGCAAAAAACTGTCCGAAATGGGGGCCAATATCGAAGGCATCGGCACTAGCACGCTCACTATCCGTGGCGTTGACAGTCTCAAGGGAGCTCATATCCGCAATGCATCCGATCGTATTGAGACCGGTACTTTTATGATTGGTGCCGCTATGCATCCGCAATCAAATGTAACATTAGAAAATGTAGATGTTGACGACTTGGGTCATTTTCCTGAGACCTTTCGCAAGACGGGCGTCGATATGGATATCAACGGAGATTCCATTCATATTAAAGCGCCTGAAAAAATTAATCCTACCTCTATAGAAACGGCAATATATCCGGGCTTCCCTACCGATTTACAGGCCCAGTGGGCTACCATGATGACGCAAGCTGACGGTCAATCATCGGTTACTGATACAGTTTATTATGATCGATTTAGTTACGTGCCCGAAGTTGTACGGCTGGGCGCTGAAATGAATGTAAAAGAAAATACGGTACGGATTAACGGTAAAACCACGCTTAAAGGTGCTTCCGTTATGAGTACCGATCTGCGGGCCAGTGTAAGTCTGGTGCTGGCAGGCATGGTTGCCGAAGGAAAGACGGATGTACTGCGTATCTACCACCTTGATCGTGGCTATGAAGATTTGGAGCAAAAACTTACCAATGTAGGAGCTAACATCACACGGGCTACACAAGAGGAATAACAAGAAGATAAGGGGGCAGTATACATTCACGCATACATAATATCATAAGGTATACGATAAGCTGAGAAAACAACCAATTCTCCGAATAGTTTACTTAAAACCATTAATCGTATCACAGCCGGCAGATTACCGTTTACATAATAGTAAAACTACTTGTATATTTGTGTGGTATTTATTGATGATATTCAGTGTACGAAGGATTTAAAGTTTTTGTGTAGTTTTAGATGTTTTCAGCAGTATTATTTCAATTTTTTAATATTCTTTTTTAGGAACTTGGTTTTTGATCTTTAAATCGAACGCTCGACGTTCGCCATGCTGTTGAAATAATCTACTGTTTCCCCTTCCTTCGCTGAATACCCTGACATTTTTTGATCAAATTTTCTCCTAACAGGAATTTTAATGTAGCGGGTGCTGAACCTCCGCTAAGATGTATTTTACAGATTGCCATATTGTAAGACTTTTTTGAATCATTGATGACAAGGATGAAAATCCGGAGGACAGCATCTGCGTGAAGGATTATTGTAATGGAAAACCAAATTATAATTCACGCTTCGGGCAAGCAGACGCGTATTGCACTGCTGGAAAATAACGAACTTGCCCAACTTTTTATAGAATCTGACCAAAATGAACGTACTGTAGGTAACATTTATGTAGCTAACGTTCACAAGGTAATGAGCGGCATTCGGGCAGCCTTTATTGATATGGGTACGCCGAAAGATGCCTTTTTGCACTTCTCTGATGCAGGCGATCATCTTAAAGAGTATGTCCAAATGCTTAATGGACGTAACGCCATTCAAAAAAACGTCCGTAAGAAGCTTGAGAAAACTAATTTTGAGAACATATCTAACTACGAGAAACAAAACTGGGCCGGCAAGATTCTGCAGCCCGGCCATAAGCTGTTGGTACAAATTGTCAAAGAACCTATAGGTTCTAAGGGGCCTCGCATTTCTACTGATATTACCGTTGCAGGCCGGTTTCTTGTACTTATCCCGATGGGCGAATACATTGCAGTATCCCGAAAAATAAAAAGCAACAAAGAACGGCACCGCCTTAAAAGCTTGGTGGGATCTATGTTGCCAGACGGGTTCGGCGTTATTATCCGCACAGTAGCTCGCGGTAAAGATAAAGGTGCCATCGAAGATGATATGCGGAATGTGCTCAAAAAATGGGAGAACATTTTAGAACGCCTTGAAACGGCTGAACCACCACAGCTTTTGTATAAAGATCTGGATATGACTGAAAGCTTGGTTCGCGACCTGTTTGCGAAACAGTATGATCGCGTACTGGTTGACGATGAAGAAACGTTCGATAATATCAAGTCATACGTCAGCGAAGTAGCCCCGCAGATGATTCCCAATGTGGAATTATACAATGGCCGCGAACACATTTTTGACTACATGAAAATTGCCAAAGATGTCGATTCTATTTTTAGTCCCCGCGTTCGTATGCCCTCTGGCGGATATCTCATTTTTGAACAGACCGAAGCCATGTACGTGGTGGATGTCAACTCCGGCCCGTATGCCGCAAAAGACAATCAAGAAGATAATTCTCTGAAGACGAACCTGGAAGCGGCACGCGAAGTGGCCAAACAGCTTCGGCTGCGCGACATCGGCGGTATTATTGTCATTGATTTTATTGATCTTAGAAAGAACAAAAATCGCAAGAAAATTTATGACGAGCTCAAGAAAGAGTTCAAAAAAGATCCCGCTAAAACCAATGTTATTGGGATGAGCGATTTTGGACTCGTCCAAATTACACGCCAGCGCATTCGTCCCAGCGTAGTGAATTCGGTATCTAATGTCTGTCCTACCTGCGGCGGATCAGGAGATGTCGTTACGAAGAATACAATCATTGAAGATCTTGATGCCTGGCTCAGCAAATTCCGCACGACGACTGATTATCGTGCAGTAGATATTTACATTAATCCATATTTGAAAGCGTATCTCGAAAAAGGATTCTTTAGCCTGCGCCGCAAATGGATGTTCCGCTACTGGCTAAAGATTACGCTTATTGCTGACGACACGGTTTCCCTTAATGAATACAAAGCGACCATTGCCGGCTCTGATATTGATATTACAGATGTGGTTATGCAAGAAAATGATATTGATGCGCTCATTGCCAACGAACGAAGTAATGGCGTTGGCAGTCGGGCAGAGATTTATAAAAATGACGACCGTGAGGAACGCGATTCGCGTAAGCCGCGACCATCGCCATCCGAAGATAAATCAAAGTCTAAATATTATAACTAATCCCGAGCCCCGGGATATACAAGGCTGGTAAAGCTTAACTTGTCATCTTGGGTTATAGTCCTGAGTTTGGCTCAATATTCACTCAGGATTTTCGTTGTAAGATATTCTTTGAAAGATGTAAAGTTCTGATCCCAGCCGGCAAATAGAATAACACGATTGGATATTTTCCAGACCTTCATAAGATTGAATTGAATTTGAACGACCCGACAACTACATGAGTATATCAGACTTAAAAGCTACAACGGTATTAGGCATCATCCATAATGGAGAGGCAGCTATCGGCGGCGACGGACAGGCCACGATGGACGACACCGTAATGAAAGCCACTGTAAACAAGGTCCGTACGCTATATGATGGAAAAATAGCGGCCGGCTTTGCAGGATCTACGGCCGATGCTTTTACCCTCTTCGAAAAATACGAAGAAAAGCTAAAGCAGTATAATGGCAATCTGCAGCGGGCAGCCGTAGAAATGGCTAAGGAATGGCGTAATGACAAATTTCTGCGAAAGCTTGAGGCTCTGCTGGTAGTAATGAGTAAGGAAGAAGCACTGCTTATTTCTGGTCAGGGCGATGTTATTGAGCCTGACGATCAAATACTTTCTATAGGCAGCGGCGGCTCATTTGCCCTGTCTGCAGCACGTGCGCTTAAAGAAAATGCACCGAACCTCTCTGCCCGCGAAATTGTTGAAAAGTCACTGGATATTGCCGCTGATATCTGTATTTATACGAATCATAATTTGAGTATTTTAGAACTGGAAGATTGATGAGCACTTTACAACCAACTGTTACCCAAAAGAATCTAACTCCTCAGCAGGTCGTTGATGCCCTAAACAATTATATTGTGGGACAAAACGAAGCTAAGCGCTCTGTTGCTATTGCCCTGCGTAATCGCTGGCGTCGTATGAATGCAGATGAGGAAATTCGCGATGAGATTATGCCTAACAACATTTTGCTCATCGGACCTACCGGAGTTGGTAAAACGGAAATTGCACGACGGCTCGCTACTCTGGCCGATGCCCCTTTTATCAAAGTTGAAGCCAGCAAGTTTACCGAAGTGGGATACAAAGGCCGGGATGTGGAATCCATGATCCGCGACCTTACTGATATCGCCATTGAGATGGTAAAAACTGAAATGCAGGATCGCGTAAAAGAGGAAGCCAAAGAGATAGTCGAAGAACGTATTTTGGATATTCTTATCCCTCCTGTTACTCAAAATGATTCGGGGAATAGCACCAGTGGGTTTCAAGCGAATGATCAAGATTTTAATCCTGACCAAGCTTCAAATAAAGAGCTGAATGAGCGTACGCGTAAAAAGTTTCGGAAAAAATTACGTGACGGTGAACTGGAAGACCGTGAAATTGAAATCGAAGTGCAAAAATCCGGCAAGTCCCCCATGATGCAGGTATTTGGTCCCCAGGGCGGCATGGAAGAAATGGGTATTGATCTGCAAAGTATGATGGGTAACATGGGCGGCCAACAAAAAACTAAGCGCACTGTCACTATTGAAGAAGCACGCAAAATTCTGCTGGAAGAAGAAGCAGAAAAACTCATTGATCACGAGTCAGCGGTGCAAGAAGCACTCCAGCGCGTACAAAAGCAGGGAATCGTATTTATTGATGAAATTGACAAAGTTGCTGAATCTTCAAGTGACAGTAACAAAGGCGGTGGCGGTCCTGATGTAAGTCGTCAGGGTGTGCAGCGCGACATGCTCCCTATCGTCGAAGGCAGCAATATTTCAACCAAACATGGTATGGTTAAGACTGACCATATTTTATTTATTGGATCGGGCGCCTTCCATGTTTCTAAACCATCTGACCTGATCCCTGAACTGCAAGGTAGATTCCCGATCCGTGTTGAGCTTAACTCACTCACAGAGCAAGATTTTTATGATATCCTAACGCAACCTAAAAATGCACTCACTAAACAATATCAAGCCATGCTGGCATCAGAAGATGTTGCGGTAGAGTTTACGGAAAATGCTCTTAAAGAAGTAGCAGCTATTGCCGCCCAGGTAAATGAGCAGGTCGAAAATATTGGGGCGCGCCGGTTGCACACTATTTTATCTTCGCTGCTGGATGAACTGTTGTTTGCTATCCCTGACGATATTAGCAACAGTGATATCACTATTGACAAAGAGTATGTAAACAAACAGCTTGATGATCTTGTTAAAGACAAAGATTTAAGTCATTATATTCTGTAAGGAGTGGCCACGAACAAAAAAATATTCTCCGAAACAGAGAGCAATAATACCATCATAACACTACGTTATAACGTACACTGTAATTAGCAATAATTGAATATTATGAGCGCTAAAAAATTTATAGCTCCCAATATAGCAATCCTCCTCTTCTTATCGCTTTTTTGGTTTGCAGGTGTAGAAAATATTGTGAAAGGTGATGATGATCACCAAAAGAATCTAAAAAAATACGTTCAAACCCAACGGCGCATTTTGGATAATTATGTGGACCAGGTAAAACTTTCGTCGCTCTACAAAAATAGCCTTCGGGGACTCATACTGAACCTTTCCGACAGTACCGCCAACCTGAAAGGTACGCCGGCTGATACGACATTTAAAAATGTGTCTATTAACGATTTAAGTGAATCAACAAGAAAGTTTGAGGAAGCGTACCTGTATATTTCTAATACTTTCCCCGATGAGAATATGACCAAGCGCACCGAGGATGCGCTTTCGCATATGTTTGATGAACTTGATCCACACTCGGTATATATCTCACCCCAAATGGGGAAGTTACAAGATGAACAGTTTGCCGGTAAGTTCCAGGGCATTGGTGTACAATTTAATGTTATACAAGACACGATAACTGTTATTACCGCTATCGCCGGCGGACCCAGTGACGAGCTCGGTATTCAGTCTGGCGATCGTATTATTGCTATTGATGACAGCAGTGCTATTGGATTTACCAACGAAGATGTTCGAAGTACGCTGCGAGGCCCCAAAGGATCAAAAGTTGACGTAACGATTAAACGGCCACATGTTAGCGAACCCATTGACTTTACGATAACACGGGATGATATCCCCTTGTATTCGTTGGGAGCTTCGTACATGCTCGATGACAAAACCGGATATGTTAAACTGGATCGCTTCATCCAAACCACACACCGCGAATTCATGTCGGCTATGAGCGATCTGAAAGCAGAAGGCATGGAGCGCGTTGTCCTTGACTTACGAGGCAATCCGGGCGGATACTTGAAACAGGCTATTGCTATTTCAGAAGAATTCTTTCCCAGCGGAACACAAATTGTATCTACGAAAAGCCGGCATAAGCGATTTACCAGCTCTTACTTTTCTCGACGCGATGGACAATTCAAAAATACCTCAGTAATTGTTCTTGTAAATGAGGGGTCTGCTTCGGCCAGTGAAATTGTCAGTGGTGCAATTCAGGACCACGATCGCGGATACATTGTGGGTCAACGTACTTTTGGCAAGGGCTTAGTACAACAACAGTATCAGCTTGTTGACTCAAGTAAAATACGGGTAACTATCTCGAAGTACTACACTCCATCAGGCAGGCTCATTCAAAAACCATACCGTAAGAAAAGCGGTAAAAGTTATGCCTATGAAATTTATCGTCGCGAACAAAATGCAAAAAGCGATATTGAGGAATTTATTTCACATGTACCCGACTCACTAAAATATAAAACTGATGGTGGAAGAACTGTCTATGGCGGAGGGGGTATTGTGCCTGACAAAATCGTTCAGGAAGATACTTCTCAATCAGCAGCTGTCTTAAATTATATGCGTAGAAAACGCATCGGCTTTAACTTTGTGCGGAATTATCTTGATCACAACGGTGATCAATTTCGCAATGAATGGGAAAACAACTATCAACGATTTCGCGATGAGTTTGAATGGAAAGATAAAGATGTACAACAAATGTACAGCATGCTAAAAGACAGTAATATGGTTGTTAGCAATGCTGACACTCTTTCTGAACCTGATTTTAAGTCTGATACCTTGTATATCCCACAAAATCATTTTCAGCAGGTTGAGTGGATGGTTCGCGGTGCTACTAAAGCTCGGCTCGCACGACAGGTCTGGGGACTCAAGAAGTACTATCCCGTGATTAATGATGTATTTGACAACATGCTTAAAGAGGCGATGACAATGTGGGACGAAATTGCCAAACTTAAAAATGGTGCTTCTGCCAGTGTTAATCCAGGAAAGCAGAAATAACGGAATACTATACCGACGCAGGGCAACAAAAATGAAAAATATTAATTGTATCCGTCCCCTCCTGTACATAAAGAATGGCAATTGAGACCATAAGTCTATCGCTGAGTGACCATTTCGCCCAGCACAAATTTGCTATCTGTCTTCAGAGAGAAGAGATTTTTTTGATTTATAAAAACTGACTCAGAAAAGCTATGGCTGCTGTTTCTGCTCGCAGCCGATTTGGCCCTAAGGATACTACTTTTGCTCCCCTGTCCTTCATCTCTTTGACCTCAGAAACAGAAAATCCGCCTTCCGGACCAATCATCAGTAACATTTTTTGAGGTGATTTTGTACTGATACCATCAGCCCTATTTTCAGGATCATCTGGATTAATCTTTTCATGAGCCACATAGATATTACTATCAGGGTAATGATCTACCAGCTGTCCTGGCGAATCAAATAATCGTATATCGGGAAGCCAGGCGCGGAGGCTCTGTTTCATTGCAGAAAGGGCTTTTGACTGCAACCGTTCCATGCGCACATTTTCTTTTACTGTCCGCTCACACCGAAAAAGACCAATCTCGGCCGCTCCCAGCTCCACGGCTTTTTCAACCGCAAATTCCAGGCGATCTCTCTTTTTAATAATCCCTAACCCCAGTACGATTTCGGGGTGGGGGTAGCTAGTCCGATCGGATTCTTTGACATTAATCTGGATGCTCTCATCCAAAATTCGGGCTATAGTTCCATCATACCGTCCGCCCTCTCCATCAACAACGGTAAGCTTATCCCCTTCGCGCGCTCGCATCACTTTTGACGCATGCTTAGCTTCCTGGCCGGTAAGCTCTACAAATTGGGAATGTACCTGCGAAGGCGGAGCGTAATATATATTCATTGGCTAATTACTTACTTCCCAAAAGGTTCGCCGGGCAAAAACTCGGTTTGCCCTGTTTCAAGCAGTGCTTCTACATAAGGAGAACAAAGTTGACAGCCATTGCTGCAAAAATCATGCTTCTGCAGCCCATCTATCGTAGAAAGATTCTTCTCCCGGGCATACTCTTTTATCGTCTCAAAACTCTGATCATGACAAATACACTTGGTAACTTTCTGAGAACTCATCTTAACCCTGTTTAAAGTGTTTGCCCAGTCTTAATTCTTGTCCCTGGTAATTACTCTCGATATCGTCACCATATACATAGGGTGGAATTTGTGTGTTGGGCTCAAACTTCATGCTGCAAAATGTTTGTCCATCTTCAATCAAAAACGGAACATCGTGTGAACGTACTTCAAGCACGGCCCGCGCTCCCTTGTCTTCTATCCTACCGCCGAAACCGCTGTCAAAAAAACCGGCATAGTGCGTACGCAGCTCTCCCGATCCGGTGTCATAAGCAATCATTTCCGCAGCAAGATCTTTGGGAATACGGCACCGTTCTTTGGATGCAAAAATATAAAAAGCCTCAGGTTCCAAAATCAGATGATCATCTTGCTGAGCATAAATAGGCTCCCAGTACTCCGATACTTCATAGTAATTGATATTATCGAGATCAATATAATCGCGATGATTTTTGGCTTTATATCCTACTACTTCTCCTTTTTTGCCGCTCAGATTTACGCTCAAAAACAATCCGTTATTTACTTTTACATCATCCACTGGCACTGGATTTCCATCTTCTTTAAATAATAACGGCGCCGAACTGTGTTTGCGCAGAATATCCTGATCAGAAAGCACTGTATGACCGTGGCGTATGCGTAGCTGATTTAATTGGTGACCTGTTTTGACTCTGATTGGAAATGACTTAGGTACTACTTCGAGGTACATTCTACCGGTATATCCCGATTGAATTTCCTCGAACCGGTGTGAATGATCAGTAATCACCCGCGTAAACACATCCAGTCGCCCGGTAGTACTTTTGGGATTAGCTTTAGCGGAAAGATGTTCGCCGGAAATGATCTCATAGCCTACGCCATTATCACTCCCGTTAAAAAGTGTTTTTTGCGGAGAAATATGCGACGGCAGATGCAGCTCTTCCAAGAGCGGAATAATATACACGCAGTTAGGTTCCAAGATGGCTCCGTCGGTAATCGAAAAATCGTACTGACTAAGCTTTTCAATTTTTTGATCTACTGACTCATCTTCGGGCAAAAAACTACATCGTACGCGATAGGCCTTCTCACCCAGCCGCAGATCAATGGAGTTGGGCTGAAACTGATTTTCTTCCAACGGATATCCGTCCGCATGAGATATGATGCCCGCCTCGGCCAAGACGCGTAATTTTTGGACGGGCAGGATGCCTTTGGTACGCAAGTGAACTTTTTGAATATTGGTGCTCATGAAGTTTATTCTACAATTTGACGATATTTTTGTAAAAGAATTTTAATACCTTACTTCTCAATTGAGTGGCTTAATATAGGAATTCAGGAATCAGAATTCAGAATCGATCTCGGATTAATTCTGATTACCGAATTCGATATACTGAATATTAATATATGGATATTCTTTTTTGGAGCGGCGGCAAAGATGCCTACCTGGCACTGCAATTTTATCGCGATATGCACCCCGATTCCACTATCCAATTACTTACTACATTTGATGAAACCAACCAAGTTGTCCCCCATCAGCAAATTAGACTCTCTCATATAAAGAAGCAGGCTGATCATTTAGGCGTGGATCTCATTACCGTTGCCCTTCCTCCCAAATGTTCAAATGATATCTACTTGAGTCGGCTTCAAGAAGAGTTTAATACATTAGAAAGTGAAATTAGAAATCTCGTTTTTGGTGATTGGTACCTGCAAGACATCAGAGACTGGCGCGAAGAAGTCTTTGGGCAAATGGGATTAAACTGTCAATTCCCTATCTGGAAAGAAGATATCCATGAACTGCTGCCAATATTATTTCTCAACCCCATAAAGATTGAAATTAGTGCTGTTCGGGAAAATCTCCGCCACCTAATTAGCGTTGGAGAAATATATAACCAGGGTTTTATTACGCAATTACAACATCTATCAGAAAATATCGACCCTATGGGTGAAAATGGAGAATTTCATACCAAAGTTATTTTTCAAAATCCGGACTAATTTGCAGCATTACCCACCCCCACTGCTGACTTTCTTTTCCATTACGACCCTGCAGCCTATCCATGGAAGAAGTTGACAACATCATCGAATATCCTAATTTAAAGCTTATATCTTCCGAAAATTGATAAGCAAACGACAGATCAAATTCCGATCCGAGATACTGTTCTGTCGATTGGCCTGAATTCTGGAAATTCGGTAACTCATTTGCCAAGGCAAAATAGTGATACGTTAATCCCAAATCTGCTTTATTGGTCATTTCATAATTGGTACCCAAATGCAGATCTTGCAGACCTCCTCCCTGGGTGTCAGTAGGAATATTGAGGAAATAATCCATATGCCCGTAAAATTTGTGATTGGTAGCGTATAAGGTATTAAATGTGTGCCGGGCCGGATTAGTATCACTGGCCTTCCCGCCTGAAAGATAATCGTATCCCCCCTCCAAGCGAAACGACGCCCAAGAATAGGAACCCTTGAACTCAAACATATAAGCTGAGATATTGTTACGTGTCAAGTCATCCCCACTCTGATAGTATGCCGAACCGGAAAACTTCCATGGCTGGTTACCATAGGCAAGATGTCCACCAGTGGTATAGCGGAAATTGGTTGCATCAGGCTGCGGCTCAAATCCATCCGTCAGAAACAAGGCCGACATATTCCAGCTTCCAAACCCTTTCTGCAGCCAGGCGTAAGATAAAATTTTATAGTTGTTAAGCCCGTATGTATTACCAAACACGTTTTCAGCCTCTTGGTTGTAAGCCCCACCAATATCGACGCTGAAATGAGCTTGCGGCTGTTGAAACTTAAGTACAAGTGCGTCGTGACTGCGGGCCTGCTGCGTCCAGTTAACACTGCCCAACAAACGCTGACTACCATACACCAACTCTTGGCGACCCATTTTAAGCTGTATCATTTCAGACAAATTAATGCGTGCCCACGCCTCATGAATATTAACATTTGAATTATCCTGAAGCTGATTGACTTCTCCCCAAACGCGGACGTCCTGTCCCGCAACTTTGACCTTATAATTTTCGGACTGATACTGTAGCGATAGCCGAGTACGCTGCGAGGTAAAAAAGGCAGGTTCCGTAGCCGTAGTTCGCAGCTGTCGATACCCATTTCGGTACTCCGTTCTCGGACGGAATTCCCCTTCAATTGTAACCTGAGACAATACGGTGGTGGGCAACATCAATAATAACACAAACACAATGCCGTAATAGTCGATAGAAGAAAAACACATAGTTAACCGCTGTTTAGATGAGAATATTTTAAAAAGATTTGGGAGAAAAGGACAACAAGCCTTTTCTCCCAAAATGGTATTGGATGGCTCGCTGCTTATTCCTTAACTGTTAATGTACCTTTCATACCGGCCAGATAGTGCCCGGGAAATGTACAGACATAAGTATATTCCCCTGGGTTTTCAGGAGCAGTAAATGTTACCTCTACCGTTTCTCCACCGCCGGCCATATCGGTGTAAGCAATGATTTTATCTTCCATCTCAGGAGCGATGTATTCATTATCGGCAAACTTAGCTGATGTCTGTGATACATTAGTTGCATCCGCACCGGCTGTTAGCAACACAAAGTTATGCGACATGGCATTGGCCGGTAAGTTACTAACCGTTGTAAGTTTTACGGTCACTTCCTGGCCCGGTTTAGCGGTAATCTCTGTCTTGCTAAATTTTAATTTATCTGTTCCTTTCATCTTTATAACCTTGGCATCCTGTGCTAATGCTGAAGGAGCCGTTAGTGAAAGAGCTGTTATAACGATGATAACAGAAGCAAAAAGTTTATTGATTAAATACATGATATTGTATGATTAGTTTCTAATTAATTAAGGTAAAATTACTTTTATGAACTATAGTTAGGATCGAAAATATCCGGTTCATCTTTGCCTTCAACAACGATATCACCCATCATGCCCTTACTGGCTACGCGACTTAAGGCGTGATCCACCAAGTGGATAGTTGACGGTACGGGAAAATCCATCTCAAAAATTCCGCAACTGCCCGGTGGTATCTCTGTGGTTTGTACGTATCGTTCCGGATTACTGGCAATAGCACCTTCGCGCCAAGCCTTGGTCCACACATTACCAATAGGGTGAAAACTGGAAGACAGGTTTGGTCCACCGTTAACGAAAAATAAGCGAGCGGTTTCCCCCTTTTTTACCTTTACCGGTCCGCGCCGATCAGCAGTAATAGCCTTTTTCTCGCCATTTAACAATACATAAGTCGAAATCTCATCGCGCATTGCTTCGTGATCAAACTCATGCATGCCCTGTGCCCCAATTGATTGTTGGGTATATACTTCATTTTGTCCAAAATATAACTCATGATCTACTTCAGGCAATCCTTCCTTGGGCTCTACGAAAATCATCCCGTACATCCCACTGCTGATGTGATAATCTAACCGCGGTACAGCACAGTGATAAATATAAGCACCCGGATACATTGCTTTGAACTTTATTGTTTTCGATTGTCCGGGTGTCACAAACGTAGCATTAGCTCCTCCTCCCGTACCATAAACGGCATGGAAATCAACATTATGAAGCATCGCGTTATTTTCAGAAGCTTTGAGCGTTAAAATAACCGTATCGCCTTGTCGAACCCGTATCATCGGACCCGGAACCTGATCCCCATACGTCATGTAGCGAAACTGCACACCATCTTCTATTTCTGCAACTACTTCTGTAGTTTCCAGTTCAATTTCATGTGTTTTAGGCGATGACCGCTTTATAGGACCCGGAATATTAGTGGGATCAGCAGCCACCCTGTCAGCTTCAACAGCTGCAGGCTTTAGGTTGGGCTTATTCTTCTGCTCTTTTGCTTGAGCACCAAACGGTAAAGCTCCAGCCAAAAAACCACCCGAGAGCATAGCTCCGCCCATGTTTTTCATGAACTGTTTTCGAGAAAATCCGTTATCTGTTTTGTCAGAACTCATAATAAATACCTCATTATTTCTTTATTAAATATAATTTTATCGGCCGTAGTCAATATACCTCTGACTAGGTTGTACACAAATTGGTTTGATTGAAATTTAGCAACACCTATCTCGTATTCAATAAATCAACTATAGTAACCTTTACAAAATGATAAAGGTTTTACGTATTTCTAATCAACAACCCTCGGAGGTGGTGGATCAGGCCCAAAGGCCGAATGAAGGTGATGCTGAACAAGAAAGATGTGTATACGATTAATATTGGGAAAGGTATTCAACTCGGGTGTTAACCCCATATGAATACCCACTGGATAAAAACTGTTATTAAGAAGCGGCAGATCATGTGCCGACCTATCCCAAGTTGAATATTCATCTTGAGAAGTATTTGTATCAGGTTTATCAACTGATATTCCATTCTCCTGCTCGGCTACGAATTCTGATATACAGCCCTCATAGAACTGATATTCAATCATAGGCAAAATCGGTTGGACAACCCCAACCAAGAATGAAAAAAGTAATATGACTGAATAAGTTCTCCTCATAAAAATTGCCTTTCTGAATTTCTACTTGAGTATATATTCTGAATGTGAAGATATTATAAAGATTTAATACTATTTTATCTTTTTTATTAATATTGCAATCCACTCGCTAGTCATTCCGTATAATTACTACTTCCATCGCAGGCGCATGCCGTTAAATATCACAAGCATAACCGATAGTTCGTGAATAAGCATACCTGCTGCCATATGTACCGATCCTGCAAATACACCAGCAAGTAATGCACCTACCGTAACCAAAGCAATGACAACATTCTGGTGAATATTCCGTAACGTCAGTTTTGATATCCTTAAAGCCTCCGGAATATTCATGAGCTTGTCTGTCATCAGGGCAATATCGGCTGTTTCTATGGCTACATCAGTACCGGCCGCGCCCATTGCAATGCCAATATCAGCGGTAGCCAATGCCGGGGCATCATTAATACCATCTCCGACCATCGCCACCTGATACCCTTCCTCTTGCATTGCAAGGATGATATCGTTTTTGTCTTCTGGAAGAATCCCCGCATGTACCTCTGTGATACCGCTTTCCCCGGCAATGGCGTTAGCCGTAGATTTTGCATCACCGGTAAGCATTGCAATACGTTCAATTCCATTTTCACGAAGCTTGGATATCATTTCCGTCGTTTCCGTGCGCATTGGGTCAGCTATCCCGATAGCTCCAACTAGTTTGTTATTTCTTGCTGTAAATACCACGGTACGTCCTCTATTCGTAAGGTTTTGAATCTCTTTATTAATGCCTTCACCAATGGATATCCCTTTTTCTTTCAGAAAGTCGGCCTTCCCCACATAAATATGATTGTCACCTAACACCGCCTCAATTCCTTGTCCGGTATGAGATTCAAACTGGTCGGGTTCCGGGAGATCCGTCATTTCGTTTGTCTCTGCTATAATGGCCTCCGCCAAGGGATGTTCGGAGGCTGATTCGGCTATGGCAGTCCAATAGAGAAGTTCTTCACCTTCTGAGGGTAGCGACCCATTATTTCCATTCACCAAAGAAGCCGTATGTACTTCCGCAAGACTTTCCTCCTGACTTACACCGGCTAAAGCAGTTTCCTGTGAAAAGTAAATGAGCTCAGTTACACTCGGTTTACCGGTGGTCAGGGTACCCGTTTTATCCAATGCTACCGCCGACACCTTCCCGGCATTTTCCAAGTATTCGCCCCCTTTTATGAGGATGCCTTTCTTGGCTGCATTGCCTATACCGGATATAATCGATATGGGCGTCGAAATGACCAAGGCACCGGGACAACCTATCACCAGCAGTGTGAGCCCAAGTTCTAGATTCCACGTAAACAGGTAGGAGATGATACTCAATCCCACAATACCAGGCGTGTACCAGCTTGCAAATCGTTCGATGAAACGCTGCGTAGGAGCCTTCTCTTCCTGGGCTTCCTCTACGCGCCGTATTATTTTCGCCAGCGTGGTATCGGCCCCTGATTTAGTGGCGCGTATATAAATACGGCCATTTTTATTAATCGTTCCGGCATACACTTCTGAGCCGGATTCCTTTTCGGCAGGAATGGGCTCTCCGGTAATGGCACTTTCATCAACTGTTGTGACGCCGGATTCCACAATACCATCAACCGGAATTTTTGACCCGGGTTTAACTAGTACCTGCATCTCATCTTCGACCTGACGGGCTGGAATTTCCCTGCGTCCTTCATCACCCACAATTATGGCCATTTCCGGAGCCATATTAATGAGCTCTTTCAGGGTATCTCGAGTCTTGCTCATCGTCCGAGCTTCCAGCCAGCCGCCAAGCAGAAACAGAAAGGTAACAGCTGCGGCCTCCCAGAACACACCGATAAAGAGCCCACCCGTTGCAGCGATAGTCACCAATAGTTCAATATTGGTATGTCCGTTCCATAGCCCCTGCCATGCCCGGCGGGCGATCTCAAATCCGGCCGTTATTGTTGCCAACAACATCAAGACATTAAACGACCAACCCGAAGCCCAAAAGATATCGACGGTCCATCCGGCAGTGATAAGCAGACCGCTGAGGACTAGTAGTGCTTTCTTCCGTTTTGTTGCATTTTGTAACTGTTTTTGGAGTGATTTCATCATCGTATGAATTTAAAACTGAGAGATATGAGCTTCGTAGCCTGACCGCCGGACAACCTCGATCAGTTTCTCTTCGGATGCTATATCGGGATCGTGTTCTACTTCGATACGTCCAGTATTAAAATGAACCTTAGCTTTAGAAATGCCTTCTGTCTGATTCAGGTTCGATTCGATATTGTTTACGCATGAAGGGCAACTTAGCTCATCACTTCGTAATATTGTTTTTGTCGTTGTCATAAGAACTACCTCTGTTAGGTTTTAAGTTTTACTTGCCTGTTATTAAGCACCTGCCAGGTCATCAAAACCTGACAGGCGCTTGGTCAATATTTATTATTCCCCAATGCCATGGACCGGTCCGGCCTGGATGTTTTGATACAGTTTGTGGACATATACGATATATTTTACATATGCGTCTACCCATTGGCGACCGGCTTCCACGCTTTGCCCTTTCTTCTCTTCCATCTCCATGGCATGTTGATATAGCTCATCCGTTTTCTTCTGAATCTCTTCAGCCAGTAGATCAGTAACCGGTGACAAATTACCGGATTCGAGAGCTTTCTCCGCGGTTTGAATATCCTCAGAGCTTGGTTGGGCGGGTTTCAGTCCGGTATAGGGCATGCCTTCCGCTTCCCGATGCAACCGTACGGTCGTCTCCATAAAATACTGCTCGGCAAGTTTCTGGGATTCTTTTCCACTATTATAGACTTTTAGGCTCTGTTTGAACTTAGTTTGAAGTTCTTCGGCCTGTTGCTCTCCAACCCAGATCAGAACTTTAGAAACATCGCCCGTTTCCAATGCCTGCTTCGCTGCTACAGCTACTGGCCCGTTGACGCGATCGCAATGTGCCTGACTGATTGAAGAAAAGCCAAGCATAAATACGAAGATCAAAATTGAAGTTAATGCGATTTTTAAAAATGATGATGAGTATTTCATAACAAGTACCTTTTGTTTGGTTTGTGTATTTGGTTCAGTCAAAAGGTACAAGGCAAGCCACAGCACTAAAATGAGCTAGGTCAACTAAGTACAAATGGATTTAAAAACAGAGAGAAAAGAGGCGGGAAACTTAATCTTCAGCCGAAATTCGCAACAGTTCCGGCTTGTCCTTAATAGCTACCCACTGGCGACCGGATGTGATAAGATCATCATCTTGGAATTGACTCATAACTCTGCTGGTGGTTGCAGTAGATGTGCCGGCCATATCAGCAAGATCTTTGCGAGAAAGAGGAAGTTGAATTAGCAGTCCGTAACGATTTTCTTCACCGAACTTGTTGCCTAAGGTAACGAGAATATGAGCTATACGCTTTGTTACCGGCAATGTAGAAAGATGTTGAATTCGTTGTCGGGATTCATTGAGCCGATCGGTCGTAATATCCAACACTGACATCGCAACAGAGGGACAACGATTCATGATCTCCCGAAAGTCAGGAAGCCTAATTGCCAGGATACAAGCATCTGTCTGAGTCTCTGCTGTTTCATTATAGACCTCTTTGCTACCAGCCGTGAGATTACCGAAAAAGTCGCCCGGTTGTAACATATCCAATAGTACGCCTTCTCCCTCTAACGTATGGGCGACTAACTTTACATTTCCCGCTACTACTACCCTTAACATGGTTGACGTATTACCCTGCCGATAAATGACTTCTCCTTTAGCAAAATGATTAGCCGTAAATTTTTTATTCACTTGGCGGAGCTGCTCCTCGGACAGATCTTCAAAAAAAGGCACCATACCCAGTTTCTCCAGACGCAGATCAACAGTACAATGATGCCCTTCTAAAGACGGGATGCTAAGCGGGGTTTCTCTTTTGTCTGGCATATATTAATGGTTATTAAGCTCAGTTTTCTTAGTGATTTTTACCTTCCATTCTTTGGGCATAGTTTCCAGGTATTCCCACTCAAACGGCTCATCGCTTTCTGCCTCCATCTGATAGTAGAGCGGCTTAGGATCGTGATCATTAATAAAGACAAATGCTTCGTCAGGATCCAGCTCATCAAAAGCCTCAAAGATCATATCATGGCGCTTGGCGGGTGGATGGGAACGCACGTCAAATGAATTCACGATTGAAACATCTTCAAGAGCAGGATCGGTTTCTTTTTTTTTGGTCACATGAATAACGTATTCGCCCGGCATGTCTTTTTTGTAAGTCCACGTATATTCACCATCAAATTTTTTCTTAAAAATATTGCGGATTTCTTCCGGATCTTTTTCAGATATTATTTCCATTGTATCTCCTTTTAACATCATCCCATAACGGTGGAAAACAACATATTTCCAGTCTTTTGGATCAGCTTCCCGGAGATCCATCAGAGTAGAGACATCTTCGAATTCACGTCCTTGTGATGCTTCGGTACGTGTTACCCGAACTTTCCATTCCTGTCCGCCACGCTGCAGGTACTCCCAGCCCACTACATCACCATATATCGATCGGAATTCGTAATAGAGCGGCTTAGGATCGTGGTCATTGATAAATACAAAGCTATCTCCAGCCGGCAGTTCTTTAAAAAGATTCAGTAGTTTTTCATGTCGTTTAATTGGTATCAGTGAACGTACATCCAGTTCTTTTTCAGTTTGTTGCATATTTTTATTTAATATTTTATTAGAGCTTTTTTTCTAAAAATTCTTTTAACACATTTGCATGATTGTAGTCCTTATCTCTAGCAGCATATAGCAATGTTATTTTCTTCTGTTCTGCCTTTTCAAGCAAATAATTAACCGTTTTATCCCTATTGGTTAATTCACCTTTATACCGCTTCGAGAACTCATCAAATTTATCAGGATCATGGTCAAACCATTTTCTCAGTTCGGTTGAGGGAGCTATATCCTTGATCCATTTGTCAAGTCGAGCTTCCTCTTTGGAAACACCCCGCGGCCAAAGCCGGTCTACCAACAGGCGAAAGCCGTCATCCTTGGAATAATCCTCATAGATTCGCTTTGTTTTCAGTTGATTACCCATAATTTCTAACGAATAATTAGGTAGGCATAGTCCACCGTATCGGTGAACCATGCCTGTAAAATAGAATCATCTAAACTATCTTAGTCCTTATATGTCAGCACGCGCCCCCAAAGACTTTTAGTGCCCCAGATGCCACGGCGCAGTGTTTCGAGCTGTACAATCTGACTATGATCTACGAACATATTAACTTCGGGACCATAATTCTTGACATACCATGCAAATACTTCCGGATCGGCCGCTTCGAACATCAGCTTTTCCAAGCCGATTTCGTTAATAAATTCGGCCGGCACGTCCGTTCTCCAAGGATCAGCATTTTCAGTTATGCCTTCTGATTCAATCATGATCATATAGGCTCCGGCATCTACAAAACGCTTAGCTTGTTTAACGGCATAACCTGTATCAAGCGTGCCTTCGGACTCGAGTTCTCCCTTGGTAGTATCGCCGCCGGCACCAAATTGAATACCAATTTCGGGCTTAGCTTTGAGCCCGGCCTTCTGGACCTTTTCTATCAGCCGCAACCAGTCGTCAGTAGGCAAGCTGATAAATCCGGCCGATAGTTCGATAATATCAAAGCCGTAATCTTTACAGGTATTGATATACTGATCTACAGCATCTTTTCCCTGTGTAAGTACATATTCCATAAATCCGCCAGTAGAAACCAGCGCATCATGGTCATGAGCAATGTCAATTAGCTCCTGCACAGATTCTTTGGGCATAATCGAAAACGATCCGCCGGAAAACTTTAGTGAATCGACATGTTCACCCATCGTTTCCATAATATCATTGAGATATCGTTTGCCCATAACCGCATAATACGGTCCGCGAATTTCAGTAATGCCTGTTTTTCTGGGTTTGGGTTCTCGTTCGTTTTTATTCAGGAAGTCGAATGTTTTTTCGTCGGCCATAATAGCCACCTTATTTATTTTTGTTGGGATACGGAAGCCGTATCCGCATAATTCAAATATTCCTTAAGATTCTAGTTTTACTTTTCTTAGCAGTTTCATCAGTTCAGAAACCGAATGTTGTTCAACATTCTTTGCTGTTTTAACGATTTGATCACGTAATTCTTTTGAAGTATAAGGTTCGGCCAATCCTTCAAATTTGGCAATAATCGTCTCCCAACTCATGGGACGCGTGTGGAATCCTTCATAGTCGCGCTTTTCAATGCAATGGGTTTCTCCATTTTCGAGATGTATCGTCAGTTTTGTCGGCATCTCATCGGGAAATCGATCGCTGTACTCCTGTCTGGGTGCAACTTTGACTTTTTGTAACAACGACTGGATATCATCGGACTCAATGCGATCTTGTTTGTATTGCTCTGGCATCACTTGTCCGTCTAGGAGCGCTGCAGAAACCATGTACTGTAAGCTGTGATCCGCTTCCTCTTTCACGCGGACAATTGTTTTGTCTCCTTCTTCGCCACCGCCAATAATGTGATAGGCAACATCGAATATCTCGATATCAATCTTGTCTACTTCATCAGCAGTAAACCCATGTTTATCTTTCAGTTCAATTATGCCCTCAATAGAAGATTGGGAATGAATCTCGGCGTTGTATTTTTTAATAATCGTGTTGGTAACACGCTCCAGATCTTCGCTTTGCCATTCGATTGAAAAATCACCAGCAATGGAATCCATAAACCCCTTGTTGCCCTCAAATACGGCCGGCGGTCCGGTAATGCCGTACTTGGCAAGCAAAGCAGCATGAGTTCCGCCAAATGCGGTATGAGGATAGGCCAGCCCCTTCCAGTTAGACAAAGCGCCGGTGCGGGTAACGCGGAGTGCATTCAATGCCGTTCCCGAGATAGCGATCGCATTGGCCGTCTTTTCTTCATCCAATTCTAATGCTTTAGAAACACCCGCCGCCACGGCATAGGAACCCTGCGTGGTGTGATCAAATCCCTTATCACGTACCGGTGCTTCATCACTCAGGCGGCACTGCACTTGGTAAGCAACTCCAAGTGCCGTTAAAAAATCCTTGCCACTAAGATCGTTTGTTTCTCCGACTGCCAGGATGGAACCGATATTATCACTTGGGTGACATGTCTCCCCTTTGGCAAGATAGCTGTCATTAAAATCGAGGTAGCGAACCAGTCCGCTGTTGTAAAGTGCTGCCCTATCGGGCGTGGTTTTGCCACCGCCGATGAGCGTGCTCTGTTCCGAGCCACCGAAGTCACGAATCATCTTTCTGATAGATGTAACCGGTGGACCTTCAATAGCGCCGATAGCCGTACCAAGTGAATCGAGAAGCCTTATCTTCAATTGCTTTTTAGCCTGCTCAGATAAATCACTAAAAGAAGCGTTATCAATAAATTTTGCTAAATCATGAACGATCATAAATGCTACCTCATTTCATTTTAGATTCTAAGCTGACTGCTATTTTAACAACATCAGCACTTATAATATTTAATACTATTTTATCTTATTATTTGGTAATAAAACAATTTGTAGGATAAACCCATTCAATAATCCACCAGCTTTTGATGGTATCAGCTATTGATGTCTGTACTTCTGAATTACTTTCCAACATATTCTAACTGTTTGATATTTCGATGTCATACGTACATGCATGATCACCTTCTGCGATGTAAGTGGTACGCTTGGCATTCGAATCAAAAATCTTCTCATAAAACATTGCCTCAAGCTTACACGGCAGGCGCGTTTCTTTAATCACTTCGCTAAAAGGACAGTTACACTCTTTCACTGTTAGCGATTGGTTTTGATCATCCAGATCAAACTCAGGCATAAAACCCTCCTCTTCCAGCATATTCATCAGCACCTTCATCTTGTCTTCAATGTCATCAAACTCAGCTTCCTGTATTCGTTTTTCAGCTTCTTTAAGACGTTGATCCCAAAAATCTTCAAAAAAGTCTTCTACCAACTGTTCCTTCCCGTCATTCTTTAGATAGTGAATGATATTTCGAATCAGCTTTGACTCTGAGGATGGAAATAAGCTGTTACCTTTGGAGGTAAGCTGATAGTGCAGTCTGGGACGCCCGGGACCCGAGCGCACATATTCGCGATCCACATAGCCATCGCGCTCGAGCTGCAAAAAATGCTCGCGAAGTGTGGTTTTGGCCAACTCAATATTCTCTACGGCCTCGTCAATGGAAAGGGTACCCTTTCGCTTTATCAAATCCACGATTTCTTTTTTTGAACCAGCAAGTGCCATATCAGTATGTTTAGTTAAAATCTAAAATTATACGGTCTTAAACTTTTGTTGCACAAGAGGTAAAATATGTTGCTGTTCTATTTCAAACTGTTCAGCAAGCATTGTATCAAGCTGTTTGAACTGGTGATTCAAAATACGCAGTGTGGTACAAGCATGCTCCGGATTTTTAAATCCATTGCCCTTTTCTCGAACTGCATCCATTTTATTCCGCAGCCGCTGCTGATCATTCGCAATAATTTTATGTGATCTCTTTAACTCACGGACAGTTCCATCCAACACTTTTCCCTTATTGTTGTCAAACTTTCGGATAAGCGGAAAAAACTTTTTACTCTCGAATTTTAGATAAAGGCGAAAATCTTGTAAAAAATGGGTCACTGAATGTTCCATCTTTTTTATCCAGGGATATTGATTCCCGTGAACTTTTTTAATCCTTGGGAACCTTTCGTCAATGTCCTGAATCAACTGAAACGTAGGACTATGGTATGCTTCTTCCACATAAGAGCTCCATTCAGATAAATTATCCCCAAAATCCTCTCTGGACCCATTTTCCCTTTCCGAAATATTATTTCGTGAATCTTGCTTTTCCTTTAACCACTCTAATACCTCGTCTTCACTCCACTTTTTTTGCCTACATACAGAGCTTAAGGTTTGTTGCTTATGCTCCGAAACATTCAAGCCAATAGACTCCAATAGCCCACCGGCCTTTTGATACACAGACAAGATTTGAGAAAGAGTAGCATTAGGCGTTAAACCTTCAAGGGACTGTTCGGATTTCATAGGTTCTCTTTTGCTCTTAAAACAGTTGCTGTTTCAATCCACTTCAAAGATAACGCTATTATATTGGCAAATCAATAAAAAAGGTTAAAACCGTTTTTATAGTTGAATTTAATTTTTGCGACTCCTACCTTTGGACTGAAGCAACGAATAATGATTGATAGAAGGTTAGAAACCAATGGCTTATGTCGTTACGGATCCATGTATAAATTGCAAGCACACTAATTGCGCGGCTGTTTGTCCGGTGGATGCGTTTCGCGAGGGGCCGAACTTTCTGGCAATTGATCCGCTGGAATGTATCGATTGTGATGCCTGTGTGGCCGAATGCCCTGAAGAAGCTATTTATCCCGATGATGAAGTACCTATGGAATGGGTAGATTACATTGAATTAAATGAACGGCTGGCTGATGAGTGGCATGATTGTGTCATCAATCAGTCGAAAGAAGCATTGCCAGAGGTTGACAAGTGGAGCGGCGTTGAGAATAAACGAGAGCAACTGATCGAAAACTGGAAATGATAAAGTGAAGTAGTTATTTGTTAATGATTATTCGGGCTTCACCTGCAATTAACTATTAATCAATAACTATAACTAAAATCAACAAAGATGCCTGGTACAGTAGAAGAAATTGACGTTCGTAAAATTCCTCCACATAAAAAACATGCAACAATTTTTGACACCTATGATGAACTTGATGAGGGGGAAACTTTTATCATTATAAACGACCATGATCCCAAACCGCTTCGATATCAGCTGGCAGCGATGCACGGAAAGAATAGTTTCAGCTGGGATTACCTTAAAGAAGGTCCTGAGGTCTGGAAAGTACATATCGGCAAAACTACTGAATAACAAATTATGGATTCTACTCCCATAGATAGGCGCACGATAGTCCGGCAACTCCGCAATGTCATTGATCCCGAGTTAGGGGTGAACATCGTGGATTTGGGGCTGGTATATAACATCTTGATTGTTGATGGCAAGGTGATACTTGAATATACTGTCACCACGCCGGGCTGTCCTATGCGCCGATACCTCCAGCAAGAGATCGAAAAAACATTGGCGTCCATAGATGAAATTGAAGACTACGAGGCAAAAATAGTGTGGGAGCCGGAATGGTCTGTTGATATGATCAAAGACGATGTAGAGTTTTTTGCTCACCCCCCACCCCAACAACGTGCATAAAATAAATTTCTAACCATGAACAAAGTTCCAACCTCTGTACTTGTGGGACTGCTCATCTTGGCAGCTGCAGGATTACTTACTGGATTATACTCCGGCTTAGTCCGCCTGGGATTACTATCCTCCGGCAACCCACCGATTTCGCCCATAGCCCACGGGCCATTGATGATAAACGGATTTTTGGGTACCCTCATCGGCCTTGAACGTGCGGCTGCACTTGAAAAAAAATGGGCCTACGTCGCCCCAGTATTTTTAGCAGCCTCCACCATCCTCCTGCTCACTGGATTTCCGATTCCATCCCACGGTGCGCTAATCCTGGGATCGGCCGGACTTACGCTTGTCATGGCTTATCTCTATTACCTACAGCCCAAAATCTATCATTTAATTATGGCACTGGGGGCTTTCTCACTGTTAGTAGGTAACGTACTATTTGTAGCCAGCAGCCCCATCTACTCGATTGTTGGATGGTGGGCGGCTTTTCCCATGCTCACTATTTTTGGAGAACGACTGGAGCTCAACCGCATCATGCGTCCACCCAAACGAGCCCAACACATTTTTACGCTACTTATTATTGGATGGATAGCCGCCTTAACTATAACCCACATCGATCGCACCATCGGTTGGAGTATAGCCTCTCTCCTCCTTATGGGTATTGCGGGATGGCTCATCAAGTACGACATTGCTCGCAAGACTATTAAATCTATTGAGTGGACGAAGTACAGTGCCATCTGCCTACTTACGGGTTACGGATGGCTTATACTTGCCGGTATTTTTGGTCTGTGGTACGGTTTTCCCACGGCCGGACCTATTTATGACGGACTGCTCCACATGCTTTTTGTGGGATTTGTGTTCAGTATGATCTTTGCCCATGCTTCTGTCATTATTCCTTCATTATCGGGTAAACTAGTACCCTGGCACACTTATTTTTACCTGCCGCTCATGCTATTGCACGGCTTTCTATTTGTACGGATTGCCGGGGATATGATAGGACTTTCAAAAGTACGAATTATCGGCAGCTATGGAAATGTGGCAGCTATCCTCCTGTTTCTGGGAGGGATTATTTATCAACTGACAAAAGAGATTTTATCTCAGAAATCCGAAACAATAACAACAGAAAAGCAACCTTAAATTATACAATATTATGCCTACACGTAAAGCAAATGCACAATGGAATGGAGACCTGGAAAATGGAAATGGAACGATGAAGCTGGAAAGCGGTTCTTATAAAGGAGAATACTCATTCGCTTCACGATTCGAAAGTGGTAATGGTACCAATCCCGAAGAACTTATTGGGGCAGCTCATGCTGGTTGTTATTCTATGGCATTATCCAATGAACTTGCCCAAGCGGGTTATGATCCGAAGTCGGTAGAGACCGAAGCGAACGTTACATTTGAAGTAACCGATGACGGACCTGCTATCACTAAAATAAAATTAATTACAAAAGCCAATATCTCTGATATTGATGAAGATACGTTCCAGCAATTTGCCAATGGAGCAAAAGACGGATGTCCCGTTTCTAAAGCATTGTCGGGCACCGAAATATTGTTGGATGCTAGCCTAACGGGATAGCGAAATAATGTGTAATCAATTAAATAGTTTCGTATCTTCAGTACTTAATTTTTAACCTAAGAATGAATCTCATTTATGACACGTTTTACACCTTATCTATTTTCACTGATGCTACTATTCGTAGCAGCTTGTGGTGGTGGCTCTGACCAACAAACCGAAGAACAAGCAACTGATACACAAGCTCAAGCTACTGAACAAACTGATGATGTTCGTACGATTGAGGCAATCGGTATCGATCGCATGAAATTTGTTGTTAAAGGCGATAAAGAAGGAATTACTACTGGCAAAAAAATGGGCGACTATGTATTGCTCAAGTCTATAACTGCCGCTCCCGGCGAAAAACTTCGCTTTCGTCTGCTTACTGAAAGCGACCTTCCCGCTTCGGCCATGGCACACAACTTTGTGCTCCTCGTTATGGATGCTGATGCTGCCGCCTTTGCTGATGCAGCAGGCAAGGCCCGAGATAATGACTTCATACCTACTGATACTAAGTTGAAAGATCAAATTATTGCTCATACCGATCTTGCTGCTGGTGGAGAAACGGTTGAAATTACATTCACCGCTCCTGAGGAAACCGGTGAATATGAGTATATCTGTAGTTTCCCCGGTCACTATGCTAGCGGAATGAAAGGCATTCTCAAAGTTGAAGAATAATATACTCTTCAACTCAAAATAGTTTATAAGGCGGCTGATTATATCAGTCGCCTTTTTTTATTTCTGTAAGACTACTCAAACAGAAATTCCCCACATGTATTATCTCTCAGTCTTTATCCACATTACGTCAGCTATTTTTTGGATTGGCGGCATGCTGTTTACAGCGGGTGTTTTAGTACCTGTAACACGTCATGAATTACTAAAAAACAAGAAGGGTGAATTCTTTACGCTAATTGGTAAAAAGTTCAGCCGTATTTCCTGGCTATTATTTGTGGTGCTAATCATCACCGGCATAACCAATTTACTAACCCGGGGATATACGGCAGAACAATTGCTTACCGGATCGTTCTGGACGGAAGTCTTCGGCGGATATCTATTTATAAAATTACTCGTATTTGGATTAGTGCTCGTTATCAGCGGAGTGCACGATTTTTATGCCGGTCCCAAAGCGGCCGAACTTATGGACAAGCAGCCCAACCATCCAACAACAAAACGAATACGAAAAATTTCGAGCTTGCTGGGACGCCTTAACTTAGTCTTGGGATTGGTTATCCTCTACTATGCTATACGCTTGTTAAGAGGGTAGTTAGTAGAAAATAGAAGGTGACAAGTATCTTTTCTATTTCTTAGTCGTCACTTTTTTCTCATTACTTATTATAACTCACGGCTCGGTTCCAGTGCAATCCAATAAAAAGAACTACGGCTCCCACTTCCAGTAATCGTCCTAATATGGTGGCAGATGAGTCTAAAAATTGTAGATAGGATGCCACGTTGATTAAAATGCCCAGATTTAAAAGTCCAACCATCACCAGTGCCAACCTGGAACTTCCTCTTGATCCTGTTTTTAGATATCGCGGCAGAATCCAGTAAGCTGTTCCCATGGTAAGCTGAATGATCCAACCGAAAATGCCCACTTCAATATGGACGGTAAGCAAACTCCAAACAGTGGAAAGCTCGGGATATACCTTGCTGATAAGAATCAGTGCTCCGATTGAAAATCCTACCAACATATATAACATTGAAGCTTTAATCATCCAACGGCTTGGTGTAGGCATGAGGCGGTTGTTAGTTGCTTATTATTGGGTTTAAAACTTCAAATCATTTATATCACGCTGAATTTATTTCAGCATTTGCAGTAAAATTTTACTGTTTGTTCTGTCGCTTCTTCTTGCGTTGCCTGCGACGCTGCTCTTTGGATTGAATACGTGGCCACAGTTCAATAATGTATGTTAAGGCGGCTGCTACCTGACTTACTGCCGAAATAACGATTACTATATTCCATATTGATCCGACCGCTATGTATGTAGCTGGTTCTGCAATGACACGCAGTAACAATCCCACATTCAAAAATATATACGTCAGCCACCCCCAAAGCTGAGCCTTAAATCCTTCTTCGCGGGTTCGACCGGGAAACATCCACATGGATACCCCGAAGATAATTTGCGTTATCCACCCCACCATCAACAAGTGCCAAAACAGCGGCACCATACCGGGAAATTGCAGCCAGTTAAACTCGGCAGTCAATCCTACCAACAGTGAGACTAAAAAATAAATAAGTCCCGTTTTTATAAATACACGTGCTATTCTCGGCATGACGGATCAAAGTCTTGAGGTTCGTTACGATCGCATTTTTTGCATTCCAATTTCTTTCCGAGCCGGCTCTTTCGGCTCTCTTCTGTAGTTACCCAAGGACGTAACATCCACGGCGGATTATGCCGCACGTGCTGGTTATGCCCACACTGTAGTTCGGCTACCCAATCGTCTTCTTCATCCTTGTGAAATCCTATGATGGGTTGCTCCATTAAAATTACTTTTCTAACCTTGCTGTAGATATTTTTTCGCGATAGTTCGAATGGCAGTCCACACAACCCTGCTGAGTTATACGATAATGCTTAAGTACGTTCTGCATATTTTTTCTGACAGCCGCCATTCGCATTGAGTCGGCATGATGATGCACAACCATATCAAATTCCACAAACTGCTTCATCTCTTTTCCCAATGTTTGCTTTACCAGTTTTTTGTCCTCGGCTGTCATTGTTGGATGATCAGATATATTTCCTGCTCCTTCTTTGATCATTTCAAAATTTTCAGTAAAAACCCCACGATCAACCTGTTGAATATCTTTCAACAACTGCTGCATCATAGGTACCAAGGACATAGTTTCCGGCTGACTAGCTTTTTGCTGCGGATACCAACTCCATCCCATAACACTGATAGAGAATCCTGCCAAAACAGTAAAAATTAATATAGATTTCTTCATCTTTTTATCACTTTTTTTGGATTACTTTTTGTAAATCAAGCTGTTGGATTGCACTTATAGCCGCTTCCATCGCACCCTCATTGCATAACCCACTCATTGAGGCATCTTTAAACCCATCACGTGCTGCTTCAATACAAGATTCGCGTACTGACTCTGCTAATTCTATCTGAGTATATTGTTGATCATTATTCGTCATAATTAGTTCTCATCCTTTTGATCAAACTTCCCTTCCATTGCCATTCGTGTACTGAATGAATTCGCGACATTTACAGCCAACTCTTTCGCATAGTCAGCCCGGTTGCCTTCAAAATGCTCATCTACAGTATCTGTAAACAAGCTAACCCACCGACCAAAATCATTTTTCTCAATTGGGAGCGGCAAGTGCTGCCGAAACGGACGCCCTTTGTATCGCTCAGTCTGAAATAGCATCTTCGACCAAAAATCTACCATTTTCGGCAGGTGATCATCCCAGTCCACATCAGCAACTTCATTAAAAATATATCCCAACCGTTCATCCTCCTCTACTTTTGCATAAAAAGCGTGGACCAAGGTAGTAATATCTTCTTCATTCCTGATATCTGGCATAAATCAAATAGAGCTTTTCTTTTGGGATTGTATTAACATCATCCAATAGGCGAATACTGCCAAAATCGGAAGCAAAGCTCCCAATGCCAAAGCATCGACAACCCATGCTCCTGAAAGTGCCTCGGGCCAAACCCTTGTAAACATTAGCAACGTGGTCAGAGTTACCATTATAGAGGCTACCACAAGATGATAAAAACATTTGGAAACTGACTTTCTCTTATTGATCCAAGCTAAAGCCAGTAATGTCAATCCACCTAATAAAAGAATATGCAAATAAAGCACACGCAAACTAGGATCGGACAACCAAAAGGAGCTTGGCACTACCGAAGCACCTAATTGCATTATTCCTTTTAACGTCAACAGTGCAACCGGCCAAATCCAGATTGGGTGTCTCCATTTTCCGGATTTTAATATGGCGCTCATTACTAACAGCAAACCAATAGCTGCCAGCCCACCCCCCAAACGTGCCGTTCCTAGCAGCATGGGTGTCAGCAGTGATTCGGATATCCCATAAGAAAACGTCAGCGGTGCCCCGATGGCAATAGCTCCCAATGCAAGCTGCGGCGAAGTCCACCAGTTTCGTTCGTTGATCTCAAACTCACTGATCAAAATACTGCATAGTATCAACACCACCCAGCCTTCGGTAAACGAAGAAAGGAAAAAGTGCGTCATGCTTTTCATTAGCAAATGCGATTGCGGAGCCAGTTCTTGAATTACAGCTACCCCCCAAGCACCGAGCGAACACACTATCAATAAAACAAGAGCACCATCAATCCACGGCAGACTTTCATCGTCTTGTAAGGCCGTACGACTCTTCCAATAGCCAATCATAAAACCATACCAGCTGATCATAACGAAACCAGAAAAGATGACCGATAGCGGAAGTGCAGCAGATCCTACAGCCACCGGACGGTATCCATAAAACAGGAAAAAAGGATAGGCCAGTAATCCAAAGAGCATAATTGACGCAATAGAATATTTCATCCACGCAGCACCTTTTTCACCCTCCTCAGTTTGGCAAATGATTTTTTGCATAATGATATACAACGGAAGCGGGACTGCCCATCCAAAAAACATAAGATGAGAATGCGCGTGCCGAATATTACCCATCGATAACTCTCCGGGCACCCATCCCATCATCCCCAATCGATACAGAAAACCCGTCAGTCCTGCCAACACAAAACAGGTTATGGAAGCATGCCACAGCCATTCGTCGTTCAAATAATTGCTACCAGAATAATTGTTTAGTTTAGTCACTATTTCTCAATCTTTTCTAAAATATCTTTTAATTCTGCCCACTTTTCAGTCTTGTACTACTACTTTTTCATCCTCAACCAATGTACCTCTGACATCCACGGCATAAGCACCCTGTCCTTTGGATAATACATATAAAGGGTTCATTTCCAGTTCATCAATGTTTGACAAGTCATTGCCAAGCTGTGATAGCCGCATCAAATATGTAATAACCGTTTCTCGGTCAGCCGGTGGCTGATTTCGCCAGCCTTTCATCTTAATACCGGCACGAGTAGCATCCACCAAATTCTCAGCTTGTAGTCGATTCAAGGGCGCAATTGCTGATTCCACGTCCTGCAAAAGCTCTACATCAGTCCCCCCGGTTCCAAACAGTACCATAGGTCCAAATTGCGGATCGCGCCGAAGTCCCATAATCACTTCTTGCCCGCCTGTTAGCATTTTTTGGACCTGCACACCTTCCATATCAACATCTGCTAACTCGGCCGCCTCTTTGATTTTATTCCACGCTGCAGTTACTTCATCTTTACTCCTGATATCTAATTTCACCCCATCCACTTCGGTTTTGTGCGAAACGGATTCAGAAACCAATTTTAAAACTACCGGATATCCAATAGACTCTGCAACTGTAACGGTTTCTGCCTTATTTTCAGCAAACTGCTCCGGAGGAAAGGCAATGCCATATTCTACAAGCAGCGATTTCCAATCCTTTTCTGCGGCACTTTTTTGAACTTTCTGTTCATTAAAATCAGTAAATTGCTCAGGTGTTTGCTGTGGAATATCGAGCCACTCTTTGCGCTTGACCATAGCTTTCAAGACTGAAGCCACCCGCTCCGGAAAAGCAACGTTTGGTATTTTTCGCTTATGTAATATGTTCAGCGCTTCATCCACAGAGGCTTTCCCCATAATAGATGCAATAACAGGCTTATCATGCGAACCAGCTACCTCACCCACCACTTCAGCCAAACTGGCTGGCAAAAACCAATCCTGAGGTGCCTGTATAACTACAACCGAGTCCACGGTTTCATCAGTTAGTAACGCATCCAACGCCACCGCATAAGTACCCGGACCAGAGCCCGCTAACACATCAACGGGATTGCTTACACTGGCAGCTTTAGGTAGTCGCGACTCCAAATATTTTTTAGTCTCTGCAGTCAGTTCAGCCAATTGCATCCCTGCTTTTTCTAAGGCATCAACTGCCAGGATAGCTGGTCCGCCCGCATTTGTTAACACTGCCACATTTTTCCCTTTGGGAAGCGGTTGCCAAGCCAAGGCTCGTGCCCAATCAAACATCTCTTCCATAGTTCCTGCCTGTAGAATACCGCTGCGTTCAAAAGCTGCTCCATACGCCTCGGCACTGCCGGCTAACGCCCCCGTATGGGATGCCACTGCTCGAGCTCCGCTTTCCCCTCGTCCGCCTTTTAACGCTACCACTGGTTTATCTTCAGCTGCTTTCTGGGCTACCTTCATAAACTCTTTTCCATTCGAAACCCCTTCAATATAGGCCGTAATCACCTTCGTTTGATCATCCTCGTGCAGTGCTTCAATCATCTGTGTTTCATTGACATCAACCTGGTTACCCAAACTTACAATCCGCGAAAATCCTACTCCCGCCCCACGAGCCCAGTCAATCACTGAAGCTACCATCGCACCTGATTGCGAACAAAATCCAATTTCTCCTGACTCCGGCATTCCTGCTACAAAGGTTGTATTTACCGGGGTATGGGTGTCGATGGTGCCAATACAGTTGGGACCAATAAAATTGACATCCCATTCCTCTGCTACGCTAACAAGATCCTCTTCCAACTTCTCGCCTTCTTCACCGCTCTCGCTAAATCCACCACTAATTACAATCGCATGCTTAATACCTCGCTGTCCACATTCCTTTATAATCTTTGAGACAACAGGTGCCGGTACTATAACGATAGCTAAATCCACAGGATCGGGAACTTCTGCCACCGACTCATAACAGTGCAAATCCAGTATTTCAGTCGCAGATTTGTTAACCGGATATATCCCGCCCTGATATCGATATTCCTTGAGATTTCTAACTATGCCGTATCCCAGTTTATGGGGATTCCGGGAAGCACCAATAACTGCAACCCCCTGTGGTTTAAAGAATGGATCAAGCATTATAAGAGAAATTCTAATTTAAGAGTAATTTGTCTTATTTTACCGTTAATATTATACTTTGTCAAAGACAAAATCCTCTTTTTACTATTAAATATTAACCCAACAATCGGCTTTTATTATGGAAATCTCGTCCCTTTCGCCTTTCAAAACAGATACCATCATTGAACCTTTTCGCATCCGCTCGGTAGAGCCTATCCGTTTTACCACGATGGAAGAACGCGAGCAGCTGCTCAAAGAGGCCGGTTACAACCCGTTTTTACTAAAGGCTAAAGATGTGGTCATTGATTTACTTACTGACAGCGGTACCGGAGCGATGTCATCTAAACAGTGGGCAGGCATGCTTGAAAGTGATGAATCCTATGCCGGTTCTTCCTCATTCTACAAGCTGGAATCGGCTGTGCAGGATATCACCGGATTTAAACATCTGATTCCTACTCACCAAGGCCGGGCAGCCGAAAACATTTTCTTCACAACTATTGCGAAAAAAGGAGACGTCATCCCCAGTAATACCCATTTTGATACGACCCGTGCCCATGTTGAACATGCCGGGGCCGAAGCACGTGATCTCGTTATCGATAAAGGGAAACAACCGCAAAGCGACCATGCCTTTAAGGGGAATATGAATTTGGAAAAGCTACAAGATACCATAAGAGAAGTTGGTTCCGAAGATATTCCGGTAATCATGATAACCGTCACAAATAATTCGGGCGGCGGACAGCCGGTAAGCATGGCTAATATCAAGGGTGTTTCTGAAATCGCTCATAAACATAATATTCCGTTCTTTATTGATGCCTGCCGATTTGCGGAAAACGCTTGGTTTATCAAAACACGTGAAGATGCTTTTGCCGATAAAAAGCCCATAGAAATTGCTCAAGAAATGTTTAGCTATGCCGATGGATGTACCATGAGTGCCAAAAAAGACGGTATGGCCAACATCGGCGGGTTCTTGGCTCTGAATAGTGATGAACTAGCTTCAGAATGTCGAAATCTCGAAATCCTTACTGAAGGATTCCCTACCTATGGTGGGATGGCCGGCTATGACATGGAGGCTGTTGCCCAAGGATTATATGAAGCTCTCGACCCTGATTATCTTCGTTATCGAATCCGGTCTATAAGCTATCTAGGAGATAAACTAACTGAGGCAGGTATTCCTATTGTACAACCCACTGGCGGGCATGCGGTGTACCTGGACGCCAAGCAAATCCTTTCTCACATCCCTCCCACGGAATATCCCGCTTGGTCGTTTAATAATGCGCTCTACCTGTTGGGCGGTATTCGCGGCGTAGAAATTGGCACTGTTATGTTCGGCAAACAACCCGATGGCTCCGAAAAACCAGCTGCTATGGAACTCGTTCGGCTGGCTTTTCCCCGACGAATGTATACTCAAAGTCATGTCGACTACCTGGCTGAAGTCATAATCTCTGCTTATGAACAACGTAAAAAATTGGAGGGCTATAAAATTGTCGATAGTCCGGATGTACTTCGGCACTTTTCTGCTCGGCTTAAACCAATTAAAGGATCATAATAATTAAATTTGCCAGTCAAATTTACTCATCATGATTGGTCTTTTGGGAAATCTCATTTAATAACACTAGAACTATGTCGTTTTAAATGAGGTGTGATACTTGGGATGCTATAGTTCAAGAAGGGCTATAATTAGAAAAAGCCCTGCAGTTGCAGAGCTCTTTTTCGATCAACTGTTTACAATATAAGCTTATTACCCCATACAGAACAAGTCTTTCTGCTATTTACTCATTAACAAGCAACCAATCTATAAGTAATAATAAGTAACCTATAAATATTAACCTTTTATCAATAGCTTTTTAAATTAGAATGAATTAAAAAGTCATATCATATATTACTTTTTTGTGCTTAAAATTATAATATTCAGATAGAATAGCTTGTTTAAACATTGTTTTTATTTTGAAGAAAGGTTTAATAAACTAATCTATTTAAGGGCTGAGAAACATAGAAACCTAGGCTACTTCTGTCTCTCCCATTAAAAGTTCTTTCAACTCTTGAAGAAACAATAAGCAACTCTTAAAACTGATGAGCAGTTACCAAGAGCTGGTGCCTGATAAAGCACTACAAAATATAGTTGACTGTTATTGGATATCTGATACCGACAGCGAACAGTCGCTGCGTATTCTACCTGATGGATGTACAGATCTAATATTTAATTTTGGGAGTACTGTCTCAGCTGTGGAAGAACAAGCAGGGTTACCCGAAAAGAGCATATCAGCAGTGGGTATAATGACCAAATACCAAAAAGTTTGTGTAACTCCTAATACCAGACTTGTGGGGGTTCGCTTTAAAACTGGGGCCATGAGTCCGCTTACCTCCGTTCCTCTTCATAAATTGAAGGATACAAATATTGGTGCCGGAAATATATGCCCCGGTTTAACTGACGCAACGTGGGAAAGAATGGTCGGCCTTAAATCACAGAAACAGCTCTCCTCAGCATTGGATCAAGTGATTTTCAGGATGAAAAGTAAGTCTGATGACAGCGTTGATCCTATTGCCATCGCCTTGACTCAATATATCAGAGATCGTAAGGGAAATATTACGGTTAAGGATTTGACCAATAACTTTGGCATTAGCAAGCGACAGCTGGAGCGACGCTTCCGATCGACCATCGGCGTAAATATGAAAAGTTATGCTCGTATTGTTCGATTTCTCTATACAAAATCACTAATAGAGTTAAAGCCTCAAGAAAACCTGCTCAATATTGCCTTTGATAATGGATACTATGATCATGCCCATCTGACCAAGGATTTCAAAAAAATGGCTGGATTTTTACCTTCTGAAATATGATGATGTCGTTTTTTTACAAAGCTTCATTTTATCAAATTAGTTAATTTAAGGAGAAAGAAACCGACATAAAGACAATTCCTATTATTTATTATGAAGTTGCAATCACTGAGTCCCAATTTGATGGTTGAAGACGTAAATAAAACAACCAAATTTTATACAGATATACTTGATTTTGAACTCCTCCAAACGGTTCCGGAAGAAGGGAATTTAGAATGGGCATTAGTACAAAGAGATGGTGTTTCGCTTATGTTCCAAAAGAAAGAATCCATTAGGGATGAATATCCCGATCTCAAAAACCAAAAAGGAGGTGGAGCATTGACATTTTTCATTAAAGTGGAAGACCTTGAGGATTTATACCAGGGAATAAAGGATAAAGTTAATCTAATCAAGGACATACACGAAACCTTTTACGGAACTAAGGAGTTTGCAATCCAGGATCCCAATAACTTTATCCTGACATTTTCAGATGGTTAACAGGATGATGAATATTATAGAATATAGAAAATACTGTCTGTCTTTTCCCGGTGCTGAAGAAGGCTTTCCCTTTGACGAGGACACTCTAGTCTTTAAAATTAAAGGCAAAATATTTAGTATAACCGATGTTGACAGCTTTGAGCTAGTCAATGTAAAATGTGATCCGGTAAAAGCAATTAATCTCCGGGAAAAATATCCTTTTGTTATTCCCGGTTATCATATGAATAAAAAACACTGGAATAGTATTAAGATGGATCATTCGGTGCCTGAAGACTTGCTAAAACAGTGGATTTCGGATTCGTACCAGTTGGTAGTTGCGAAACTGCCCAAAAAAACGCAGGAAGAATTAAAATCTTTATAATGCTATTATCACTCCCCGAGAAAAATAATTATGGCTACAAAACGAGATAAAGGTAAACGATCCTAAATACCATGGAATAGGAAATAAAAATGATGGCTAAATTAATGAACCAATCTTGTTCTGCACCAGAAGTACGGAACAAGATTGGTGATTACGGCCATTAATTCGTAAACCAACAATATTTATCGCTTCTTAAATCGCGACTGGAAAAACCGCAGATACTCCGGCTCATAATCAAAGGCAAGACCCGTAATATCTTCCCGTTGCTGGTAAACCGCCTCAACCGATTCGGCCACCACATCCATATGCGCCTGCGTATATACGCGCCGTGGGATTGTTAGCCGTACCAACTCGAGATCAGGATAATTATGTTCGCCAGTTTCAGGATTACGTCCAGCCGAAACAACACCGCGCTCCATACTGCGGATACCAGCATCAAGATACAGCTCGGCAGCCAGTGTTTGAGCCGGTAGTTCATCCTGACTCAAGTGCGGAAGAATCTTCTTCGCATTCAAAAACACACCATGACTTCCAATCGGTCGCACAACCGGCACGCCCATATCGATCAGCTTTTCGCCCAAATACTGCACCTGTCCAACGCGGGCACGAATATGATCCTCATCCACCGACTCCGTAATTCCAATCGCCAGCGCTTCCATATCACGTCCAGCCATTCCACCATAGGTATGCAGCCCTTCATAGACTACGACCATATTCTGCGCTTTTTTGAAAAGCTCTTCATCGTCAAGTGCTAAAAATCCTCCGATATTCACCAGTGCATCCTTCTTGGCACTCATCGTAGCACCATCAGTAAGCGAACAAATTTCACGCACAATCTCCTTGACCGGAGTATCTTCATAGCCCTCTTCACGCTGCTTAATAAAGTATGCATTTTCAGCTACGCGCGTCATATCATGAATAATCGGGATATCATACTTATTCGTTAGCTCCCGTACCTTTTTAAGATTGTCCATCGAGATAGGCTGACCACCGGCCATATTCACTGAAGTTGCAATGGACACATACGGAATTTTTTCCGCCCCTTTTTCTTTAATGAGATCTTCGAGTTTGTTAAGATCCACATTGGCCTTGAAGGGATGTTCGTTTTCAGGATCGTGTGCCTCATCAATGATGACATCCACGAATGTACCACCAGCCAACTCTTGGTGCAGCTTAGTTGTGGTGAAATACATATTGCCGGGCACAAAATCGCCTTCATCAATCATAAGCTGAGAAATCATATGCTCGGCTCCACGTCCCTGGTGCGTAGGGACTATATGCTCGTATCCATAATACTTTTGAATGGCTTCCTCGAGATGATAGAAGTTCTCGCTGCCGGCATAAGCTTCATCACCCATCATCATCCCAGCCCACTGGCGATCACTCATAGCCGAAGTGCCACTGTCGGTTAACAAATCAATATATACATCACGTGATCGTAACAAGAATGTGTTATATCCGGCTTCCTCAATTGCTCTTTCGCGCTCCTCACGGCTGATCATTTGAACCGGCTCCACCATCTTAATTTTATACGGTTCAGCCCAAGACCTATCTCTATTATCTGCCATTATTATTCCTCGTTCTAAATTTTAATCTCTAATTTATGCTTCAACTAAAATTCGTTCTTCATAACTGTCCACAATAGACTGCAGACGCTTTTTCTGCTTAGATACAGTAAAAGAAATTGAGGACAAATTTTCATCCTGATAAGGCTCAGAGTCAGCAATTTCTAAACAATAGTCCATCCCCTGCTCTAGGTTCTTTTGGAACTTTTGCAATTTTTTTAAGCCTGATTCTCCATCCAACTGCTCGGCCAGCTCTTCCACATAATCTACATACATCGTCACCTCCTTCGCGAACATGTGGGGGCGATCTTCATCTGCAATCGATTCGCTGCATCCGTAAATATGATCAACCATCTCTCGAAGCGTATATTCCCCATCATAATAGGCAATATTCGGTCCGGGACAGATTGCCTGTGGAGCACGATGTTCAGCAAGAATTCCAAGATTGATAAGTACTCCGTTACCCAAGTGATCACACAGGCATGCTTTGTTAAGTACTTTCTCTCGCTTTTTCTCTTTTTTATCCTCAGACATCTCGCTTTCTGCAATTTCATCAAGCTTCAATAACTGATATTGGGTAGAAGCCGTACAGATAGGCTGCTCAGTAAATTCCGTATTGGACTTCAGAAACCCTTTTGGACAGGGCGATCCCGGCTTATCTTTTTCGATGCGTTCTTGATGCCATTTTTGGGATCCTGTTTCCTTTACATTATTAAATGGGACGCCCAACGGAGATACACCGCTGAGATACAACTCTTTTTCGCCGGCATCTTCTAATAATTGACGTGTTGGCTTATCCACGGTCGTAGCTTCAGGCACCAACAAAAACGGACTACCCCATCCGGTAGCATCCATCTCGAAGTCATTCAACAAACGATCTGCCTCACCGCTTACTCCGATACCACCCTGAACTGTAAGACGCGGCTCGGTAATTTCCCAGTTATCTGAAAAGCCATCGGCATTTTTTTTGTAATATTTTTTAATAAGTGGTTGTACAGCTTTGGTCAGCTGATCACGCTTTTCGCGAAATTCCCGGAGCAGACTCGGCATCAAGTGTCCATCGGAGGGGAATGCATGTCCCCCGCAATTTAATCCGGATTCGATACGATATTCAAAAACTTCGAGTCCCTTTTTCGCCAGGTATTTACCCTGAATGAGAGCCGAACGGAAATCACTGACTTTAAGGATAATGTTCTTCTTAATTTCTCCGGTCGCATCCCGGTAAAAATCCTTGAATTCCGTAATGTAGTTATAGAGACGTGGGTTAAATCCGGCTGATAAAATTACACTCGATGACACCTTGCTCTTGGCATAACCGCGGAGTGCTGCACTAGCATCACTGAACTCCTTACTCATAGGAACGCCATCTTGGGTATAACTCAGCTTATCAACCTTAGCCATAATATTTACATCGATGGATCCGGGTTTCATCATGCGAGAAAGCTCGCAAGACAATCGATCACGCAGGCTGCCCTTTTCAGTATTTACCAGCTGATTATATTTCTCCTTTATAGCACTTCCGTCTGGAAGCATTTCAAAATATTTTGCCTTGTCATTATTCTCAAAAAAAGGCTGATTTTTAATCGCCGAGAATTTCTTTTGGACAATTTCTTGCACCGTATCCAAATAAGCAGTAATACGCCGAGCACGACCATCCTCGGCAGTGCGTCCAATATTACTATATTCAAAATCGTACTTTTCACAGTAATACTTGCGGATTTTTTCGACCAGCAGATCATCTACAATAGAAATTACCGAGTTGATACCGTATGGGCCTACTCTTATAGGCGAATCAATAGAGTGACCAGTTCCCATTACAGGAATTGAAAACTTGTGTGGGGATTGGGACATGATTGACTGTTCTTATATTTAAGATTACCGCGCAATTACGATATATCTACTATGGAATAATGAGACGAATTGCGTAAAAAATATTAATTGGATTTAGTTCAATTGTTGTTCAAGCTCGATTGCCTTAGGAAAAAGGATATTGTTTTCCAGATGCACATGCTTATGCAAATCCTTTTCGAAAGCTTCCAAATTTTCAAATAACAAACGATAGGTCGTACAGGCATCCTCAGGCGGAGTAAAGTCATTACTCAGCTTTCGAATCTTTTCCATCGATGAGCCGGCTTCATCATGCTCATCCTCCATCATTGCAATGGGGTTGGCAGCTTCTTCAAAGTCCGGCTTATCCGGCTTCGTCCCATTTTCCTCTGCTTCTACTAATTCTTTGATATAGGGAAAAAGGATACGCTCTTCTTTGTCAAGATGGTTGAAAATGTCGGCATGAAGCATAGTAAATTCGTGATAAATATCGTGCAGTTCTTCGTGACGGTCTCCGTGAACTTTGGCTACCTTTTTCGCATACTTACCAATCTCGGGCAGTTTATTTCGGCTAAATCCATGATGATTATTTACAATATAATCTACCAAGAAATCCAGCGACCACTGATCATAATTATCTTTTTTAGAGCCGGCTTGACCTAACTGTTCTAGTGCCTGATAAACCTCTTGAGGATCTATCCCCTTTTTCGCACATGCTTCCTCTATGGTACGGTTACCTCCGCAACAGAAATCCAGTTTGTATTGCTGGAAAACCTGCGCAGCTCTGTAGTCATCTTTGACAATTTCTCCAACTGTGCGTTCTTCTGCAATATTCATATCTGTACATTCATTAAGTTCAAAATTACGACCCTATTTAATATTTAATACTATCTTATCTTAAATTAAGCATAATATTAGACAGATGCCCAATTAGATTTCAGATCATGGTAATACCAAATCCAGAAAAATAAAACTAAAAATGCACCTGCCTGGTGGACTACGGCAATCAGAATTTCTGCATTAGTGATAATGGTTAAAATGCCGAGTACATATTGTGTAAGTATCATCCCCAGTAATATTCGGGCTTTTTGTTTCGTCAAGTTACTTACATCAGAATTGTCACTTTTCCACCAAAGGCCAAGGGCGACCAATCCCAGCAAAGTGCCTAAGATACGATGCGTCCATTGCACCGTTCCCGGATTTTCTACAAAGTTGGCAATGAGCGGCTGAAGGTTCCACCCATTTTGGGGTATCCATTCTCCGTTCATCATGGGGAACGTATTGTAAATATATCCGGCATCAAGTCCGGCTGTAAAAGCTCCCCAAATAACCTGGAATATGAAAAGAACTATGAGTCCGACTGACCATCGACGCAGCGATTGCACATTTAAACTTTTCTTAGTCGGATCATTTTCATAAAGATCAAGAGCATACCAAATACAAAAGCTGAATAATAGCATAGCCAATATCAGATGGGCCGCCAATCGATAATGGCTCACGTACGGTACGTTAACGAGGCCACTCTTCACCATGATCCAACCCATGGCACCCTGTAGGGCTCCTAATCCAAATAAAATCCATGCACGACGCAACGTCTTAGCGTTGAAATATCCACGAATCCAGAAAAAGGCGAAGGGGATCAAAAAAACAAACCCGATCATTCTCCCCAGCAGACGATGCAAATATTCCCAAAAGAAAATCTCTTTAAACTCGGCAAGGGACATACCCATATTCAACTGCTGGTACTGTGGAAACTCTTTATAACGCCCAAATACAGCCATCCACTCGGCTTCATTCATCGGTGGGAACGTGCCCATAATCAAGTTCCAGTCGGACATTGACAGCCCGGAGTCGGTAAGTCGGGTAATACCTCCTACAACAACCATCAAGAAAATGAGTATTGCACCAGACCAAAACCATCTTCGGATATATTTTTTTTGTTGTGAGTTCATATTAAACAGTCTTCGAAAAACTTTTCCGCTGCTTTTTGTTGTTCAGATACTTATCAAAACACATAGCTATATTTCGCAAGAAGAGTCGCCCCTGTTCTGTTATCCGAATAGTATCATTCGTTCTAATAACCAGATCGTCATTTTCGAGTTCCTGCAAACGAGCCAGCTCATCGCTAAAATAATAAGAGAAGTTAATTTCCCATTTTTCAGCAATTTCATCAAAATCAACACCCATCCGGCACATGATACTCATAATAACATCCTGCCGAATCAAATCATCTCTGCTAAGGGTATAACTTTTAAAAACCGGAGCCTTCCCTTCATCCAGTTGTTCGTAGTACTCAGCAAGATCTTTTTGGTTCTGCCAATACCAAGAACCCACATTCGAAATACCTGACATTCCAAAAGCGTAGAGATCTGCGCCGGCCAATGTACTATACCCTTGAAAGTTGCGCTGTAAAGTACCGTCATCCATAGCTCGAGAAAGTTCTTCATCTTCGCGCGAAAAGTGATCCATCCCGATAAAGCGATAACTATTATCAGTCAGATGCGAAATACTCAGCTGTAACATGGCCAGCTTTTCATTCGTTGTGGGCATTTCTTCTTCGTTGAGGAGCTTCTGGGCCGGCATCATACTTGGAATATGCGCGTAGCTATATACGGCTAGGCGATCGGGTTGTAGGCTAAGTACATCATCCATCGTCTTGCGAAAAGTGCTGAGCGTCTGCAGCGGAAGACCATAAATAAGATCAAAATTAATAGAATCGATTCCTGCTTCACGCAGCCACTTGGTAACCTGTTTGGTTTGCTCAAACGGCTGAATGCGATGAATGGCTTCTTGAACTTCTTCATTAGTATCCTGCACACCCAGCGAGGCCCGGTTAGTGCCGATATCAGCCAGGGTTTGAATATGTTCTCGCGTACATTTTCGAGGATCTATCTCTACGCCAAACTCTGTTTCCTCGGTTAGATTAAATCGACTGTGAATCGCCTTACCAAGTCGCTGCAGCTGTTCAGGTTTTAAAAATGTGGGCGTGCCTCCGCCAAAATGAATTTGTACCACTTCGGAATCAGGGTGGAGTAACTCAGTTACCTGGTCCATCTCTTTCTCAAGATAATCGAGGTAAAGATTACCGCGATCCTGATCTTTGGTAATAACTTTCGTACAGCCGCAGTACCAGCAAAGCGAAAAACAAAACGGGACATGGAAGTATAGCGATACGGGGTGAGGCTCGGCATTGCGATCAATTAGGTACTGATGCAAAGATGCTACATCATCTTCGTTGGCCTCCTGAAACTGTACGGCCGTGGGATACGAAGTATATCGCGGTCCTTGAACGTTGTATTTCTTGATCAGATCGAGGCTAACATCTTCCATAATTTATTTTTTTAGCATGCAGATACCACAGATTTTACGGAAAGTCACAGTTTAAGAAAATATTACCTGTAGACCCTCAGTAAATTTTAGCTGCAAAAGTTCGTTATATCTGTGTTATCAGTATTCTACTGTTATTAAAAATCTTTCTTTTCGAACTGTTGCTGACTTCTCCATAAGGGAATACCGAGCCACAACATCAGACAACTGAATGCCACACTGATCCCCACCATACTACCAAAAAAGCGATTGAAAACTGCCCCGGTGTATCCCATCAAGGCCGAAATATCAAACTCAAGTAAGACAGTTATCCGAGCCAAATCAATGGGATTTGCCAGAGCCAGGCCCAGCATCGGCTTTTCAATGGGATAATCCCCGAAAGCAAATACTGCTAAGAGGACTAGTCCATCGTAAAGCACCGCTAAAAAGAGCCAGCTTACAAGTGCAAAACCGAGTCCTTTCACGCGATCTTCGAAAAACTTGAGACCAAACCAAAAACCTATACCTGTAAATAACAATGATAAGATGATACCAAGCATCAAGATCAGCAAAATCGATTGCAGATTTGCTGTAAGGATCATACCGGTATAAATCATAGGCAGTGCTGTCCCCACTGTGAATGCTAACGCCAACGGGATCGCCAATCCGCCAAATAACCCCCAAAATAACGAGGAGCGGTCAATCGGTTGCGCCAACAATAACTCGGTAAATTCACGCGCCTGATATAGGTACAGCGCGCCATATATCATCCCTACGAGTGGAATCAGAAGCAACATAATATTCGAGATACTGAGCATTGCTTTGGGCCCTGCATTACCAAATCGAATCATTGCATCGGCAATGAGCAGATAGATGAGGCCATAGCCAACAATCCATTTCCCGCGAAGCAGATCTTTCCATTGATATTTTAAAATCGTTAGTGTTTTCATGCTGCTGTTTCCTCCATCATTTTTGCCACGGCGCCTTCAAGCCGCTGTTCTTGTTGTCGTTCCATGAGCTCATGCATCGGGCCGTCGTATCGAATATCCCCTTCCACTAAAAAGATCAGATGATCGGTCAGCTCTTCGATCTCACTCATAATATGTGATGTTAACAGCACCGTTTTTCCTTTTTCCTTTTCGCGGTGCACCAACCTCTTGAACTGTACGCTCGACTTGGGATCCAACCCCGCTGTGGGTTCATCAAAGATCAGTATTTGGGGATCGAACATCATCGCCAGAATAGCACCCACTTTTTGGCGCATCCCACCGGAAAGGGCCCGCATTCGCTTGTCAATTTCATTATCCAGTTCAAAATATTCGAGTAATTCCCGATCGCGATTGGTATCACTGTTCCTCATATTTTTGATAAACTGAAAGAGTTCACCAATCGTCATATTTTCGGGATACCGGGCAATCTGCGGCATATAACCAATCTTATTGCGATACTCCCACTCTCCTTCGATTGATTTTCCATCAATTAAGATATCTCCAGAAGTAGGTTTTACCAATCCTAATAGTGCCTTAATTGTTGTCGTTTTGCCCGATCCATTAGGACCAACGATACCGGTAGCCTGTCCGGCCGGAATTTCTAAATCCAGCTCATCAAGGACCGTACGGGCACCAAAATCTTTTTGTAGTTGTTGTATTGAAATCATAATACAGGTTCCATTTGCGGTTTAGAATCAATAAGTGTCTCCGGGGTTAGGACCGGCATAAACTTTTCGGCGGCATCCAAAAGATCAATTAACAGACTCCGCAGCAATAACAACGACTGCGGTTGTTTCTCTACTAAAATCGAAAACAGGCGCACCGGGCGATGCGGAACATCGCCTACACCATCGCGGTCCAGATCATACCCCTCATACTGACTCCAGTAATTGTGATCAAAATTATTACTGTAATTCATTCGACTGTTCGTTGAAACTTCAAAAGAGTTAGCGATAAAATTATTTTCAGTAAACGTATTGTTCGTAGAATTTGCCATCAATTTAACAGCCCAGCCGTTCTGTTCAAATGCATTGTCTTTCACCTTGTTTCGACTGGAGGCCTCCATATACAATCCTACAGAATTATTGGTAAAGGTATTTCCAGTCACTATACTTCTGTTTATTTCTTTTAGCAGCATTCCGTATGCCGACGACCCCCAATTATCAGCAAAGTGATTATTTACGATTTCTACGTTTGAAGTATACATTACGGCAACTCCTCCTCCATTATCACGAAAAGTATTGCGTTCGTAACGACAATTATCAGAATACATAAAGTGAATACCGTAGCGAATATTGTTTTCGCTTTCGTTACCGGCAATAAAGGCCCCTTCCACAAACTCAAAATAAAGCCCGTCGCGATGGCCACTTACATAGTTATTAGTAATTTCTACATCTTTAGTGTACCAAAGATGAATACCATTTCCGGAATTGGTTTCGCGCTGACGTGATGCAATAATATGATTTCCCTTCACAATAGTCCCCTCCGATTTTGCGAGGTAGATCCCGAAAAAGTTATTAACCATCTTCACATTCTCGATATGCACGTTATTGGCTTCCTCAACAACAATGCCAGCGTAGTCATCCATAAAACCAGCTTTACTGTTATGAACTTCAATATCTTTTATCACGGTACTATCCGCTTTAACAACAACGACAAAACCCTGCTCATCACCGTCAATGATAGCATTGTCTTCTCCCAATAACGTGATTCTTTTATCTATTTGGATATTATACTCAACATAGCGTCCTGCTTTAACAAAAACGGTATCACCCGGTTGGGCTTGGTCAATACCGGCCTGTACAGAAGTGATGTCACCGTTCTTAGAAACGGTAATCTGAGTCGCCCAAACCTGTTGGGCTGATAGCAATAACCCAACAAACAATAACATTGTTAGTTTAAATAATCTCATAGCCTCAATCCTTATTCTAAATTTTCAGTACCAATCTGTAGCCTTACTGCTACATTTCAATTTGGGACACCTCTGCCCACTTCAATAATTTTCCTGGTCGATCACTAATGTGCTTCTCTGCTTCTTTTCGGGAGGGAAAAGCAATCAGGGATTCACCCATAGGACTGTTGACCACTTCACTTTTTACAAATTGGGTCTTCTTCGCGTTTAACCAGTTTCCGGGTTTAGCATAATTACTCACATAAAGCTTTGCGCCGTCCAACTCATCTTGATTCATTTGATAATAAATGGCCATACACTCTATGGCATCAAACTTATGGACCTTACCCTTATCGGTAACAATCTGTGATGCAAATTGAGCATCTGTAATCATCATCTTACAATGCGCACACTCATCATTACCGTAGTGAATTTCTGCTGGTTCTTGGCTGCAAGCCGTAACCAACAGCAACAGTCCTATAACAGCAATAATCTTTAATAATTTGTATAAATACATTGTTGTATCCTTTTTGTTTGTCAATCCTTTTTGCTCTTCCACCATACTGTACTGGCTATTCCCATTGAAAGTAATGAAATATAAAATCCGATATGCGGCAGTGAGGTGGCATTAATATTTAGCAATTGCTTACTACCGATAAGTGGTGGCTGATACGTCATACCTGGCACTACAATTGGGGCGGAGGAATCTAAATTATGTCCATAATCGTATCCCCAAATGTAAAAGTCTACTAGACCGGCAATAGCCAGCAAAACAAATATTCCGAGCCAAAATAAAATCCATTTTTCATTACCAACTCCAGCAATAACTAATCCACTGATAATCAAGAAACCAAAGATATAGGGCATAACCTTGAGCTCGGGTATTGAATTGGGATTAATTTCTTTCATCCCGATATAGTGGTTCAATCCATTAATATTTTTTAAATCGTTTTTCTGTTTGCCCTGGATATTATCTACCGTAATATTCATTCCAATTCCCTCTGGGTATTGGGGCGCATCCATGCTGATACTCCAAATGGGAACAAAATAAACTCCTATAAGCATTAGTGCTGCAATGGCCATCCAAATTTTTTCTTTAGTATCCATAATATTGGTATTTCTTTTTAAGTTCTATTAAGGTAAGAAGAGAGGAGGCTTCACCCTCCTCTCCCCAAGGATTGAGGTCATTTATTCACCTGTGCCATAAGAGATTGGTGTATCTGAATTTTCTGGAGATACCCGTACATAACCCTGCATCTCTTGGTGCAGAGCTGAACAAAAGTCGGTGCAGTAGAACGGAACAACACCTGGCTTTTTGGGCTCCCATTTCAATGTCAACGTTTCGCCCGGCATAATGAGCAGCTCGGAGGTATTTGCACCTTTTACAGCAAAACCGTGAGGTACATCCCAGTCCTGCTCGAGATTTGTGACGTGGAAATACACCTCGTCACCAACTTTGATACCTTCAATATTATCGGGTGCAAAGTGACTTCGGATAGTCGTCATATATACATGCACCTCGTTGCCATCACGCTCTACCCGTGCTTCTTTCTCACTTTTTGTTGCTCGGGGATGGTTATTGTCATCGATTTCGTAGAATCGTTTCTGACGCTCCTTCACCTTATCAGCCGTAATAGCCTGTGCGTAGTGTGGCTCACCTTCTGTAGGGAAGTCCAGCAATAACTTCATCTTATCGCCTGAGATATCAATCAGTTGTGCCGAGTGGAACATTTCTGGTCCTGTTGGCAGATAACGATCCTTAGTAATTTTGTTTAGTGCTACCAAGTATTTACCGTCGGGATTCTGACTGTCACCGCCCGGTATCATCAAGTGGCCGGGAGAATAATACACGTCGATACGGTCAACAACTTCGGCTGTTTCTATATCCCATTTTACTATTTCTGATGAGATAAAGGCCGTTGTATAAGCATACCCCTTGCCGTCGAACTCGGTGTGGAGTGGTCCCAATCCTGGGTTTTCGACCTCACCATGCAGAATGGAATCGTAATTCAATACCGGAATACCCTGCTCTTTGCCTTCAAAATCTTTATTCTCGATAGCTTCTTCCATCTTGGCAAATGAGTGTACCGGTATAACTGTAGAAAGTTTACCACCCGCTGCGATGTATTGTCCCGTAGGATCTACATCAACACCGTGGGGGGATTTAGGCGTAGGCAGAAAGTAAACGATACCTTCCAGCTTCCGCGGATCAAGTACGCGCACTTTTTCAATAACTTCACTTTTAGCAACACCGCCTTCTTCATGGTCAATATAGTTGCGATAGTGCTTTCCGGGCATCATTTTACCTTTACCCTGCTTAGCATACTCAGCTGCTTTCTCCCAGTTAATAGCTGCAATATAATCCTTGTCGTTTCTTGAAGCGTTGATCTCAAGCATCGTATTTGCTTCTTCACTGTTATATGAAGTAAAGAACGACCAGCCATGAGAAGGGCCTTTTCCTGCGTGGGAAAGATCATAGTTGAAGCCCGGCATCATAATTTGGAAATCAATATTCATCTTTCCTTTGTCAGATACCTTGATAAAAGAGATAGTCCCTTTAAAATTCTCTTTATAGCTGTCGATGCTCACATCCATATTCTCCATATTTTTCTCGTCCATGGGAATACTAAAACGTGTAGCTGCCGATACGTACTCAGTATTGGGAGTCACAAAAGACGATGCGTGATTACCCGCTGAATTAGGGATCTCGATAATCTCTTGTGTTTTAAATTCATCCAAACCAACACGAGCAACACGTGGGGTATTATTCTCATTCATAAATACCCAGCGACCATCCGTTTCCCCATCTGTTTGAGAAAGTTCAGGGTGGTGTGCATCGCCCCACGGTACAAATCCGTCGGTAGTCTGCAACATGGATTTTGTTTCTTCAGAATATCCATAGCCATTTGTCGGAGTTTGTGAAAAGACCGGAATGGTGTAGATATGTCGGCCAGATGGCAATCCATATACGCCAAGCTGTCCATTGTAACCACCGGAAAAGAAGCCGTAAAATTCATCGTGCTCTCCCGGTGCTACGTAAACTTTCTCTGCAGCGTCAGAAGAGGAACCAAACTCCCCATTCGAGCTACAACCCACAGATAGAAAACCTATTGCTGCTACTGCCGCAAGGGGCCACAACAAAGATTTTTTTAATAATTTATTCATAGTATTGTGTTTTTTTGATTGTTATGTATTAGTGATTGTTTATTGTGATTCTTGTGCCAAATATTCTACCACAGCGCGTGCTTTTTCTCTGGTCAATTGTTGATTCGTCATTCGGGTGGGGTATTCAGACCCGACCGATTTAGCGACAGGATGCTTTTTAAGCATTTCTTCCGGATTTAGAATCATATTCATGACATAAGCCGGCGTACGTGCATTCATAACGCCCCCTAATGGAGGCCCTACATAGCGCTTGTCCAACTTATGACAAGCACCGCACTTCATATCAAAAACTCGCATCCCTTCTTTGGCTAGTTCGGTATCGATTTCCTCAATCGTAATTTCTTCGTCAACCGGACCAATACCATTTGTCATTTCAAAATCGGTAAGCTCCTGCTTTTCTTCCTCAGAATCCGTGCTATCCTTTTCGCTATCCGAACTCTTGCCACAGCCTATTAGCAGTGCCATTGTTAATACTATCAATCCAGTAATTTTTGATATTTGAGTATTCATTATGCTTTTAGTTTTAAGAGTATTTTATCTTTTATTAGTGAATTTGCAACTATCGTGCCAAATTACACTTCGTTGTCTATTTCAATCAAAAACTTATTTTAAAGGTCTTGACGGCGTTTTCAATATCAGCGATAAAAGTAACCAAAGGGCGTCTCTTTTTACCATTGCATGGCTGCAAAGCATTTCTCGTAACAATTTGCAGCACTGCAATACATAAGCATCAACCCCAAATAAATTTTCCGTCAGGTGTAATTCGTAAATCCTTCTTTTTCCCTTCCTTTGACATATCCTTCAAACTGGTACTCATAAATACTTCATTAATTCCATCCCGTGTATTTTGCCACATGTCGTGCATTGGACACGGTTTTTCACTACCACAACCAGGTAACCCCAGGACACACTCGGTAAAAATTGCCGGGCCGTCAATAGCTTCAACAACCTCTTTCAACGTAATTTCACTACCGGGCTTTGACAGCCTCACCCCGCCTTTGGGGCCTTTCATCGACTCCAAGAGATCCGCCGCCGTTAATTGCTGCAATATCTTCGTTAAAAAATGGAATGAGATATCAAGCTTTTCACTCAATCCTTTGATCGATACATAATCTTCTCTCGATATCGACGCGAGATAGATCATCGCCCGTAGGCCATACACACATGATTTGGAGAAGATCATTATAATTTAAGTTTTAAGACAATTTTATCTTAAACTATGACTATCCTACGTCTAATACAAATATTTTTTTGCACTTTTTTCTCTCTCCTGTAAGAAAGGAAATGGGTCAATTTTGCTTGGGGCTATAGCCGATTTGTTAAAATAAGAAATGCATAAATCTATGCCTTCGGGAATATACGATTCATCCACAAAAAGAAAACAATTTATCTGATGCTCTTGAGATAATAGAGCTAGTCGATGAGCCGAACTTGAACTCTTTGCAATTATAACAGAGAATACCCGTCCCCTCCCCTTCCACAATACTATTAGTCGCCAAAGTTCGGAAAAATAAATTAAACAGCACCGATACAATTCTGGGATTTGAAAATTTAGTGAATATATACCAAACATTGCTCCTACTAACCCGCTTTCCAAGAGACGCGCAAAAATTATGTGGGTTGTGGACTGGATATCTAGATCACCCTACTAGGCAAGAGCTCAATGGAAAATAAAATCCGTTTTAAGTTTCCGTTACAGGCGGAGTTTTTTATACTGTGATCTCTAAATAAAAAGATCCTAAAACAACTATTTATGTACACAGGACTACAACACCTACATTCAGGACTGGCTTATCTGGTACTTGCCGCACTAGCAATTATCTTTGGATACGTGCTATTTAAGTACTTTAACGATAAGGCCTTCACAGAAAGGGTACGCAAAGTTTCACTTGTGGGACTAATTATTACCCATCTACAGCTTCTTGTTGGACTTGTACTTTATATAATTTCACCAAAAGGAATATCTAATTTCTCCGGTGAAGCCATGGGCGATGCTATGTCGCGCCTATATATGTTGGAGCACCCTCTCACCATGATTATTGCCATCATTTTGATTACCGTTGGCTACTCTAAAGCCAAGAACGGAACCAATGATATCAGCCGATACAAAAGCATCCTTATTTTCTACGGGCTGGGAATTTTCCTGATGTTGCTTCGTATCCCTTGGTCTGTATGGCCTTAATTAGCATAAAACCAATAGTTCAAACATAAATTTCTGACATTATTATTTATCCTGCATCATAAAATAGCCCCCTGCCCTGCAGAAGTTTAGCACCATATCTATTATGAGACAAAATACTCTTAATAATTTTAAATTCTTATTTTATACTGTACATTTAAAATAAAGTTCCTTTAATCAGGTTATTCTTACTCACAATAACTATCGGCAAATAGTGATAGCGTTACCAACTTACACTACTATAGATTTTTTGATGATCTTTTTCCCAAAAAAATTATAATATGACTACATCCATTCAATCAGTTATTACCGGCACTGGTTCATATATCCCACCCAATAATGTGCCAAATTCTGATTTTTTAGACCGGAGTTTTCTAAAGCCTGATGGGGAATCTTATAAGAAAAGCAATGAAGAAATCATTGAAAAATTTGCTGAAATCACCGGCATAAAATCGCGACGATATGCAGCCGACGACGTTATGGCTTCGGATATGGGAGCAAAAGCCGGCCAAAAGGCATTGGAAGCAGCTGGAACCGATCCCAATGAGTTAGATTATCTGATCGTAGCTCATAACTTTGGGGACTTACGCGCCGACAATCCCAGTGTAGATATGGTCCCCAGCCTGGCATCTAGAGTCAAGCAAAAACTTAGTATTACCAATCCCAGCTGTATTGCCTATGATCTTCCATTCGGATGTCCGGGCTGGCTGCAGGGCGTCATCCAGAGCCACTATTACCTGCGCAGCGGCGATGCCAACAAATGTCTGGTAATTGGAACAGAAACACTATCTCGAATCTGTGATCCCCATGACCGCGATAGCATGATTTACGCCGATGGCGCTGGAGCTACTGTATTAGAAGCTAAGCAAAATAATATGCCGGTAGGCATTCTTAGCCACGACGCTCGTACCGATGCCGAAAAAGAGGCTTTTTTTCTGCAGATGGAACCCTCTTTTAATGACAAGCGTGACGATACACTTTACATGAAGATGGATGGACGCAAGCTTTACCAATATGCCCTAAGTAAGGTCCCGGGAGTTGTTAAAACCAGCTTGGAAAAGGCCGATATCCCTTTCGAGGATGTCCATAAAGTGTTAATCCATCAAGCCAATGCTAAGATGGATCAAGCTATATTGGATCGACTGGCCAAGTTATACGACCAAAAAGTCCCTGATAATATTATGCCCATGACAATTTCATGGCTGGGCAATACTTCTGTAGCTACAGTACCTACGATGCTGGATCTTATCTTAAGAGATAAGATGGAAGACCATCAAATTAAGAAAGATGACATTATCGTACTTTCTTCCGTGGGAGCCGGAATGAATATCAACTCCGTAGTCTACAAAATGGCCTGACCACCGGCTAATTTGTTATAACGACTCGATTACTTTTTTTAGCAGACCTCGAACTTCCTGTGCCACACCGCCCAGCTCATCATTTTCGACGGATTGCATAGAAGCAACCGGATCCACAGCCGAAACTTCAACATTACCATCGTCATGCTCCTGTACAATTACGTTGCAAGGCAGCATCAGTCCGATGTGGTCCTCTGCCGTTAGTGCTTGGTGCGCCAGCGGCGGATTACATGCTCCAAGAATCTGGTATTTCTTAAAATCCACATCCAGCTTTTTCTTGAGCGTTGCTTTGATGTCAATTTCGGTAAGCACTCCAAAACCTTCTTCTTTTAGTGCTTCAGTTGTTTTCTCAATAGCTTCTTCAAAAGAAGTATCCAATGTTTTGCTAAAATGATAAGACATAATCTGTTCGATTTTGTTGATTGTCCGTTACAAGTATTACTTCGTATCGACATATGAGGAATACATCCATACATCTTTTTCCTGCTCGCGGATATAATCACTCATCAGCGCATTAGTCCCCTCGTCTCCTGCTTCATCCGAAAGTTCAAGAATTTCGCGCTGCAGCCGAAGGGTAGTTTTAAATGCTTCTAAAATTTCACGAACTGCTGCTTTCCCATCTGATATTTGCTTACTTTCAGCAATTTCTGATTTTTCAATATAGTTGGAATAACGATGGCTGGGCGTATATCCCAAAGTGAGAATTCGCTCTGCCACCTCATCGATCTTCACCTGCAAATCGTTATATAATTCTTCGAACTTCACATGCAGTTCAAAAAAATCATCCCCTTTGATATTCCAGTGATAGCCGCGCGTATTCTGGTAAAATACAGAATAATTCGCCAGCAGTTCGCTCAGCTTTTCTTCGAGCTCTTTTGATTTGGCTTTGTCTAAGCCTATATCGTTTAAGTTATCCATAATGATATTCCTCTTATTTTGATTTGTTAAATTCTAATGCAGAACATTAATTAATAGAAACTCTAGGTTCAAAAATAATTTCTGTCTTAATAGACCGGGTAATTAAACAGGCCTGCTCGGCTTTTTCCATAATCCGACGGGCTTTGTCAGTAAATTTCTTTTCGCTGATCACCAACTCAGGCTTTAGTGTAATTTCTGCCACTTCAAATTTTCCATCTACCTTTCCCAGTTTGGCTGTAGCATTTATCTCTAAATTTTCAAAAACAAGCTTAGAATACTCAGCTATAGCTATAAAAGTGGTCATAAAACAACTACTTACCGAAGAAACAAATAGGTGTTCCGGCGACCAAATATCCTCCTCGCCACCATCAAAATCAGGCGGTGTAGCTACTTCAATTTCTTCATTTAATTCTGGCGAACCTATCGTTCCTATTCGTTTCTCTTTCCAGGATAAATTTACATTATATGTATGTTCTTCGCTCATGAAATCCCAAGATTTTGATTGATGGTTGATTCTAGCTGATGAGCTTGCATAACACCTGACTTCTGCCAAAGTATCTCTCCATCCTTAAATAATATAAGCGTAGGTACACCACTTATATTATATTTAATAGCTGCATCAACATTTTTTTCGGCATCTATTTTAATGATATTGATCTGATCGCCCATTTTCTTTTTGAGCTTTTTCAGGATGGGGCCCATCATCTTACATGGACCGCACCAGTCAGCGTAAAAGTCTACCAGCACTGGTTTATCAGCGTTAATAATATCGTTAAAAGTCTCCGTTTGTTTGGTCCTAGGCATATCAATTCCGTTGATTTGTGTAAATTCTACTTGTTTGATATTACTGTCGTTCGGTTCTGCAGAAGGCGACGAGGTGACGGCACAGCTTCCACAAAGGCAACCGGTATTGGTTACGGCCTGGAACAGGAAAAACCCGCCCACTAGTCCCAATATCATATCTTGATATTGAAGTGCCTGTATGATAAAAAACGAACCAACTGCAAGGGCAATCCATCGCGTTAAATGCCAGTTGGTTAACAATCTACTTTTTACAGTTTTAATCATAACTACACTTCTTTTCTCATTCGAAGACTATAATAAAGCACCGCAGTACCAATGTCAGTGACTTAGGTCACATAAGCCTAATTTTATTTCTACCCAGCTCTACAAGGCCCTCAGCCTCCATTTTCTTTAACAAACGTGATATGACTTCGCGTGCCGTTCCCAACTCTTGGGCCAACTGGTCGTGTGTCATGGAAAGCGTGTCCGTTTCCATGACTTCACAACGCTTCTCTAAAAACTGAAGTAGCCGTTCATCCATGTTTTTGAAGGCTACCGCATCCACAACTTCTAGCAACTCCTCAAAACGCTTGTGATAAATCTGAAATATGTAATTCAACCATTCAGGATGCCCTTTAATGAGATTATGAATTTTAACAACCGGAATAAACAGTACTTCCGACTCCTCTTCGGCTACCGCCTTCACTTTGCTGGTATCGTGATATAAGCCTGCCAAAAAAGACATAATGCACGTTTCACCGGGACGCAGATAGTAAAGCACCATTTCCTTAAAGGTGTCATCTGATTGCAACACCTTAATACTTCCCTTTGTAACAATAGGAATACTTCGCACGGGCGCATCCTCGGCCACAATAGTTTCACCGGGCGCAAATTGTTTGGTAATCCCCAGATCACTGAGGTCCATATCTGATTCCAGCGTATCGGTAAGAGACGAAAGGTCGGTTGGTACCTTCATACTTGGACGTTTTCTTTGGATTACCTTAAAATAATAATAAAAGAGTTAATTGTCCTAAATATTTAAATACCAACATTACGTCCTGTATAAGAGAAAAGAAGTTAGCTTCTAATATTAAAAACGGTCGTTTGGGGACGTACCGTTTCACGCCCCTCAATTGTCTCCCGGAGCAGCATTTTGTGGGCTTTCTGTCCTTCAAAAACCTGTTGAACGTTTTTTATTTCTGCAGCAGGCACCAGTTCAGACCGGCACTTCTTTAACAGCGGGACACCTTTTAACTGTTCTATTTTATTCCGGAGAATCGCTGCTAATTCCTGTCGATGTTCAACACGTCCTTCGTTGCTTTCGTATTTTGGATCTTCTGCTAAAGTCTCAGCATCTAAAATATTACACAAATCCCGAAACTGTCGGTCGCTTCCGATGCCGAAAGTAATAGAGTAATCATCAATAGTGGTAAAGATCTCTCCATATGGCGCAATATTGGGATGTTTTGACCCTATCTGTTGCGGTATATTACCATTCATTAACCAATTAGTAGCTTGATTAATAAGCGATGATATCGCGCTTTCATATAAACTAACCTCTATATTAAAAGGCTGATTAGGATTTTCTTTCTGTTTCAGCAATGCACATAAAATACCCTCTTTGAGCTGGTGAGCAGCCAATAGATCAATAAGGGCAAGCGGCATCTTCGTAGGTGGGCTTTTTGGTTGGCCGTTCATCGACATAAAACCGGTCTCGGCCTGCAGAATTAAATCATAGGCCGGACGATCACTATCACTTCCAAAACCAGATATTTTTCCGTGAATAACCGATGGCTTTAACGTTTTTAAATCTTCATATGTCAGGTCGAATTTCTTGTCATCACCTTTCTTAAAATTGGTTATAACAATATCGGCGTCCCGAAGAAGCTGTCTGACCTTTTGCATGTCGGTATCATCCGTAAAATCCAACAGCACGGATTCCTTATTCCAATTGACCGAAGAGTAGTAGGCCGAGGGACCCTCAGTAGTTTCATTCGGTTGGCGCCACTGTCGAGTAACATCACCGCCATTTGTTTTATTTTCGACCTTAATTACTTCAGCCCCCAATTCAGAAAAGAAATTCCCCACTGCCGGACCAGCTAGCACGCTGGCCAACTCGACAATCGTGAGGTCAGAAAATAATGACTGCATAAGCACAAAATTTATTCATCAGAACCAAGCAACAGCTCTAAAGTATTTTTCAAAATTAATGAGCTCCATCAACTCTTTTTTCGAAATCCAGTGCTCATCAATCTGAATATTATTACAACTGCTCAAATCAGTATCTCCAAATGTTAGGTATATGGGTGGATTGTCTTGTGAATTGCAAATAGTAGTTTTGAAAAGTGCTAAATCTATTCTACTTAAAATTAACCCCACTCAAATTTTCCGTCAGCAGTTACTCTTAAATTTTGCTGTTTTCCCTTCTCAGCCATATCCAGCAGAGTCTGTGTTTCCAGCATCTTTTGAATATCATCACGATTTTCTGCCCAAATACTATGTAACGGACACGGTTTATCTATCCCACAACCAGGTAAGCCCAACACACATTCTTTAAATAACTCATCACCGTCTATAGCTACTACTATATCTAATAATGATATTTCTTCAGCTGGCTTTGTCAAACGAACTCCGCCCTTGGGTCCTTTCTTAGATTCCAACAGATCTACTTCTGTAAGCTGCTGTAGAATTTTGGTTAAGAAATGAAAAGAAATATCAAGTTCTTCGCTCAACTCACGTATGGAGGTGTGCTCCTCATCCTCTTTTGATGCTAAAAAAAGCGTTGCTCGTAACCCATAAACACAAGACTTAGAAAAAAGCATAAAACATACCGTTTAATATTTCAGACAACATCATCTTAATATAAAGAAACTCATTTTTGAATTCATAATTAAGGATAGGTTCCTTGCTGCCATTTTTTATTAACTAACCTTAGTACCAAGTTGTCGACAACACTTTATCTCCAATGGTAATATTATCTACAACATCCATTCCATCAACAACCTTACCAAAACGCGTATAGCTACCGTTGAGATGCGGTTTCCACTGGTGCATAACAAAATACTGGCTCCCTTCGGTATCGGTACCTGCACTGGCAATACCCGTTGCTCCACGCACAAACCCTTGAGCTGAAGCTTCTGTAGGAATAACAAACTCAGGCCCGCCAAAACCATCTTTACGTTCAATATCTCCACCTTGAATCACAAAATTCGGTACCACACGATGAAATGGTACACCATCGTAAGCTCCAGCCCTGCTCAAACTGTCGATCATAGATACCGTCGCTGGGGCACTCAATGTATTCATCTCGATAGAAATATTTCCCTTTTCTGTTTTCAGGGTCCAGACAGGATGGCGGCCAAGCTCCCATAATCTATCCCAGTTAGGCATTCGAAAATTGGGTTCAACCGTTTCCGGTACTTCTACATCCCAACCTGCATCAGACAGCGAGCGGTTCAGTGGAGCATAATTTTGGGCAGCCAGCGAATCAATAACGGGACGCGCCTGCTCCCTGAATCGATCATAATATAAGGACCCAAAAACCTGATATACTTCAACATCTGCCGGTAAAGAAAAGTATGATAATACATTATTTATCTGATCAAAATCTCCATTGCTAAATAATTGTTTATTTTCCAGCAACGGCTGTGTCATATATGCTACTCCGCGATCGCCCATTTCGAGTGCATCAAAAACGATACTTCGAACCTGCTTTATATGCGGTTCGGCCTGCTCTTGACCAGACAATTTTTGCCAATACCGGTTCATGCTCTGCAGGGCATACATCGTTTTGAGGGTATCGCTCCCCACAAGTTCTTCAATTTTGTTTAAATAAGCATCAGGACCCTTAGCTTTTTCATAAACAGCCAATACCTTCGGCGTAAAATACTTGTTTTCTTGAGGAATGGAGCCTAAACGATCTGTATATTTATCCGCAAGAACGCTATCAATATTAACCGAGGTCGCAAGCGCCTGCAGCCATACAGGATCAGCAAGCTGTGCATTCGTAAGCATCGTACCGGTAATATAATTATATAGACCATCATTCCGATCAAGCTTTCCATTTAAGCTTTTTAGTGTCTGTACTTGAACATGCGTATTAGCATTGGTTAACAGCATTTTTGCTGCTAATGAATTCTGATCTGTAAGCTTAACTTCACCAATTGATTTTGCCAATTCTATCGACAGTTGTACCTCACTGTCCAGCCGTTGTTCTCCGTTATAAAAGATTGCCAATTCAGAAGTGGTACGCTTCGGCATCATCTTATTGATATACTGTTCAATTTCGGGGCTTAGTCCCCTTCCAAGTACCTGCCAGCGCGACATGAGTGTATCTTGGACTACCGGATTCAATCGAGAAGCATCGCCGCGATACCATCCATATAAATAAGCCCGTGTTGTCTTATCTTCATTTGCATTAAAAGCACGCTGTACCACTTTTAACTGTTGGTCAGCTGTAAGATCAAACTGAGCAACCAATCGGCCGACAGCCAAGGCTAAATGATATTTACTTTCGAAATTTGTAGAGTCCGAATATTGTAAAAATAACTGCAGACTTTTCTGGTCGCCTTGCTGTCCCAGCACTCTTGAAATTCCGGGTCGCTCATTGGGATTTTCTTTCCAGCGCTGTTCCAAACGGCGCAACTGTTCTTTATTCATTTCATGCTGACTTATCCCAAACCACGAAACAGCAGTGTTTTGCCGGACGGCTAGATTAATAAACGGCCCAAGTGAATCTACCGATGTATTGGCAAAAGCACGCCACGCCTGTCCCCGCACCTCATCGTTGCTATGAGTAAGGTACGGCTGTAACAATGAGCCATCCCGCTCCGAAATGGCCTCATATATGTTAGGATAAGTTTGGGTGAGTACCGAATCAGTAATCGGTTGTGCACTTTTATATGTTCCCCTCTCACCGCCAGAATACATCAGTAAAAAAAACACGGCTAAAACTACTGTAACCAGTATAATCCATGTCCGAAATTTAACATATTTCATAAAATAGCTCGCTCATTAATTACAGGGAAGGCTTGTGATCTTCAGCTTATTCGACGCGGGCCGCATCCTTTTTCTCTGTAACCGTCGTTAGCTTTCCATTCCCATCTTTCCGGGCCTCGTGTAGCTGTGAATCTTTAATCCATGCCCGTCCCCCATCGTGTTGAAAACGTTTAGTATTCTTAAACATAAAAGCCTGTTCGTGTAAATCTGGTAAGTCTTTATCCATTGCACTAAATTTTAATAGGATTTTCTTCAGCTATCATGATACAATTTTGTATCCTTTAATTCATCAGCTTTTTTTACTTTGTTTTGGATGGTGAAAAGTTTATATTTGGCATTCTGTGAAAACGTATTTTATAACCACAAATCATTACAATTAGATGTACGCAGTAGTTGAAATAGGTGGGCATCAGTATCGGGTTTCTGAAGGCGATGTCTTGTTTGTAGATAAGCAAAGTGACGAGGTTGACCAAGACTTAACATTCGACCGTGTCTTTTTAACCAATGATGACGGTGACGTAACGATCGGCAAACCCGTTATTGAGGGAGCTTCTATTGAAGCAACATTGCTTGATAATGTAAAGTCGGACAAGGTTATTGTCTTTAAAAAGAAACGCCGCAAAGGATACCAAAAGAAGCGCGGACACCGACAACCGATGTCTCAAATAGAAATTAACAGTATTTCTATCTCAGGATCTGCAAGTTCAAGCTCTTCTTCTACCCAAAAAGAAGAGACCGAAGAAAGCGACGAGCAACAGCTTTCTACCGATATGCTTGCCAAAGAAGCAATAAAGCATATTAATAATACGGATCTTGAAGATTTAGAAGGATTCATTCCCGAAGATGAAGATCGTGTAACGGTCTTGGATGCATGGGAAAGTAAGCAAGAAGGATAATTTAGAAATTACACAACGTTATGGCGCATAAGAAAGGTCAAGGTTCAACAAAGAACGGTCGCGATTCGATATCAAAACGACTGGGAGTTAAGGAATACGGCGGAGAGATGGTCAAAGCCGGACATATTATTGTTCGACAGCGTGGCACGAAGTTCCACCCAGGACTAAATGTTGGTCGTGGTGGCGATGACACACTTTTTGCCAAAGAAGCTGGCAAGGTTGTATTCCGCACACGTGCAAATGGCCGTAAATTTGTAAATGTAGAGCCACAAGCATAACAACTTTTTTATCAATATTTTGAAAGCCTTGGTTTCTTCAAAGACCAAGGCTTTTTTATATTCTGATTATTATGTCAACCACCATACCGGGATTGCCCCATCTTACTGCTACCAATATATTCTGTATTGGTCGTAACTACGTAGAACATGCTCGTGAGCTCAACAACAATCCGCCGGATTGTCCCCTCGTCTTTTTAAAACCTACCAGCAGCATTATTTCTGACGGAGATACTATTCAAATTCCCGAGCAAAGTAATAATGTGCATCACGAAGTTGAGCTGGTAACTGCAATTGGTGAAGGAGGTAAAAATATCTCCGAAAAACGCGCCCTGCAGCATGTAGACGGATATGCAATTGGTATTGATGTAACGGCACGAGACATCCAACAAGAGGCAAAAGAGGCTGGTCACCCTTGGTCAATAGCAAAGGGATTTGACACCTTTGCCCCAATCAGTTCCTTTGTTCGCGCTAATAAAATTACCAACCCTCAGAATATAGATCTTACACTCAGCGTTAACGGAGAAATTCGTCAATCCGATAATACCGAGCTAATGATTGTTTCGATAACGAAATTAATCAGCTACCTCTCCTCTATGTTTACGTTACAGCCGGGTGACCTTATTTTTACAGGCACGCCTAAGGGCGTTTCAGCCATACAACCCGGTGATGATATTCAGGCCACACTGGGCGATAATCTTGTACAACTCAATGTTACGGTCAGTGGATCATGAAGCACCTGCCAACATCAATCCTAATACTGTTCATCCTTTTCGGAGGATCTGCGAAGGTGCTGGGACAATCCAGTTTTAATCCATCAAAAGCCGAATACCTCTGGCCTACCAATGCCAGCCACTACTTAACATCAACTTTCGGAGAAACACGTACTGCCCACTTTCATGCCGCACTAGATTTAAAAACTTGGGGCCGCCGTGGATACGAAGTCTATGCCACCCGAGACGGAATTGTTGATCGTATCACCATTGGCCCCCGTGGCTACGGCAAGGTACTGTATCTTAAACACAAAGACGGGTCATATTCCGTCTATGCCCACCTGCTCTCGTTTAATGATGAGCTTCAGCATTTTGCTGACTCAGTACGTATATCCAATAATTACAGTTTTGAAATAGACCAATTCAGTGGCTGGGTAAACCGAACTATCAAACAAGGAGAGCTAATCGGCTACAGTGGTGCATCGGGCATTGGCCCGCCCCATTTGCATTTCGAGCTGCGAACCCCCGACCATAAGCCATTTAATCCTTTATTGACCAATCTATCAGTCAAAGATAATATTGCTCCACAAATTACGGGCATTTCTGTTGAACCGTTTTCTCACCGTTCGACTATTAATGGTAGCAATAAAATCCATACCCAAAATGTGTGGGGAGGTAACTCTTCGTATCAAACTTCGAATATACGGATAACAGGACCCGTGGGATTGGGAATTAATGTGTTTGATCAATCCAATGGGGTCCGCAATTCCTATGCTGTTTACGAACTCGGTATGCGTGTTGATGGTCGACAGATGTTCCATGCCAAGATGGACAGTTTTTCGTATCAGGAAACCGGACAGATGTTCATTGATCGTATCTATCCACTGTTAAAAAAACAAGATGAAGGGTATCAGCGGTTGTTTGTGGCTAACGGTAACACCCTTCCCTTTTATACTACCAGCAGTGAAAACGGAATTCTCAACCTTGCTCCGGGCAAGCACCGGGTAACAATTACAGCTGCAGACTATTTTGGAAACAGAAGCAGTGTTTCGTTCTCAATAACCGTATTGGCAAAATCATCAAACCCAGCAAAGAAAACCAACACGGGAAGAAAAACGGCTTCTGGCAGTATTGTGGCCAATTCCCATACTTGGAGTTGGTTTCCCGATTGGGTAACACTCTCAGAACAGCAGTTTTCTACCACTACTATTACCATAGACAGCAGTGATAATATCAGCCGTCACCAAAACGGATGGACTCTACCACTACAAAATAAGGATCCGTTGTTCATGAATATCCAAGGCACGGGACCCACCATATTTCGGCGTATTACTCCAAATATGACAACCTTTTTACGTTCAGCAGATACACAATCATTTGCCATATTTCCTAAACATACATTTTATGACACTGTATCTGTAGGGATGGCCGTTCAAAAAGCATCAGGCGATTCTATCTCTGTTGAGCTAATCCCGGAGATTGTTCCTCAGCAAGGGGCATTTACATTCTATCTCCCCAAAGACTCGATGCTTACCACCTCTTCTAGCTTTTCTTTCTATAAGCTCGATCGATTTGATGAAGATGAAAAATGGGAACTGATTCCGACCTCTTTTACTGATAAATTCATAAAAGGTGAAGTCGAGTCGCTGGGAACTTTTGTCCTAAAAAGCGATACTATCCCCCCAAAGTTAAACAATCCACGTTTAAAAAAACGTCCCGATGGCCATTGGGTTATCCTTATTGATGCACAAGATAACCTATCCGGTATTGCCTATCAGAAAACAAAAATTACGGTTAATGGGCAAGAGGGCATCCCAGAATATGCTCCCGAAGATAATCAGTTTGTCTATTATCATCCGAACTTTACTCCCACAAACGTAATGAATATTAAAATCACAACCTTTGACAAGGTAGGGAACAAACGGACTACAACGTTTGAACTGAGAAAGTAATAAAAAAGGACCTGATGCAATCACCAGGTCCATATCTAATAATCAAATACCGAATATTAGATATAAGCCGTGCAGCCAATTTCTACCTTGCAATTCTTGGGCAGTGTTTTGACGGCAACAGTTTCGCGCGCCGGTGGATCATTCTTAAAATATTCCCCATATATTTTGTTTACGGTCTCAAAGTTGCTCATATCATCAAGGTAGATACCGCATTTAATAGTCTTCTCGAAACCTGATCCGGCTTCTTCTAATACCGCTTTCAGGTTCTCCATTACCTGTTTGGCTTGAGAACTGACATCAGCTCCCACAAATTCATTGGTATCGGGATCTAATCCTATCTGTCCAGAACAGTAAACGATATCATCATGTACTACCGCCTGGCTATAAGGGCCTATCGCATCCGGTGCATTAGAAGTATGAATAATTTTTTTCATGACTAGAAATTTTTGGTTTTGAGTTATATTGCTGATTAATCAAAAAGTCATTCAAATAAGAGGCAAACTTTTCGGGATGTTCCATCATTGGTGCATGTCCACATTTATCAATCCATCGCAAACTTGCATTGGGTAATTGCTCATAAAAACGGTGAGCCACGTTGGGGGGCGTAATTTCATCATTCCGTCCCCATATAAGCAATGTCGGATGTGGTATATCCGGTAAATATTTTTCAACATTATATTCGTAGGTATCCCGGGCAATGGCCAGCAAGTTAAGCATTTTAGACGGAGATGAAACAACATCCATTATGTCGTCCACAATTTGTTCATTAACAAGATCATCATAAAACGTAAGAGCTGCTTTCTTGCGGATAAAATCGCGATCTTTTCGCCGGGGAAAAGTATAGCCGAAATTCTTTTCTTGAATTCCTGAACTGCCCGTCAAAATTAAAGAATCTACATTTTCGGAATATTGCAAGGTATAATCCAGCGCTAAGTGTCCACCCATAGAGTTACCAAGCAAAATAGGTTGTTCAATATCCATCTGCTCCAAAAAAGAATGAAACCATTTTGTGAGTTGGCGTATCGTCAGCTGTGAACTGCAACCATCATAAAGCGGAATTTCGGGAACAACAATCGGAACTTCTCCAAGTTGGTTTATCAGCGGGTCATAGTTACTTAACTGCCCAAACATACCGTGCAGAAAAACAAGTGTACTTGTTTTCGAACGCCCTCCATTGGTTTGGATATACTTAAAATCATGCTTACGCTGAATTTTATACTTGCTAGCTCCAAACATTTTTATTTTATAAAACTTATACTGCCAAATTTTATGAACGAGAAAGAATATAATAATTTTTAGTGATTATATTGCAGAAAGGGCGATATATAGTTACTTTCCAATTTCAAAACGGATTTTTTAATATTCAATTTTATAGCAATTAACACCATGTTAAGAAAACAATTACCATATTTACTCGTGACCTTGCTCATCGGCGTTATGATTGGGTGTGGAAGTTCAAACCCACTAGTTGAAAAAGCCGAATCAAATATTAAAAGTCAGAATCCCCAAGTAGCATTAGAAGCAGCAAATGAGTCTATTGAAAAATATCCTGAGGACCCTTTGGGATATTATTACAAAGGTGTTGCTCTAAGTGGATTAGCAAAACAAGAAAATGATCCATCTGCTAGACGGGATTACTATAAACGTATGAACGAAACATTTGCCGAAGGCGAAAAAATTGCAGCAAATAGTGAAAATACTCCTGATGAAATCAACCGTATCCCCACTATTAAAAAACAAATTTGGAGTTCAGAACATAATCTCGGTATCAAGTATTTTCGGAATGATAGTTTAAAGAACACTGTAAATAATCCATTACAATATTCAGAGGGACACCTCGAAAATGCCACTATGGTGCAACCAGACAGTGCGATGTCATGGGATGTACTTGCGCAAATAGCAGGTGCAAACAAATCTTACAAAAGGGCCAGCTCTGCAAAGTCTCAATATCTAAAAATGATACCTGACTCTGCGAAAAAAGCTACTGATTATATGCAGTTGGGCAGCTACCATTTTAATCAGGAAAATAACCAACAAGTTGTTAAAGTATTTGAGGAAGCTGCACAACTTTTCCCTGAAAACAAAGACATTATTTCAAATTTAGCTGATGCTTATAACCGGGTTGGAAAGTCTGATAAAGCAATAAGTACTACTGAAAAACTTGTCCAACAAAATCCTGAAGAGCCTAAATTTCACCAAGTTCTCGGCACCCAACTTTATAAAAAGGCGCTTACTCTGGGCGATACTGTTTCTGCCAATAAAGAGAAAATTAAGACGCTCAAAGAAGAAGGTGGAAACAAACAAAAAATTTCTAACTTAGAACAAGAAAATAAAAAACTAAGTTCTCAAATTACTGAGTTAGAAAATCGGGCTGAGAAAGAATTAAAAACGACGGTAGAATATAATCCTGAAAATCCCGGTGCATATAATACACTTGGTGTTATATACCAAAACAAAGCAAAAGCCAAGTTTGATAAGCGTAATATGACGGAGGATAATGCGAAAGCTAAAAAGCTGGATGAAGAAGGACGAAAATTCCTTCGTCAATCCATGAAGTATTATGAACAGGCGGCTGAAATTGATCCCGACAATAAAGATTACTGGCGAAGCCTGTTTAGCATCTATACCAACTTGGGTATGGACAAAAAAGCCAAAAAAGCCATGAAAAAAGCTGGAATGAACTAATTAACCTCATATAGCTTTAACTTTTGTTCATGAATTATTCTATCACCCGAATAGCAAGTGTTATACTTGCATTCGGGTTCTTTTTTGGATGTACACTTTTACAGAAATCTTCAACCTCTCAATCTGATAAACGCACTCAAAAACAGCTTAGAAAACAAATAAAGCAGTTGGATAAGCAATTGTCCAAATCTGACAGTACTGCTTCTATGTTGTATCAAAAAGGGGAGTTGTTAATCAAATTGGCAGAAAAAAAGGAAGTAGGCAGTCGCCTTTCAACATATCAACAAGCCCATACTACGCTTATGCTGTCAGCACAAAAGTATGAGCAAGCATATACAAATACTGATCAGAACAAGGCTTCGGAACTATTGAATGTTTCTTGGAGTAACGAACACAATAAAGGAGTACAAATTACCCAGGATGATTCTGTATTAGCTTCTGATTATTATAAACGGGCCGGTGATCACTTCCACAATGCTACGGTAATTATTCCCGACAGTGCTACCTCATACAAGCTGGGGGCACAGGCATATTATCACAGCCAACAACCGGAAAAAGCTATTGCATTGCTTGAGGAAGCGCAAAAGCAAATAGATCGACCACCTATACCGGTATTAGAACAATTGGGATATCTTTATCTGCAAAATGATCAGCCTCAAAAAGCTGTGCGAATCTACCAACAGGCAGTTTCTATATCTGACCAAAATACCAACCTTATTCACGGACTTTCAAATGCATATATAGCGAACAAACAGCACCAGCAAGCTATTCAATTATTAGAAAGTCTGGTGGAACAGAAGTCTAATAATATTATTTATAAGCAAAGTTTGGCCACAGAACTATATCATATTGGCTCACAACAAATGGACAACCTGAAAAAGAAACAAAGCAAACTCACTGAAAATAATTTTAACTCAGTAGATTCTCTGTTTCAACGTGCCCATACACTTTTTAACAAACTTTTAGAAGACAATCCGCAAAACATCAATATTAAACAGCAGGCAGCACAATTCTATCTCAACAGTGCGTCTGTGTACCAACAAGTTCAAAGTATTGCTACGGGTGACCTCGCATCAACTGTCCAAAAACGAATGAAGGAGTTTTTAACAGAATCACTGCCGTTATACAAAGCGCTAACTGAGAAACATCCCAAAAACAAAACGTTCTGGCGAAATCTGTACCAAACATATTCTTATTTAGGAATGAAGGAAGAAGCCCAAAACATAAAGTCTAATTTTTAATCAATTTCTGTAATGAAATTTAATACTAAGACTATCCACGCAGGACAAAAAATGGAAGAAACTTCGGGTGCAGTAATGCCTCCGATTTTTCAGACATCTACTTATGCACAAGAAGCACCGGGTGTACACAAGGGATATGACTATGCCCGAGTGAGTAATCCTACACGAACAGCACTGGAAAAATTAATTGCCGGACTAGAAAACGCCGATGAGTGTGCCTGTTTTGCAAGTGGATGTGCTGCTATGGATGCAGTATTAAAAATGTTTCGTCCTGGTGACCACGTCATTGCATCTAATGATTTATATGGCGGCAGCTATCGTTTGTTTACCAAAGTATTTGAGCCATTCGGTATCGAATTTTCTTTTGTAGATATGACCGATCTGGCTAACGTTAAAGAGGCTGCTACTGAAAACACTTCCCTTCTGTGGATAGAAACTCCCACAAATCCACTTTTGCGCGTCGTTGATATTAAAGCATTAACGGATTTTGCTGATAATCAGAATATGTTATCAGTCGTTGACAATACCTTTGCGTCTCCCTATTTGCAACGTCCATTAGACCTTGGAGCCGATGCTGTACTGCACTCTACTACAAAATATTTGGGAGGTCATTCTGATATTATTGGTGGAGCTGTTGCAACCTCTGATGAAGAGATTATGGAACAATTGCGATTTCAAATAAAGACAACCGGTGCTGTACCCGGACCGATGGACTGCTATTTAACGTTACGAGGTATAAAGACATTATCTGTACGCATGCAACAAGCTACTGATAACGCCAAACAGATAGCAGAATTTTTGGATAACCACCCAAAAGTGGGACGAGTTAGTTATCCAGGACTTGAAAGTCACGGGCAACACGAAATTGCCAAAAAACAGATGGATGATTTTGGAGCTATGGTTTCATTTTCTCTAAAAGATGACGCTCAGGAACGAGCTAAAGAATTTATGAGTCAGACAGAGGTTTTCACTCTTGCTGAAAGTTTGGGAGGCGTAGAATCCTTGGTAAATCATCCCGCTTCCATGACACATGGTTCTATCCCCAAAAAAGTACGCGAAGCAGCAGGACTAAAAGATTCACTCATTCGCCTGTCCGTTGGTATTGAAGGTGCTGATGATCTTATCCAGGATTTAGATCAGGCATTTTAAACAAACTGAAATACATTCTTTATAAATCTAAAAAAGATTTTCTTATGCAGAACGTAGTTATTGTAGAAGCAAAACGTACACCGGTAGGTTCTTTTGGCGGTAGCTTATCATCATACTCAGCACCTGAACTAGGCGCTGCCACAATCACAGAACTTGTTAAAACGACAGGCATCAGTGCCGATGATATCCAGGAAGTGGTATTTGGAAATGTTCTCACTGCCGGTATTGGTCAGGCACCAGCCCGGCAAGCAGCACTTAAGGCTGGACTCTCGGACCTTACGCCCTCAACGACAGTCAACAAAGTGTGTGCATCTGGGATGAAAGCCATTATGATCGGTGCGAACCAAATTAAGCTTGGCGAAGCAGATATTATTGCTGCTGGCGGAATGGAAAGTATGAGCAACGTACCTTACTACCTGCAAAAACATCGTTTTGGATCCAAATTGGGTCATGCTGAAGCCGAAGATGGCATTATTAAAGACGGACTGTGGGATGTATATAATGATTTCCACATGGGAAATGCCGCTGAAATTTGCGCTGATGAATGCGATATAAGCCGCGAACAGCAGGATGAATTTGCAATAGAATCCTACAAACGCGCCATCAATGCACATGAAGAGGGTTATTATGATGATGAAATTATTGAAATGAAAATAAAAGACCGCAAGGGTAACGTTTCTAAAGTAAAAATGGACGATGAGCTCAAGCGTGTTAATTATGATAAAATTCCCAAACTGAATCCCGTTTTTGACAAAGAAGGGACTGTAACCCCCGCAAATGCCAGCAGCATTAATGACGGTGCAGCTGCTGTACTATTGATGAGCGAAGATAAAGCAAATGAACTTGGCCTTACGCCCATCGCTCAAATAACCAGTCAGGCAAGTGCTGCCAAACAACCCGAATGGTTTACGACTGCCCCAGCTGATGCAATGCCTAAAGCAATAAAACGAGCTGGTATATCTAAGGATGAGATTGATCTTTTTGAGGTAAACGAAGCTTTTTCTGTAGTCACGCTAGTAAATAATGAAATCCTTCAACTGGATCCCGAAAAAGTAAATATTCACGGAGGTGCTGTAAGTATTGGCCATCCCATTGGTTGTTCGGGGGCCCGTATTATCGTTACCCTGCTACATGCTCTAAAGCGTACTGGCGGAAGTCACGGCTGTGCTGGCATTTGTAATGGCGGTGGCGGAGCATCAGCAATGGTTTTGGAAATGGTAAGTTAAGATAAAAAGGCGGGATATGACCATGTCCCGCCTTTTTTATTTTTAAAATATTATGATAAATTAATTTATTAGGTTTTGCATTCGAGCTGATAAATAGGGTACTTTCAATTCATCCGTTCGCAGGTTTTTAATGCTATATTTTTATCTTTTATGGTTAAAAAAGTTTTTGCCACATTCATCTTACTGCTTTTTTCTATAAGTGGTGCTTATGCACAAGTTGGTATCACTTCTGTTCCTTTTCTACAAATAGAACCTGATTCTCGTGCTGCCGGTATGGGAAATACTGGTGTTGCTATTGCTGATAATGCTTCAGCTGTATTTTGGAACCCTGCAGGATTGGGGTTTCAGCGAGGCAATCAGATAAGTATTACCCATAGCGAATGGCTTCCTCAATTCAATGCTGACCTGTTTTACGATTATCTCGTCGGTAAATATCATCTGGAAAATATCGGTACCATCGGAGGTCATATTACCTTCCTCAACCTTGGCGAACAGGTTCGGACTAATGAAACTGGTAACACTATAAATAAATTTAATAGCTATGAATTAGCAGTAGGATTATCCTACGGTTTCCAAATTAATCAAAATTGGTCTTTGGGAACGGGAGCTCGATTTATTTATAGCAGTTTAGCAGAAGGGAAATCAGGAGGACAAAAAATTAATCCTGGTTCAAGTGTGGGAATCGACATCGCAGGTATGTATCAATCTGATACCTTTAATTTTTTGAGTCGTGATGCATCAATGAAGGCGGGCTTAAACATTTCTAACATTGGTCCCAAAATGAAATACACCGACAATGGACAAAAAGACCCTCTCCCAACAATGATGCGGCTGGGATGGTCTTTTACTACTAATTTAGATGAAGAAGGCATAAATACGTTGACCATTGCCAATGACATTTCCAAAATAATGGCACGTGCGGATACTACCGGCAGTTCGGACGGATTTTTGACTCCCTTATTTACATCTTGGGACAGCTATCAGCGTAAAACAGGTAATGGGCCAGAAACACTTTCTCTAGCTGAACAACTGATGATTGCCAGCGGCATTGAATACTGGTATAATGATCTTTTTGCACTACGAAGTGGGTTTTATTACGAAGATCCAAATAACGGAGATCGCCAGTTTATGACTTTAGGTGCAGGATTGCGATATAAATTCTTTGGTATTGATTTTAGCTATATTTACACGATCGGCGACAAAAATCACCCACTGGCCAATACAACACGATTTGGCTTGCTGCTGAACTTCTAATTCAGTAAGCTGGTCATGATGAATAACACCGTTGTTGCCCGCATATTTACAGGCATGTTCTTATTGAGCATGCCTTTTTTGTTATACCCGCTACTTGCTAAAGCGCAACAAACGATTCCAAAACGAAGTCATTCCTTAAACAATGGCCAGCAATTAACTGCCAAAGCCCCCGATTCACTGACAATTATTGCTATACGGATACAGTTCCAAGAAGATAATAACCGTTTAACAACAGGTAACGGTACATTCCAGGACGGGAACCTTTCATATCTTGATAGGCCTGATATAACACTGGATCCTCTGCCCCACAACGAATCCTACTTTAAGTCCCATCTCCGCTTTGCAAAAAATTATTTCGAGACTGTGTCAGGACAGCAAATGCACGTTGAATACCGTGTTTTGGGTCCTATCTATCAGCTCAATAATAAAATGGAAAGATATTCTCCGACCGGCCAAAACTTTACTAATGAAAAAGTAGCACAATTGGTCAGGGATTCCTGGCAAGCCGTAAAAAATAACGGTGGATTCTCAACCGACACCCTGGATCCCCAAAAAACCGCCTTTGTTATTTTTCATGCCGGCGTCGGACGAGATATCGAGCTTATCGGCACTAACTTAGATAAAACTCCGCAGGATATTCCTTCGCTGTTCATGAACCAGAATACACTGGGAGATTTGTTAAATGCCCCCGCCTTTGATGGATTTGCCATCAACAACACCTCATTCCGGATAACCAATTCAATGGTACTACCCCGTACCCTTTCCCGCAAAGGAAAAAATGCAGTGGGCGAAGAATTTGTGCTACAACTTTCTATCAATGGACTGTTCACAGCCTCAATCGGCAGTTACTTGGGCTTACCAGACCTTTTTAATACCACTACGGGAAGTTCCGGCATCGGGCGATTTGGACTGATGGACGGTGAAAGTTTTTTCTCCTATCGGGGCTTGTTCCCGCCCGAACCCTCAGCATGGGAAAAGATTTTTTTGGGATGGCAGTCTCCCTTCATGATTTCAAAAAATACCGGCGGCCCCATCGCACTACCGGCAGTTGCCTTTCATCAAAATAACAGCATTGCTAAATACTCCCTATCCCGCAGCGAATACTTTTTGATTGAAAACCGTCATCGCGCTCCTGCCGGCAACAATCTTACTCTTACCTTTCAACAACCGGATGGCACTGAAACAACTAAAAATTTTAGTAATACCGATCAGATATTTACGAATCAATCAGACGGATTTACAGATCTTTTCCCAAAAGGTGTGCTTACTGATGTCAGTAATTTTGACTGGAGTTTGCCCGGTGGTATTGATGTTGGGACAGACGGGAAGGCAGGCACATCCGATGACCGCATACTCAACGGTGGCATACTTATATGGCATATCGATGAGGCTGTTATTGAACGATCGCTGACAGACCAAACCGTAAATGCCAATCCACAACGGCGGGGGGTAGATCTGGAGGAAGCTGATGGTGCCCAAGATATCGGCCGCCCAGCAAGTGATGATTTTAGTCAACAAGCACGGGGTACCGCTTTTGATTTCTGGTGGTCTGACAATGACGCTTCCGTTATTACACTGTCGGGAGATACGTTAAGCTTCTATGAAAATAGATTTGGCCCTAATACCCGTCCTTCAAATGAAAGTAATTCGGGAGCCCGCAACTTTTTTGAGCTTTTTAATTTTTCGGCCAATCAATCCACGGCTACTTTTCGTGTTCGTCCGACATCCGGCGATAATATTTCGACCATACCGCTGGCTGAAGATGAAATTCCTGATCAGGCATTTACCAGTGCCAACGAAGATTATTATAAATCTTATCCGCTCCAGCTATCACTGTATAAAGCACAGTCAGATTCATTTTTGATTATTCCCGGCCGGCAGTCAGCCTATGCCATCAACTTAGGTAACAATTCGAATTCACTCTTTGATTTTCAATCAGGGAACATTCAACAACCTTTCCAAGGCAGCCAACTTGTACTGGGCCAGCCCCCAATCGGCAACCAAATTATGCTTAGCTCGTGGAATTGGGACGGAAGCAGCTGGAATACCAACTGGACTAATTCTGCAAACGCAAACGATGCTTTTATCAGTGCTAACAATGCCCAAACCCTGTCGCTGGATTTTACTGACCAGCAAATTAATGCCAATAACGGCTCCTTTTCTTCACCACTGGCCCAACCTAAACAACGCTCAGAAATTATTGACGGTCAGTTTTCTAGCATCCAAAATGGTAAGCTCCAAATTTCTTCGGGGAATGGCTCTTTCGCCATGACGTCAGCAACGAACAGACGTTATACGGGCGTTGTTAAGCTTTCAGCTAAAAAAATTCGATTCTATTTACTTACTGATGAACAGCTACTGGTTTTTAATCCCAATGATATTATAAATCCCAACGAAATTATTGAAGGGACTCCCCTGGAATGGCCAGCCATGACAGATCTTGATGAAGATGGAAAGATTGATTTTCTATTTGTCAATAAATCTACGCAAAAGTTAGAAGCCCGTAACATCAACGGTGCCATGCTTGCCCACTTTCCGCTCTCCCCTCCCAAAGGCAGCTCATTCATTGGCACCCCACTAATTGCCAATACTAGCAGCTCTAATTCTCCACACATTTACATAACTGCCCAAGACAGTGTAGGGATAAATATTTATGGTTACAGCAAAAATGGGAAGGAACTAGATGGATTTCCGCTTTATGTTGGAGCCGTAAATAACCAACAAAACCAGCCGGTACACCCAATATTAAAAACGAATATACTTTATGCTGTCAGTCACGAGGGATCAATAAAAGCCTGGAAGATCAATAATATTACAAAAGTGCTCTGGGGAAATCGATATGGGAATGCACCTTTCAATAAAGTATCCGGTATTAATAATACAAGTCCTTCTTCAAATCATGGTGACCAAAAATCAATATTAGTTAAAGAAGAAACCTATAACTGGCCCAATCCCGCTAAAGACTTTACCAATATACGGTTTAAAACTTCCGGATCCGGACATGTAGATTTAAAAGTGATTACGGCAGGTGGTACTGTCGTGCTAGAAAAGCAATTTAATGCCTCGGGCGGGACTGCTGAAGAACATCGTATTTCAACCAAAGACTGGAGCAGTGGTCTGTATTTAGCGATGGTAACAGCAAAAATTAATGGAGAACAAGCTCGAAAGATGATCAAAATGGTTGTCGTCCACTAATGAAAAATATCGCATCATACATATTATACTGCATATTTTGGGTATTGATGGTGAGTAGTGCCACTGCTCAGCTATCACCCGACCTTTATAATTATCCCCAAAATCACCTGCCCTGGTATTCCATAGAGACTGACCATTTTCAGATACATTTTCAAGAAGGTAACAGTCAATCCGCGCAAGTAACGTCTCGAATCGCTGAAGAAGTCTATCCACCTATAACTTCGCTGTACAATTTCGAGCCCGATACTAAAACAGATATCGTACTCAGGGATCGGCAAGACTACTCCAACGGGGCGGCTTACTTTTTTGACAACCATATCGATATTTGGGTCTCTGCTTTGGATACGCCTTTCCGCGGCACCCATGACTGGCTCTGGGATGTGATTACCCACGAGTTCACACATATCGTTCAGCTACAAACGGCTATGAAGAGGAACCGGCGCTTCCCTGCTATCTACTTTCAGTGGCTCTCATATGCTAATGTCCGGCGTCCCGATGTACTTTATGGATTTCCCAAAGGCATTATCACCTATCCATTTTCTTCTATTAATGTACCTGCCTGGTTTGCAGAAGGGGTGGCCCAGTATCAGCGTCAACAACTTTACCACGACTTTTGGGATTCGCACCGCGATATGCTGTTGCGCACATCCCTGCTGGCGGATGAGCCAATCGATTTTCAAGAAATGAGTTTTTTTACGTCCAAAAATGGTTTAGAACGAGAACAAATTTACAACCAAGGCTTTGCTTTTACCACCTATTTAGCCGAGCAATACGGAGAATCCATTATCCCAAAAATTTCTGATTCACTCGGACAGTCTGGGGTATTTACCATTGATGAAGCACTGGAAAAATCCACTGGGGAATCTGCTCAACAATTATTTGATAGTTTTATTCACACTTCCAAAAAGCAGTATAAACGAGCAATAGATTCTCTGGAAGTGACGGCAACCAATAATATTGAAGATCAAGGGTTTTTAAACTTATATCCCAAGCTTTCTCCCGACGGTTCAAAACTGGCTTACCTCTCAAACAAAAACCTGAAAGCACTTGGTACACAGCTCTTTATTCAGCCACTGGACAGTAATAGCTCTGGACAGGTTATAAATTTGGGGCTACTCCAAAAATCTTCTCCAAACCAACATTCCGGGCATTATCAAGAGCCCATTATCAAAAAAATTAAGTCGGCTTATTCCTTTTCTAAAGATGGTCAACAATTAGCCTTTAGCAAGCAGAGCCTAAATAAGTTTGGGGAACAGTACAACGGTCTGTATATCTATGATGTTGATACTCAACAAATTATCCCAATAAGCAAAAGTAAGCGCCTGTCATCACCGGCCTGGCACCCACAGCAAAATAAATTAGCCGCCGTTCAACAAAAAAATAGAACGCAAAACATCGTAGAGCTTGATATCTCTACGGGTCAGATAAAACAGTTGACTAATTTTTCTGAGGGCGAAGTCATCTTTACCCCGTCATGGCACCCAGATGCCCAACATATTTATTTTTCTGCTGCTAACCATTATTCGCGTAATATCTATTCATACAACATTAACACCAATCGCACGAACGTTGTATTAAAAGACACGCTCACCGATTTCCGTGACCCTTATATTGATGCATCAGGCAACTACCTATATTATGCTGCTGACCCCGATGGTATTTTCAATATCTACTGTCTGCCCTTAGACCAAGATCAGTCACAGCCCCAAAAAATTACCAGTGTGCTGGGCGGAGCCTTTATGCCGCATACTTCGGACGATATGTTATACTTCTCCAAATTTACTGCCGAAGGATACCAAATCGCATCTACTGAGCTACCCGAAAAATCCGACGACAAATTAAATCTAAATCACTCATACCAACGTTCTGAGCTCACTAACTTTAAAATACCTGACTCATCACGCCTTACCGATCGGCCTTCACTGGATGAGATAGAAAGTCTGTCACAAAAAAAATTACAAAAGCTCGGTCGCTCTGATTCTTTATCATTAAATCAGAAAGAATCTAATAGTGGCAACCCGGCCTTTTTGCACCCCTATGATAATAATTTTACCAGCATAAGCTTTTATCCAGTCATCCGATTTGACAACTATTCGAAAAAAAATGGTCCAAATGGCAGGTTGCTCACTAATGGAAAGTTTGGAGCTCTTGGAGAAAACTTACTGCGGGATTTAAAAATTGGAACCTATTTTAGCTCTCGTGATGTCACTGATCAGCTCAATATTTTTGGCGGATTTTTGATTGGACCTGCCTCAGAATCAGCTAGCGGTATTGGAGACTTCTTCTCTCCCTCCCGACTTACTGATATTGATCGAGATCTGTTTTTAATCACCGAATACCAAGGGCTCCCCTTTATCAAAAAACGGTGGTCTCCTACGATATCTCTGGAATTTTACAGTCAGCGGCGCAATGTAGCTGACGGGCTTTCAATCGAAGAATTTCCCTGTACGTCATGTCTGCCCGATACTACTACTACCGATATAGCTTATAATATCTGGGAGGCTAACCTATTTTTACGTAGTAAAATTAATGCCCAAAATATTATAGAACTGGGCGTGGGATACAGTCCCTACGAAGTACAGACCGACGGTTTTTTCTCTGAAGAACTACAACAGTTCGTACCTTCCTCTTCATCAGAATACTTTCGGGGAACCAGATTTACCGCCGCTTACACCTATGAGCAATTTTGGTCATATCCACACGCAGATGTAGCTCCACTAGGGCTTCGGACCTCCCTGCGATATTCCTACGAGCCAAACAAGTTATTGGAAGAATATGAAATTAGTGGTGGTACTTTATCCCCTGTTTATGAAACGGTTAAAAATCATTCTGTACAAGCTTCAGTGAGATATGGATTTCCGGTATCAACCAATACAGCAGTAAATCTGTACGGACGTGGATTCAGCTACCTTAATAAACCAAATGACTTTTTCTATCTCGACTACATCGGTGGCTTTTCAGGAATGCGCAGCTACCCTTATTTTGCTTTGGGAGGCAACACGACTGCTATGTTAACGCTCTCATATACCTTCCCGCTTCTGCGCGGTATCAATAAAGAAATAGGACGTCACACAATGGATAAGCTTTATCTACGTTTATTTGCGGAAGGTGGCAATGGCTGGGACGGCCCGCTACAGATCGGTAATACTATTAAAACAGGCTTGGGCGGAGAGCTTCGGTTTGCCTTTAACAGCTACTACCTGTTCCCAGTAAAACTCTTTGTGAGCGGCGCCTATGGATTTAATACTTTTGATGTTACTTTACCTGATAATTTTATCACCGAAACATCTGGAGGAAAGATATCATACGGTAAAGAATTTATTTTCCATTTTGGATTAACTTTCGATTTTAATGTTTTCAACCATAGTCAATAAAATTACGGTTTGGGGATTATTTTTTATCAGTCTTTCTCTAGCATGCTATGCCCAACCGGTAATCAAATCCGGGGAACCATCCACCGCTGAGCAAATCACTATGCAGGATTTAAAACCGACAATCAATTACAGTAACTCCGATCCTTTTTACCAGCCTGTTCGCAAAAAAGCCGGTCTGGCACTGCTTAGTTCTGCTATCATCCCCGGCAGCGGGCAAGCGGCCAATAAGAAATGGATCCGCGCCGGAGCATATCTACTTGCCGATGCTGTTTTACTCGGCATCCACTTTAAACAGATTAATGATGCACATCGTCAGCAGCGCCGTTATAATCAATTTGCCAACAACAACTGGAGTGTAGTCTCCTATGCCAAATGGCTTGTAAACTATCACGACCAAAATCCCCAGCTGCAAAATCCCCATATTGATGATCTTCGAAATCAGGTTAGCGGTATCACTCCTTCATACAGCACTCAAGACTGGGAAAAAGTAAAACTGGACTTGCTCCGAAAAGTTGAACGAAATACTCGATTTGTGTACCCGGATAATGAGGTCGGCAATACTTTTTCCCATGTAACACCCGACTTCGGTTCACAACAATATTATGAGCTGATCAGCAAATATTACCAGTTTGGCAGCGGATGGAAAGGTTTTGGTACAAATATCAACAATAAGTACCAGCTACCTTGGGATGGAAGCGCAATGCCCATGAATTTTATGCGCGGTTCGCAACAAGCCGAAAACTTTAACGATAGCTATCGTATTGCCAGAAATATGATTTCATTACTTCTGATAAACCATTTCTTGTCTGCTTTTGATGCCTTCTTAACTGTTAAGCTGAAAAATGCCAGGATAGAAACTGATACTAATCTGATCAATCCCCAAGAAACACTTTCGGTTAAATTTCACTTTTAATTTACTATTTAAAGTTCGATTTTTTGATATATGATCTCAGCAATAAAACGTTTCTTCACAAGTAAAAAAACGTATATCGGTGCAGCAGCCATTATCATAATAGGAGCACTGCTTCTATTACTGGTTGATACCGTTATTATGCCTGCTTACACTAATTATGATGAGGGGCTAACAGTACCGGATGTCTCACAGATTTCGCTGGAAGAAGCTCAGCAACAGCTCACAAATTATGGATTGCAGTACGAAGTGGCAGAACGACGTTCAAACACAGCCTATCCAGCTGATTATGTCATTGACCAAACCCCCTCTCCTGCTGAAATCGTTAAACCAAATCGCAAAATTTATCTAACCGTAAATACCGAAAGTAACCCAACAGTTAAAGTACCTGATGTGACTAGTCTTTCGTATCGAAATGCAAAGATTCAACTCCAAAACAATGGACTCAAGGTAGGAACGGTAAGCTATGAGTCTTCACGATTTAAAAACAGCGTACTACGCCAATCGGTACCCGCAAGCAAAGTAGTGCCCAAAGGTACTGTTGTGGATCTTGCTGTCAGTGACGGCTTGGGAGAAAAGGTGGTACAAGTACCTAATATTCGCGGACTCCGGCTTTCGGAAGCACAACAAAAACTACAGGAAGTAGGTCTGCGGGTAGGCGAAATTCGCTTCAAGCCCAGTAAAGAATTTGAACCAAATGTCATTCTCGATTTTTCACCTAAAAAAGAAGAAATTGTCATTGGTGAAACAATTAAATTAACTGTTTCTGAACGATTTAATGTAAAAGAAGAAAGTGAGTCGGGAGCTGTCATCGATACTACAACTAATATTGCTTCTCCCGATTCCACAAACAAATAACATACTATGGATTTTGAACTTCCCATCATTGCTCCTTCCATTTTAGCCGCTGACTTCAGTAAGCTTGGCGAACAAATTGAGGAATGTAATGCCGCCGGTGTCCGGTGGATTCACTGTGATATTATGGACGGTCATTTTGTGCCCAACATTAGCTATGGACCGAGTATTGTAGAAGATGCGAATCACTGTACTGACGCCTTTCTGGACGTACACCTTATGATTGAAAATCCGGATCAATATATTGAGGCTTTTGTAGATGCCGGAGCAGATCAAATCACCGTTCACCAAGAAGCTTGCCCACACCTACACCGAACAATCCAAAATATTCATCAGTATGGCATCACCGCCGGCGTGGCGATCAATCCGGGAACATCACTGCAGTCTATCACTCCCGTGCTGAATGAACTCGACCTGGTACTTGTGATGAGCGTTAATCCCGGCTTTGGCGGTCAATCATTTATCCCGGCCACCCTCCAACGATTACAAGATCTCAGAAATATGCGCAAAGAAAAGGGAGCCGGATTTCTTATAGAAGTGGATGGCGGGGTTAAACCAGATAATATTACTAATATTACCCATTCAGGGGCTGATGTGCTGGTGGCCGGCAGTGCTGTTTTTAAAGCTCAAAACATTGCTGAACGCATAAAAAGACTGAACGAAAAAGCACAAAAAGGTAAAGAAACAGTTGTCTAACAATATCCTTATGTACTGCCAATAATATCAATATTTATAAAATGTTCATTCAGTTTCCTTATCTTTACGATGCTATTTTGAATTAATCCTGATATTTCTATCGCAGATCAATCTATTATCAGCAACGAAACGTATCAAATTGAGGATGTCGAACCTGTTCTCGTGTTGGGATTCCATGACGAGCACCTAAAGCAGCTCGACGAAGCGTATCCCGATACTACGCTTACTGCTCGCGGTGCCTCGATTAAAATTGACGGCCCGGACAAAGACCGTCAAGAATTGGTTAATATTTTTAGCGAGCTTGAAAAAATGGCCGTTGAAAACGGCAATCTCAACGATAGCGATATTGATACGGTACTGGCCCTTAAAAAAGAAGACCGGAAACCTGAAAGACCGAATCCGCTCGAAGATGATAGCAATTCAGAAGAGTTTATCCTCCACACCTTTGACGACCAAACAATAACAGCCAAAACACCGGGTCAAAAACAAATTCTCAAATCATCTGCGGAAAACGACATAGTTTTTACTATTGGTCCGGCAGGAACGGGAAAAACATATACTTCAGTTGCACTGGCGGTGAAAGCACTTAAAGAACGTAAGGTGAAAAAAATTATCCTTACCCGTCCTGCCGTAGAAGCAGGCGAAACACTGGGATTCCTTCCTGGCGATCTCCGCGAGAAAATTGATCCCTATCTCCGCCCGCTTTATGATGCACTTGAGGACATGATTGAATATGACCAGCTGGAACTGCAACTAGCCAAAAACAACATCGAAATAGCACCCTTGGCCTATATGCGGGGACGTACTCTTAACGATGCGTTCGTGATTCTCGATGAGGCACAAAATGCCACAAACATGCAAATGAAAATGTTTTTGACGCGTATAGGCTTTAACAGCCGCGCTATTATTACCGGTGATATTACCCAAACAGATCTGCCTCGCAAAAAACAATCGGGACTCATATCCATACAGCATATTTTAGAAGATATTGATGGAATTTCGTTTGTCTATCTTGATGAGGATGATGTGGTTCGGCATCGACTCGTTCGCGAAATTATTGAAGCCTATGATCAACATGAAGAAAAGAATTCATAACAATGAATTCTGAGTTTTGAATGACTCCATTCAACATTCAAAACTTACAATTCAAACCCCCTACTATTAATGACCGAAATATCCCAAAAAAGTCTTGCATATCCGCTTTACGAAGGTACCTTTAGCGTTGGGCTTGACAAGAAATTCAATCGTATTGACCGTGACGACCCGCCTGCTAAAGGAGCACTTAAAATATCTCTCAATCCCTTTTTGATTCAATCTAAAGACAAAAATATTCTTTTTGATGTAGGTATCGGCGACTTTGGAGAAGATACCAGTACTGACACCATCAAAGATAATCTCGATCAGCTGGGAGTCACTGACTATGAGATTACTGATATTTTTGCCAGCCATCTGCATTACGATCATATAGGCGGGCTTGCAGGTAAATCATCAGGATTTTGGGAACTCACCTTTCCCGATGCCAATGTTTGGGTTTCGAAAAAAGGATGGCAAAAAGTAATGGATATGGATGAATATTATGATGACGAAAAAACAGAATTTACTCATTTCTTAGATGCCAAAGCTGATTTAAATTTCTTGGATGAGGAGGATCAGCCCTATCCCGAAATTAGTGTTAAAAAGATTGGCGGACATACTGAGTTTTCACAGGTCCTACTTTTTGATGACGGTAACCAAAAATACCTGATGGGTGGCGATGTGCTTGCCAACAGAGGTGAAGTAAACCGGAAATTCGCTGCCAAATATGATTTTGACGCCGACCGTAGCATGGAAGCCCGTCAAGAATTAACAAAATTAGCCTACGAAGAAGATTACACGGTAATGGGCTATCACGATTCACATCACCCCCTATTTAACCTGACGGACTACGATGAACAACAAGGATATAAAATTGAACCTATGTAAAAAATGCGCAGGCTACATCCCCAAGGCGCAATATTTTACCAATCCTATTACATCCTTGCGACTTTTCATTTCTGCGTAAACTAACTTTGTAAGCTATGAAACTACCTGACTTTACTGATCAAATAGCTGATTACCTGCAACAACAAGAAATTCCTGATGCAATTGAAGCGGCTATAATCCTCGGTTCCGGTCTGGGCGGGTTTGCTGATGAAATTAAAAATCCTCAAGCCATACCCTACGGCAATATTCCCGGCATGCCCGTTTCATCAGTAAAAGGTCATGCCGGTGAACTCATCTTTGGAACAGTGAGTGGTAAAAATATTATGGCATTTTCCGGTCGCTTTCATCACTACGAGGGCTTTTCTTTCGAACAGGCAGCCACCCCAGTTTACATAGCTAAATCGTTGGGGGCTAACAAGCTTATCGTTTCTAATGCAGCCGGCGGAATCAATACATCTTTTTCGGTGGGCGACTTGATGGTCATTGAAGGTATCATTCGTAATAATCTGGCTATTTCTCCGCGCGGGAATACTAAACACCGGTATCTGCACCACCAATGGGTTGATGAAGTTCGACAACTTGCCGCTAATTTGGGACTCGTTACCCAACAAGGTACTTATATTTTTTCTACCGGCCCCAATTACGAAACCAAGAGCGAAATTCGTGCCTTTCGTAAAATGGGTGCTGATGCGGTGGGAATGTCCACCGCACCTGAGCTATTCGAGGCAGCGCGACTCGAACTTAAATCAGTAGCTATATCGCTGATTAGTAATATGGCTGCAGGAGTTACCGGCGAAAAACTTGATCATGATGAAGTTAAAGCTGCCGCTGATTCCCGTAAAGAGGATTTTGCAAAACTTGTTAAAGAATTGGTTGCAAAACTTTGAATGAACGCGGATCATTCAAATCAAACGGATATGCACTAATTTTATATTATCCCATTAATAAGATTATAGTTTTTGATCTGCGCATACCCGTGACGGACCAATTACATATCTAACGTTTTCTGGTTCCCATATTTATCCAGATACTCCTTCAGTTTTAGTTTACGACGCGTACTGTCGCTCGTCATATAGCGCACCTTACCATAAATAGGACGCTCTTGCCAGGCCCGATCAAAACGGCCAAAAATCCAAAAGATACCCGAATAACTATTGGGATCACGTCCGTCAATAGCATAACGATTGTTGAGCTCAATCAAATAAGCCAGTGCGGTCTCGGGATTAGGCGTCCACTCCAGCACTTTTTTTCCCCACAGCATACGCAGGTAGTTTTGCATAACCCCCTCCTCTCTGAGCTGGGTCTGAGCAGCATTCCAGATCTCATCATGGGTTTTGGACTGTGCAAACTCTTCCAGCTCATAAATGTATTCCCGCGGATCATCTTTATGTTCTTCAAGGCTTTCCAATGCCCAGTCTGGCAACGTTTCATATTGATCGTAATCAGGCTCGTGATGTGCAAAATGGAACCCGACCTCCCTCCACGTTATTACTTCATCCAAAAAAGAATCCACATTGGGATCACCATTAAAAAATCCGCCGGTGGACCCTTTGTTAAATGTAATATTATCTAAGTCCCATCCTTTGGGTTGGTGATCAAGCACAGCATCCACAATCTCATACTCCGATATCTTGCCAAAATGGAGCCACGGACTTAATCCGCTGGCGGCATTTTCGTCGGGATCATTACGATTCTCATCATATTTCGACAGGCCGTACTGAATAAACTGGCCTAATTTGCCCAGCGCTGACTGACGGGTGCCCTCCAACGCAATTTTACTCACATCATGATTAATAGGTAAGGAGCCAATAAAAGACTCTTGATTCTCGAGTTTCTTATCAGCCGGGGGATATTTTGACAAAAACTCATCACCCAACTTAACCTTTGACAGGTTTTCAAGATCGGCCAACGGATCTTTCTTAGGAGAATTCGTAAAACACTCTACAAAATTGCGTTGCATTATTTTGCGGAAAAAGTAAGCGTTGTAAGGGGCTTTCTCCGTCAACCCAAGTGGAATAATACCATTGGAATCTACCGTGATGTAAGGGGTTTCTAATTTAGGCGCAACTTTCTCATTATGCTCTCGGATGATATAGACCGGGAATTCATCTGAAATGACGGCACAGGCATTTTCGGCTAACTCATAAAGTAGTCCATCCCCCGCTCCCGGTTTGTCTTCCAGATAGGAGTAATAGTTAACATTCTCCTCTTCAGCATAGGACAAATTTTCTTTCATCCCCTCCATCAGAAAGTGATGGAAACGATCAGAGGCCCACGGATAATCGCAACTTAACCCTTCATAAATCAGTAGCGGCTTATCTAACTTATTAGCCCATCCTACAGCATATTCCAGTGCATAATTGTATTGAAAACGCCGATTTATCTGCATCCAATACAGTACATAATCGCCATCAGAATCAGGTTCCGTTCCGTTCCGTTTAAAAACACGTTTGCTGTTGATATTTTTCATAATAGATACTCAAAATCTGTAAATTGTTACTCAGGCGGAGCCATAAAAGCAGGACTTACCGGGTCTTCAACAATTGTTTCTACGATTTCCTCAACTCCTTTGACCTGCTTGTGCGAAAATTTCCAGCCGAACGCATTATCAAAGGTCACCTGCTCGGGCTTTCGGGCTCCCCATATCGCTGAATCAATTCCTTTGTCCAGAATCCAACGGACGGCCAGGTGAATAACTTTTTTATCAAAATTCTTATCCGCATATTCTTTCAGTTTCTCAACGGCCTCGAGATGTTTATCAAATGTTTCGCCCTGAAATTTCGGGTCCGCATCACGGCGCATATCCCCTTTATTGAAGGTTCGATCTTTACTCATCTTCCCGGATAACAACCCGCGACACAGCGCCCCGTACGTAAGCAGCGTAATGCCATTTTCTTTACAATATGGAATAACATCCTTCTCAATACCGCGCTCAAATAAATTATACGGTGGCTGACAAACGTGAATAGGCGCTGTTTGCTGAAATTCATCCATTTGTTCCGGAGAAAAGTTAGACACTCCAATAGCTCTTATTTTTCCACTGTCAAGAAGCTCTTGCAGTGTCTCAGCCGTTTCTGAAAAATCGGTATCCAAATCCGGCCAGTGCACCTGGTAAATATCAATATAATCAGTTTGCAACCTCCGGAGCGAATCATCTACCTCTTTAAGAATGCGTTCGCGGGTTGAATTGCGTTGGACATTACCCTCATCATCCCACTCCAAACCAAACTTCGTTGCAAGCTGAATCTCATCACGATTGCCGAACTCCTGTAGAGCCTGACCGACCAATTTTTCGCTCTTACCGAAGCCGTACACTGGAGCAGTATCAATGGTCGTTATACCCTTTTCGAGGGCTTCTATTACCGTACCTACCGCCAGCTGGTCGTCGGACCCACCCCACATCCAACCGCCAATCGCCCAAGTTCCAAGCGTGACTCTCGAAATATTAAAATTCAAATCGCTTACTTGTCTAAACTCCATACTCTACAATAATTTTGATTAATCTGAATACCGCTCTAATTGATTTAAAAACTGATTCGTCGATTCTTTAATGGCCTTTTTATCCTCATCAGATTTCTTGTCGAACATATTCACCATAAAGCTATTGCGACCACTTACTTCAAATGCTTCGCGCTGCTCATCTACAAAATTCCAATATAAATAATTAAACGGACAGGCTTCTTCCCCTGTCTTCTTGGTAACACTGTATTCACATGATGTACAATAATTGCTCATTTTGTTGATATAATTCCCGCTGCTCACATATGGTTTTGAGGCAAGAATACCTCCATCAGCAAAGGTTGACATGCCCAGTACATTAGGCAGCACTACCCATTCATAGGCATCCACATAGGCAAACCAAAACCACTTATTGAGCTCCCGTGGATCAGTTTTCGTAAGATTACTAAAATTACTGAGTACCATCAGTCGCTGAATATGATGTGAATACCCCTGTTCAATAACTGGTTTTAAACTTTGTTGCATACAGTGCATGTTCGTATCACCGGTCCAAAATAGTTCGGGCAGCGACTTTTCAAAGTCCATGAAATTAGTATCACGAACCTCTGGCATCATCGCCTCATAATAAATACGGACAAATTCGCGCCACCCCAGAATTTGGCGTACTAATCCCTCAACAGAATTAATAGGTGCTTTACCCTTCTCATGCGCTTTAATTGCTTGTGCACAAATTTCCCAAGGCAGCAACAATCCATTATTCAAATACAGTGACAGTATTGAATGCAAAAGTGTTGGCTCATCTGTAGCCATGGCATCTTCATAAGGACCAAAGTCAGCCAATCGCTCCTCAATAAATTCATCAAGCAATTGGAGTGCCTGTTTTCTGTTCACTGCAAAACGAAAATCATCGATCTTGCCAAAATGATGCGGGTGCCGGTCTTCTACGAGGTTTATCACTTCTTGAGTAATTTCATCCGGCTCAAAGGATGTAACCTCTGGAACGGAATATTCTTTAGGCAACGATTCCCGATTATCCTCATCATAGTTCCATTCACCTCCTTCAGGCTCATCGCCGTTCATTAGGTAACCGGTTTTCTTGCGCATATCCCGATAGAAATATTCCATACGATATCCGGGCGCAATATTCTCTTTCCATTGATCAGCATCAGCAAAAAAGAAGGTGTTGTGGGTTTCCATGACCCTATTCTCAAATTTGTTTTTCACCTCCCGAAGCCGCTTGCGGCTATCCCATTCCGAAGGAGTCATATAGGTGAGAGACAAATCTTCATAATCTTCCAGAATCTCTGACGCCCCTTCGCCAAAATGCTGGTCAGTTGCATGATAGTAAACAGGATAACCGTTCTCGAAGCACTCTACCGCAAAATGACGCATGGAACTGAGGACATAAGCCAATTTCTTTTTGTGATAGGGTAATGATTCCCCTTTGGCTTTCGCCTCAACAAATATCAATAACGGTTTTTCTCTACGTACCCAATCCGGCCAAACCGACATATTTAACTGATCATGTAGCACAAAAACAGCTTGACCAAAAGCACCCGGATCGGAGTAATTTATACGGTTGTCAATTTCTTTGAGATACGATCGAGATGACATTTTTCAGAATTGTATTTAATGAATGAGTTATATCAATATATTTGATAGCAGCTAAGTTCCAATAAAGTATATTTACTATGAACAAGTCTATTATAGGTGTCATGGGTCCCGGTGATGGAGCCTCTCAAAAGGATATTGATTATGCCTATGAACTGGGGAAATTAATTGCTAGACAGGGTTGGATTCTCTAAACAGGCGGTAGAAATGTGGGTGTAATGAATGCCGGCTTATTAGATTAAATATTTTATAAATGTTGACCATTTAATAATCGAGCTAAAAACTTTGCATCACTCCATCTTAGGTCAGCACCACCTAAACGAACGATAACTATATCTTTTGATGGAATAATATAAAGACGTTGATTAAGACGACCAGCTGCCATATATAAATCAGAGGGGGCTTTATCATATATAAATTTTTTCTTATTAGTGCCTCTTAGCAACATGATGTTATCAGGCAAATTGCTAATAAACGAGCTGTCCGATTTTGTTTTAATGTTCTTGTTGAGCCACACGCCAAGCCCGTAGCCCGGACTTGCTGGTGATGGTTGTGTGAGCGGACTTATATCATTAATAATGGTCTTCCCCTTCCATTTACCTTGATTGAGCAATAATTTTCCAACCCGGCCCAATTCTTCAGCAGTCAGGCTAGAACCGTCAAAAAAACGCGGAATGGTATAACTATTAGTCTCGCTAGTAAATACTTCTTGATCTATTTTCCAATATCCTCCTTCTATACCGATAGGGTTAAGAATTCTATCTTTTAAGTAATTAGAAACCCCTTTTTCGTGAATAACGAGTCCGAATACTTGAAATGGGATAGGCCCATAACGAAACTCTTGCCCTGGTGGTTGAATTAAAGGTCTTTTGAGTACCTTTTTTACCGGGGGCATAGATTTGTAACTACCCGGAGTAATTCCACTTGTCAAATGGAGGAGCTGTGAAATAGTTATGCTGGATTTATAGGGATCATGTTGCCACTCAGTGATGGTTGCTGATACTGGCTCATCAAGTTTAAGCAAACCATCATCCCTCGCAGCCAATGCAATGAGACCAGAAAACAAAGTACTTACTTCAGCAAGTGCATACCTTTTTTCGGGTGAAGTATTATTGTGATAGTCTTCCAAGATAAGATCACCATCAGCCCAAACTAGCAGTGCTTCTCCAGATTTATTCTCGGAGTATTCCTTAGCAAGTTCCAGCGAATTGTTATCTATTGTTCTAATCTCTTTTGAGGTAGTACAGTTAATAAATAGAACTAGACATAGGGAAAGTTGTAGATATCTGAGTGTTGTTTTCATTTCAATTACGTATGATGACTTTTCCAATTATATTTATAAAATCTTGCCCCATCCATTTCATATTAGTACCTGGTTTTTTATTACAGGCTTGCTCTCTTAAGTAGATTAAATTCTTTTTGGGAAAAATAATTGTTAACTGCCCAAAATCACCCATTGCTGAATAATTTTCCATTTGAGAACCATAGTGTTCTGTATTTATCCACCATAAGTAACCATAACTCTCATGAGTTTGTGAAGGAGTTGTTGACTTTCCCACCCATTGCGGGGGTACAATCTGTTTCCCCTTGTAGCTTCCCTCATTCAACATCAACAATGCAATTTTTGAAGCATCTTGAATGGTAGTTTGAGCACCCCCATAAACAATATCATTACCACTTTCATCAACCATTAGACTTGTAGAATCCATTTCCAGTGGTTTGAAAAGGTAATCCTGAAAAAAATCACTAGCACTTAGTCCACTGGCGTTTTCAATTAAAATACCCAGCAATTGAACCCCTTCATTTGAATATGAGAAATCCTTTCCAGGTTCTTTTGTCACATCCTGATTTAGAGCAAAACTATCCATATCGTCTTGAGCTAAGATAGACTCAGATGCAGGTCTAATCCTTTGAAGACCTGAAGACATGGTAAGTAACTGTTTTATCGTGATATTATTTTCACATCCAGACTTCCATTCCGGCACATAATTGCAAATCTGTTCATTCTCGCTCTTGATAAATCCTTTCTTAACTAATATACCCACAGCCAAGCCCGTCCAAGATTTAACCATTGAAGCGGTACCCATATAAGTTTTGTCACAGTTATTAGAATTGAAGGATCCTATAACTTCAGAATTATGAATAACCAAGGCTTTACTTGCCTTAGTAGTATCTGTTGTATGTATTAGTTTTTGGAGTTGGTGATGATCAATACTATTTGTTTGTGCATATACAATATTGGGAATAGTTATAATAAATAGGAACAAATATAGAGAATAACGGGCCATTACGAATAAAACCTTATACGATATACTATTTAGATAGTATTAAATACTACGGAAATAGTATGTAGATTCAAAATAGGGTAAAATTGCTTTATACAAATATTAATACTATTATGTTAGTACTAAATAATTAGGACCTAACATTAAGCAAAACCATTCAATAATAATTCAACAATAAAAAGATGAAGAAATCACTGACTCCCCTTGGAGAAACAGAAATGGAAGTACTGCACCATGTGTGGGACTTAGGTGAAGCAACAGTCAAACAGGTGCGCGAACGCATTCTCGAAAGCCGAGAGGTTGCTTATACCACTATTATGACGGTGATGAAAAACTTGGAAGAGAAAGGATATCTACAATATCGTAAAGAGGGGGTCACATACGTTTACAGTCCCGCCGAGGAGCCCGAATCGGTACGTTCTAATCTTATATCAGAATTAATAAAAAAGGTCTTCAAGGGATCACCGAAACAGCTCATTCAAACGCTCGTCAATAGTGATGACATGACCGACAAAGATCTCATGGAGATTAAAGATATGATCGATAAAATGGAGGATGACCAATGACACAAATCATCAATTTTTTACAGTATTTTGGAGATCAGATGCTGGAATATATTTTGTTCCCGCTGCTGGTCTGGACATGTATCGCTATTCCTATCACCGGATATCTTCGCTGGACGAAATCAATGCCGGCAGTATATCAGTATCATAGCCGTATTGCACTGGCACTGGTGCTGCCACTAGGCATCGCAGGTGCCTTGCTGACTGATTTTCTGGCTAAAAGCTCGGAAACAGCATCAACAGCTTTTATCGTTGTCCAAAATCCTATCACTGTCGGTCCGGGGTCTTCCGAATCTTCTTTAGCTCTTACCACCTATGGACCTAATATCTGGCTGGGGCTGCTGGGAACTCTTGTTGTCTTGGGTATAGTGCTGTATTTATGCAAGATGGCAACTGATTTCGTTCAGCTTAAAAAGATGGAGCAACATCTTCAGTTCCAACCATTGCACTCCTGCTCTGAGCTTGCCGATGCCCTATCCATCAACGAAAAACATGATACGAATACACTGTTAGCATATTCAAATATAGCCACTATACCTTTTACTTACGGATGGCGAAAAACCAAAATTGTGATTCCTTCTGATTTAAAAACAGATAGCCAAAACCTGGCAATGGCCGTACAACACGAGTTGATGCATATTAAACATCGCGATTATTTGCTCAACGGTCTGCTGGTATTTATTAAAGCCGTATTCTGGTTTCATCCACTGGTCCATTATCTACACAATTCCAGTCAAGAGTACCGGGAAATCACTTGTGATAGTGAAGTGCTGGCTAACAAACAATTTTCCAAAAAGAAGTATGCCTCCCTGCTCTACAAACTTGCAAAACGCGAACATCAAACCCAATTGGCCATGAGCATGGCTATTAATCCTTCTTCACTCAAAAAACGAATCCAAATTATGTCTTCTCAAACCAATATTTCCTCAAAATTCCGATCGAGCGTTTTAATGACAGTGGTTTCGGCCACACTTGTGGTGCTGACCATTTCTTGTACCGACATGGCTGAGAATGGTATCACAAATTCAGAGGTTCAACAAGCCCAATCCCAAATACAAAGTACGAACCAACAACAGTTATTTTTTGTGAATGGCGAACAAGTAACCAGCGATGAGAAAATTCAAAAATTGAGCCGTTTAAAATCAAAATACATTAAATCAATTGATATTTTAAAAGGAGATAAAGCCGTTGAAAAATACGGTCCAAAAGCCAAAGATGGTGTAGTTGAACTTCATATTTGGAATGAAACAAAACAGAAAGCATTTACAGATCTAAAAGAAGAAAACAGCAATGTAAGTGATTTAGAACATCAAGACTTTTTTGTAGAAGTCGAACAGATGCCTGAGATTAAAGGGGGCTTAGCTGGACTACAGAAAAAAATAAACTATCCTGAAATGGCCCAAAAAGCCGGTATAGAAGGGCGAGTAATCGTACAGTTTATTGTTAATAAACAAGGGGAAGTCGAAAACCCACAAGTAATTCGGGGTATCGGTGGAGGAGCTGACAAAGAGGCAATTCGGGTTGTAAAACAAGCACAGTTCGAACCAGGTATGCAAAAAGGTCAGCCAGTACGCGTGCAGTATTCACTCCCTATTACTTATAAGTTACCAGATAGTAAAAACGAATCATAGATTACTGATATTTAAGAGGTAACTTTCACATTTCTATATGATTTTAAAGCGGGACTTCATAGGTTCCGCTTTTTTTATTTTATTAAGGAACTAAATATCGGAAGGCAATTTACATATTAGAATAATTTAGGTGTGAAAAAGACAGCTGCATATGGGGTACATATTTTAACGGCCTTAGGTGCCAGTTTAGGGTTATGGGCTATTATCCTTATTTACGATGGCTTTTATCAAGAAGCTATCTGGATACTAGCATTATCAGCTATTATTGATTCCATTGACGGGGCACTTGCTCGACTGGTGAACACAAAAAAATATGCTGCTCAAATTGACGGTGCTCTGATGGATAATATCATCGACTTTTTGACGTGGACAGTAGCTCCGTTGTTGTGGATTTACGCCACTATGCGATTACCAATATGGGTGCTGATGATCTGTGCCCTAGCCAGCGTCTTTGGCTTTTCGAATAAACAGGCCAAAACTGACAACCACTTTTTCCTTGGATTTCCCTCGTACTGGAATATTGTTGTCTTCTATATCTTTCTGCTGGATTTGCCTGTCATATTTGCCTCAGGCATTTTATTGTTTTTTGCCCTTGTCACCTTTCTACCGGTTAAATTTTTATATCCCACGCGCACTACCTTTCTACGACCCCTAACCTTACTGCTGGGGAGTGTTTTTGTCCTGCAACTTTTTGCACTCATGTATTACTTTGATGATTCTTCTCCTACATTAATTTACAGCTCATTCCTGTTCCCCTTTTACTATTTTGGACTTTCGTTTTATCTAAACTGGAATCCTGCTGTAACATCTGATTAGTATATACGTACACCTGTAAAGAACATCAACTACTTCAACTTAATAACTACCAATATGGGAGCTCGATTAAGAAAATCACGTACTGATAAAATGCTTACCGGTGTATGCGGAGGTATTGCCGAATACTTGGGCTGGGATCCAACCATTGTCAGAATCATATTTGTGGTTATCACATTTCTGGGTTCAGGAGCTCCGGTATTACTCTATTTTATTCTGGCCCTCGTCATGCCTGATTAAATAAATCAACCATTTCTATTTTGAAAGTTGATCCCCATTTCATAAATATGTGAAGTAAATACTCATATATTCACAACAATATGAAGATAGGGATCGTCGGATCGGCAGATCGTGCAATAGCCTGGGAACAGCATCTGCGTCCCCATAAAACAGTTTCCGAAGTTGTTATCACCTCTAAACTTGCCGATATCGGTAATGTTGACGCTTGTATTTTACTGGATAAAAGCAAGCAACGGATACGGCACATGCTGGATGCAGTCAAAAATGGCTACCATACCTTTTTGGTTTCTCCGCTACCTACTGATAAACAGTTAGTTCAAAAAATTTATCATACTGCCGAAGAATCAAATGTACTGCTCCAGTTTTCGCACTGGCCTACACTCGCACCAGCCACAAAATGGATGCACAAAAAAATTAAGCGCCCTTCATTTATACAGGTAAAACGCGAGATTAATCATACTGATCATCTCGAATCTGAATATAACTTCAATTATTACTGGATTGACGAACTTGCTCTATGCCTCCGGTGGGTTAACGGGGCTGTTCATCATATGGATCTACAAACAATTTCAGTTATCGAAGATACAATACAGGCTATACAAATGTTTCTTCGGTTCGACAGTGGAGCAACGGCCAGTATATATATTAATACTGCTGCAGGAGAAACTTCACACCACAGAGTAGTTGCAAATAATAATTACCTGCTCGACTGTAATGTACATGAACAATCCGTAAGATTGGGAGAAGCCTCAAAAAAAGACCATTTATACTTTAAACGTCATCATTTTGATGCTTCAAAATCAGCAGAAATGGCGGCCTTAGAATTTATCAAATCTATCCAGTTAAATCGGCCAGCTATTTATAACGGCCACCACCTGCTGGAGTTAACGAAAACAATAGAAAAAGTTGAGAAAAAGCTAGCCCGGGTTTAAGATTTCTCTTTCATCATTTGAAAGAATTCTTTCAGCTCATCCCGGGAAGCCAGCTTATCAATAAAGTTAAACTGCCCGGCAGACAAACGCTCACCACCGTCAATTGTTACACATTCACCCGTCATATACGGTGACATATCTGACATTATAAACGTAGCTAAGTTTGCCAACTCTTCGGGATCACCATACCTGCCAGCAGGTATCTTGGAAAGAAATTTTTCTTCAAAACTATCATCAGGAACCAAACGCGTCCATGCCCCTTCGGTGGGAAAAGGTCCGGGGGCAATAGCATTTAACCTGATATCATATGTAGCCCATTCATATGCCAGTGAACGCGTCATGGTTAGTACTCCGGATTTAGCACAAGCCGAGGGGAGCACAAATGATGATCCAAAATCATCAGCATAGGTTGTTACAATATTCAGGATATTACCTCCCCGGCCGCTATCGATCAGATAATTTCCAAAAGCATGAGTGCAATTGAACGAACCGTGCAGCACAATATCAATAATGGCTTTAAAGCCACCCGGGCTAAGATCTTCAGAGGCTGCCAGAAAGTTACCAGCCGCATTGTTAACCAGTCCATCCATGGCGCCAAAATCTTCTACAATACTTTGGGTCATTTCGGTGACTCGGTCGTGATCTCTGACATCACATTGATAAGTTTCAACCTGGATATCACCTTCATTTGCAATTTCATCGGCGGCATTATCCAACTTTGACTGTGTTCGACCACAAATGGCGATATTACTGCCTACAGAAGCAAATTTTTTAGCCATTGCCAAACCTAAGCCACTTCCACCGCCGGTTATTAATATTGTTTTCTTCTTAAGAGTGTCTTCTCTGAACATAAAACATAATTTTAGAACACTGATGGCACGGATCGGACAGATTTTCACTGACTACATATAACAATGAAAAGCAGTTTTATTCGCTACATCTGTGTTCTATTAAAGTTAATTTAAATTCTCAAAAATGCCTGCTGCCCCCATGCCACCACCTACACACATGGTAACCATAGCAAACTGTTTGTCAAGGCGCTGTAGATCATGCAAAATCTGCGTAGTAAGCTTTGCACCGGTGCAACCAAGTGGATGTCCCATAGCAATAGCCCCACCGTTGATGTTGACAATATCTTCATCGAGGCCAAGTTCGCGTATAACAGCCACTGACTGTGCGGCAAAAGCTTCGTTCAATTCTATAAGATCAATGTCGTTCAGATCCATGTTAGTTTGATCAAGCACTTTGGGTACGGCTTCCACAGGACCAATCCCCATAATCTCGGGTGGTACACCTGCAACTGAGAACCCGTGATATTGGGCCATCGGTGTAAGCTCCAGCTCCTCGGCTTTTTCTCTGCTCATAACCATCACAGCTGCAGCAGCATCATTCATTTGTGAAGAGTTGCCAGCTGTTACCGTGCCTCCTTTTTTAAAGGCAGGATTTAATTTTGCTAAGATTTCTTCAGAAGTATCACTACGAGGTCCTTCATCGGTATCAAAGGTAAACGCTTGTTCTCCCACTTCTCCACCGGCAGTCACTTTCTTTTCGGTCACTTCAATGGGCACAATTTGATCAGCAAAATAATCTTCTTCCCAAGCCTTAATCGCCCGCTGGTGACTCCGATAAGCAAAAGCATCCTGATCTTTACGACTAACATCATACTTATCAGCTACGTTTTCGGCCGTCAGCCCCATGTTGATATAAATTTCGGGATACTCTTCAACCAGTTCGGGATTGGGCTCTACAACAAATCCGCCCATCGGCACTTTTGACATCGATTCAACACCACCGGCAATAATAATATCAGCAGCACCAGTCATAATCCTTTCGGAGGCCTGCGCTATGGTCTGCAGCCCGGACGAACAAAAACGATTCACGGTGGCAGCAGGAACTGACGCTGGTAATCCACCGAGAGCAGCACACTGCCTGGCCACGTTAAGCCCCTGCGAAGCTTCGGGAAAGGCACATCCCATAATTACGTCATTAACCATTTCCGGCTCTACGGAAGGTGCTCTTTCCAGCAACGATTTAATTACTTCTCCACCCAGCGTGTCGGGTGGCGTGAACCGGAGTGATCCTTTATTGGCTTTTCCGGTTGGCGTTCTTGCTGCGGCGACAATTACGGCTTCTCTGTTAGTCATACGTAAAAAGTATTAAGTAGAAAGTTTAAAAATTACTCTGCTAAACTCTGTCTTAGAGCATAAATCATCTTCTGGATTTCAATCAGTTTACCTTTGATATTTTTATACTCCGCCTCATTTAAATACTGTAAGTTATTTGAAATAATTAATTGCGTTTCGAGTTCGTAACAAGATCCTGTTGCAATATCGAGAAATTTTTGAAATTCCTTTTCGCTCCTTCGTCCTGCTCCCTCAGCAATATTTGAACTGATAGAAACAGTACATCTTCGGATTTGAGAAGTTAAACCATATACTTCTTGTTTAGGGTAATCATCAGTTAGTTGATAAATTCTGGTAGCAAGTTCGACGGCTTTCTTCCAAACATCTAATTCTCTAAAATTATTCATAGTAAGTGAATTTAGTTAATAATTTACACTTACCATTAAGACCTTTTTATGACAATTTTCTTACAGATTAATTGAAGAAACTTTAATGCAATATACTCTCTACTCAATACCATATACTTTCTACTAAATAACTAATTTCTCAGCGGTTTCCCTTTCTCAAGCATGTGTTCTATTCGGGCTTGGGTTCGTTCGTCTTCAAGAAGTTTTAAAAAGGCTTCTCTTTCGAGCTTTAGCAAATAGTCTTCGGATACTTCTTGAGGTTCACTCAAATCACCTCCACTCATTACATAAGCCACCCTTTCAGCAACAACTTTATCGTAATCGGTGATAAAATTTGCCTCATGCATAATATAAAGCATCAGCTTTAACGAGCTCAGTGCCTTCTTACCCTGTACCTGTATCGTCGGTTTTGCGGGCGGGTGGTAACCCAAATCAGCCATACGACGAGCCTCATCTTTGGCATTGGAAATTAGCAGATCGCGATTCATAATAATGGAATCAGAATCCCGGAGATATCCCAACTGCTGTGCTTTGGGCGCTCCATCCGAGACTTTAGCCATACCAATCGTTTTAAAATTTTCTTTAATATACGGCATGGGATCCACCTGCTCATCGTCCATCACCTGATGCATGGCACGGTAGAGCAATTCCTTCGTCCCACCGCCTGCGGGCAACAAACCAACCCCTACTTCTACCAGTCCAGCATACAGTTCGTGATGAGCAACCACCTTATCGGCATGCATAATAAATTCTACACCACCGCCCAGCGATCGCCCAAAAGGAGCAACTACCACGGGAAATGGCTGATAACGAAGTCCCACTGCAGTATCCTGAAAATGCTGTACTGCAGTTTTCACGCGCTCCTTGTCACCCTGCTTCCACGCCTGCATGGCTTCCATCAGATTCGCACCATACGTAAAGTTGTCATTGTCATGACTGATGACGAGTGCATCAAATTGGCGGGCAACAATGTCACAGGACTTCTGTAGCGCTTGGACAAGCTCAAAACCAAGTGTCTGTCGTTTCGTACGAAATTCAAAGAGCGCAACGCCATCCCCAAGATCATATAAACCAGCATGATCGTTGCCGAATACTTCCCTGTCGTTAGCTTTGAGTGTTGATATCTCGATGGCACCTTGAGCAGGCGGACTCAACTGCTCCACTTCTCCAGTTGCCAAATTGTATACCGTTCCCTCATTTTGATCATAAAATTGGTTGCGGCCCTTTTCAAGCATCTGTACTACTGATTCAGGAACATCCAACCCTTCATCCTGCATGCGTTGCACTGATTCTTTCACGCCAATGGCATCCCAGCGCTCAAAGGGTCCCAGCTCCCAGTTAAAGCCCCACTTCATCGCACGATCAATGGCTTCAACGGATTCAGTTATCTCTGGAATTCTGTTTGCTGAATAGAGCAACAAATCGCAATGAATATCCCACAAAAACTGCCCCACTTTGTCATCTTGTTTAACCAGAAATTTGAGCCGTTCCTCTGGAGTCTTGAATTTCTTTTTCGCTTTGTTTGCACTTTCAAACTCAGGATCTATCTGCGATTCGTATTCCAGCGTATCGGGATTAATAACCTTGTATTCTTTGCCCTCCTCAGTGCGAACTTTTTTATAGAAACCTTCGCCTGTTTTATTACCGTGTTTCTCCTCTTCAATCATGGTATCAAATTCATCCGGCAGCTGGAAAACATCGCGCCGTTCATCATCAGGTATAGATGGGTACAAATTGTTAGCTACATGATGGGTGACATCCAGTCCTGCCATATCAGCCGTACGAAAGGTCGCTGCTTTGGAATAACCGGTGAGTGTGCCTGTTAAAAAGTCGATTTCTTCGGCTCGGAAATCACCGTTAAAGAAATACGGCATCATGTTAGCCATCGAAAAGATTCCAATTCGATTGGCAATAAAGTTTGGGGTATCTTTGCACCGCACAATGCCTTTGCCCAGCATTTTCTCACAAAAAGTGGCCATAAATTCAGTGACCGAATCTGCCGTATCTGAGGTGGGGATAACTTCCAGAAGTTTCATATACCTGGGGGGATTAAAAAAGTGCGTCCCCAAAAAGTGTTTTCGAAATTCAGCTGAACAATTCTCACTAATATCTCCAATTGGTAATCCTGATGTGTTGGAAGTCACAATGGTACCTTCCGTGCGGACTTCCTGAATATCGGCCATCATACTTTGTTTGATGTCCATTTTTTCGACGATGGCCTCACATACCCAATCCATTTCGGCAATAATATCAAGATCATCAGTAAAATTACCCGGTTTTATTTTTTCAGCATCCGACGGATTGCCCAATGGAGCGGGATTCATTTTCGTGAGTTCCTTTATATTATCAACCACCTGCTGATTGGGATTGTCACTTTCTTCATCTTTAAGGTCGAGTAACCAAACCTGGAGTCCGGCATTTACACAATGGGCTGCTATTTGGCATCCCATCGTTCCCGACCCAAGTACAGCTACTTTTTGAATATCGTAATCAGAAGTACTCATAAAATATTTGCGTTAGTAAACAGGTTTAAATTTAAAGAGTCTTGAAGCACTCACTCATCAATAATTATTCTTCCTCATCAGCATCCTCATAAATCTTATCAATTACATCGGCATAATTCTCTTTAATATCAGATCGCTTTATTTTATGGGTAGGCGTTAACTCACCAGATTCAATAGTAAACGGTTTCGAAAGCAGTACAAACTTTTTAACTGTTTCCCAGGGTGATAAGTTCACATTTACTTTATCCACTTCTTTCTGAATAACCTCGCGAACCTTAGGATTATCCTTAATATCATCCAGTGAACCTATATCTCGGTTCCCAAAATGTTTTTTAATATTTTCGAGACTTGGTACAATAAGTGCTGAACAAAATTTTCGTTTGTAGCCAATAACAACCGCCTGATCGATATACCCACTTTCAGTTAACAAGTTTTGAATAATTTGCGGAGCTATATATTTACCTGTTGATAATTTAAAAACAGATTTTTTTCGGTCCGTAATACACAGATTGCCTCGTTCAAGTTTCCCAATATCACCAGTTTTAAACCAGCCGTCTTCGGTAAATACTTCTTTGGTCTTTTCCTCATTATTATAATACCCTTCCATCACATTAGGACCTTTAGCCAGTATCTCGCCATCTTCGGCAATCTTAATATCCACATTAGAAAGCGGTGCACCAGAACTACCGGGCATTAAATGATCATCATCTTGCACAGAAAGAACAGGCGAAGTTTCTGTTAGCCCATATCCCTGTCGGCAATCTACTCCAACTGCATTCATAAAACGGAAGATCGTGGAAGAAAGCGCACCACCCCCGCTAACCATGCCGGCAAGATGTCTCCCAAAAAGTGGCCTGATCTTAGAATAAACAAGCTTATCAGCAATTTTATGCTTTATGGCCTCAAGCCCGGACGGAGGATTTTCAGGATCAAACTCTTCAGCTCTATTAATCGCCCAGTAGTACAAACGCTTTTTAAGCCCACTCATTTCTTGTCCCTTTACTTTAGCGCCAGTATGTATTTTTTCCAGCAGTCGGGGGACCGTAGCAAAATAATGTGGCTCAACTTCTTTTAAGTCTTCTCTGATCTCTTCTATATCCTCGATATAGTAAATGGGATACCCCAGACGCAAATATAGATAGGTCATCATTCGCTCAAAGACATGTGAGAGCGGCAGATAAGAAAGCATCTGTTCATGTTCCCGTACAGTAGTATCAAAAGGGACCCGCTCGAGAGAGGCCTGCACATTCGAAGCAATATTATTATGCGTAAGCATCACTCCTTTGGGTGCCCCGGTAGTACCGGATGTATATATAAGAGTGGCCAGGTCATGCGGATCTACTTGTCCTCTAAGCTGTTCAAAAAGCTGCGGATCTTCTTCATCTTTCTGAGCTCCCAACTGGATAATCTCGTCCAAATTACGAACCTCATCATGCCCAGACTCAAAAATCGAAATATAGGTTTCTACATTCTCAATAGTATCTCTGATAGACCGAGTTTCCTCAAAAAGCTGATCGTTAGACACAATGTGTACTTTTGCTCCAGAATCATCTAATATATATTTAATCTGATCAGCCGGTTGGGTTGTATAAATAGGTACATTAACAGCACCTAACGATAATATTGCCTGATCACACATCAACCATTCTGCACTATTTTCGGAATGGAGACTCACTTTATCTCCCCTGCGAACCCCTAACTCATATAGGCCAAGCGCCAACTTTTTAATATTAGTGGTAAATTCTTCTCGGCCGGTTTTTACCCATTGGCCTTCTCTTTTAGTAGCAATTAGCACATCTTTATCGTGCTTGTTAAGCCCCTTTTTAACTTCCGAAATAATAGTACTTGGCTCATATTCCATAATAGTGCATTATTGAGTAAAAATAACAGCGTTATCTAATCCTAAGTTAAGCCTTTAAGGATTATTTTAAAGTCTTATTTTATTTTTTTGTGATTCGATTCCATTATATTAAAACAATAAACCAATTGTAACAGAATCGATTATGTATATCCAGCCAGAAATTAAAAATCGCGTTAAAACATTTTTAGATGCTCCCCAACAACATATGGGAGATGTACTCAACATTTCTTTTACTTCATTCAAGACGGATGAAGTAAAAGCCTCGATGCCGGTGGATAAAAACACCATACAACCCTTTGGCCTTTTACACGGCGGGGCATCAGTAACACTGGCCGAAACATTGGCATCGGTAGGAGCCTGGCTAAACCTGGATAATAATGATCAATCAGCTGTTGGCATCGAGATTAATGCTAATCATATGCGCGCCGTAAAAAAAGGCCGTGAAGTTAGTGGCGTTTCTACACCTATTCACAAGGGACGATCTGTACAAGTGTGGGAAACGAAAATTACAAATAGTCGAAATCAATTAGTTTGTAGCTCGCGATGTACGTTGGCTGTGGTTGATAGATAAAATAGTAGGAGGTATTTAATCGAGCCTTTTACAAAACCACACAATCTGAAATTTTCATCGCGAGCCCCACGATATTTGGGGCGTGGAGATTACTACATTCCGTTCATTCTATTCCCTCCATTCGCAATGACAAAGTTTGGCAAAGCCCTATAATCATGAGTAGTGAATAAAAGGGGCAATATTTTATTCTTTAAATAATTGCTGCAGCAGTTTTCGCTTGGTTACCGGAAAGATAGTCTCTCGAAAAGGAAAATACAGATCGGTATTAAATGCGTAAGTAGCAGGATTAGGCAATTCTTCATTTTCGTTGATCAGCTCCAGCTTGATGGCGTTGGGTGATCGATGAGCTTTCCCTTTTTCGATCGCTTTTTTGAAGGTTGTTTTTAGTGAGCGATACTTATCCTTGGCACTTTCAAAAACCGTCACCTCATATTGGAATAACAACAATCGAGATTCTTCGTTATCAGGTACAAAGAAGTATCCTTCATCGGTATAACCCGGTACAATCCCTACCTTTTCAAGATTAATCTCATCATCTACAAATTCAAAAATAGTTTTTCCTTCTTCAATATGATCTTTGATGTAGGGTAATCCCCATTCTATAAGTTCTTCTACCCTGTTAATATCGGCACCGGGTACAAAGATTACCTCGTGTTCAATTTTCTCATTGATAAAATCGATCTTCTTAATGCGCTTGGGAAACTTATCCCGAAGCCCCTGCAATTGATTCAGAATATCTGACAGGGTGGAATACAACTCTACCAAGTGACTGAGGTGGGGATATATTTTATTGTTTTTAAACTCTTTAGAAACCGACTTGAGTCCAGCTAAGATTTTATATTGTGAAGATTCAAAATCAGATTGAACTTGTGTAAACAAATCAAGTGTGAGCGGGGACGTACTCATAAGAACCTCCAAAAATATTACTCAGCATTTTGCTTTTCTGTACTTTACGTACTAACGCAACCAAGAGTAAGAAATATTGTAAAACCCTGGTAGAGGATCAAAGTATTAGCTTTTAAGATTACTTTCTAAACTGTACGTCTTTCCATTCCTTGAAATGGTGCGTCACCTTACGGCGCTGATATTTTCCGGTTGAAGTAACGGGAATCTGATCTCCAAAGACCACTACCTTGGGCGATTTACTAAACGGCAGGTGTTCTCTGCAAAAAGCTAAAATAGCTTCCTCATCTTCTTCCGCTCCTTCTTCAAGTTCGACATAGGCTCCGACCTCCTCACCATACCAATCATTCTCAAAACCTACGGCAATGCCAGCTTTTACACCCGGGGCTTTATTAATAACCTCATCAATTTCTAACGGAGCTAAATTTACCCCTCCGCGAATGATAAGCTCCTTAAGACGTCCGGTGATAAAAAAGTAAGGACGCCCCTCTTCGTCATTGATATAAAATCCCTCATCACCACTACGAAACCATCCGTTTTTAAAAGTTTCTTCGTTAGCTTCTTTGTTATTATAGTATCCGAGCATCACATTTACGCCGCGGATCACAATTTCGCCACGCTCATTTTCTCCAAGCTCATTCCCCTCTTCATCATGGATAGCCATCTCATTGGCTGAGACGGGAATACCAATACTGGGATATCCATAATCGCTGCGCCATTTGTTGTGCTCATCCCGATCAATATCAACAGGTACAAAACAAGAATAACAGGTTGTTTCCGAAAGTCCGTAGCCATGAATAATCGGCACATCAATTTCATCTTCAAAGGTTTCTGCCACTTTTACGGTTAGTGGACCGGCACCACAAATAACGTGTCGCAACGAAGGAGTCTTAGGCCGTTGTTTCTCCTCGTAATAACTGTTTAAATATTGTAACAGCGTGGGAACCATACTAACAATATGTACCTTCTCGTCGCGAACAATCTCGAAAAATCGGCTGGCCCTGAACCGCTGATTCAGTACAGTCGATCCTCCTGCAAAAAAGGGCGTGATCAATGTTACTACCGTGCCGTTTACGTGATGGATAGGCAGCACACACATCATACGTGTATTCTCATCAATGTTGTGCCATTGCGCAATGCTTCGAGCATCTTCCAGCAGATTCCGCTGACTTAATACTACACCTTTAGGTGCCCCGGTGGTGCCCGAAGTAAATACGATTAACGACTCTGATTCGGCCAGCGAATCTTCGGGCAACGTTAGCTCACCCTGGTCTCGCGTAAAGTTTTCCAACTTCCCTTCGCATACAATCCACTCTATATGCTTTAAATAACCATAAGATTCGAGGATCTTCCTAAACCGCTCTCGGTATTCTGTTCGTACAAAAGCCAGCTCTACATTACCATTTTCCAGAATGTAAGCGATACGTTCATCATCTTCACCCAGATTTACAGGTACTACTACTAATCCCAGCAGCCAGGCCGCATAGTATTGGATAACTGTATGCCAATGATTATGGGAAATTGTTGCAATCCGATCACCATGCCTTAATCCATGATTTTGTAAAAATCTTGCGCAGCCCAAGACATGTTGATAAAACTCGCTGTAACTTATTTCTACTCTATTGTCATCTTCATCAATGTATGTTAAATAGCTTTCGTCATCTTCTGTCCGCTGCTGTAACAATTTTTTAAAATCATCAACCTCAAGCGGTGATTGTGAGTGACTTGTATTACGAGCATAATCAATCTTTTCCTGAAGCTGTTGAAAATCCATTGAGGAAACATTCTATGTTAACTTTCCCGTTTGTTCTATGTTAGTTTATGAGCAACGGAAAGGCAAGCACGTAATACCTAAAAAGACCACAATCCATAAAATCAATCAACTCAGTAGTGAACAGATTTACATTTTAAACTACACAAATTTATTATTTAACCTATCACCTGATCAGGGTCGGGTGTTCTGCGTTCAAAAGAAAATGCCAATATTTCTCCTTCTCCCTCCGCTACATCTTCATCTAATTGCACATTTAGCTGGCGACAAAATCTATTAATAAGTGTCAAATCTAATGTCTTGTCCGTATTGATATCCTCAACAGACGGCAATGCACCTCCAGCATCATGAATGTGAACAGTTATCCTTTCATCATTCTCTTCGATATCTACAGATATAACACGTTCATCATTGAACGATATTTTTGCAGCATATCTCAGTAGCTCATTCAATAGAAGTCCAAAATTGACTGCCTGACTAATAACAAGTTTTACAGAAGGGATATTCAGTTTGAAGTTAACGTTGTTTCCTTCTATAAAATTTGCTTCTATCTTTTGTACTACTTGCGGAGCGAACCCCTCAATATTGACATCAGCAGCGTCTTGTTGCTGATAGGTCTGCTCATGAACTTTTGCCATGGAATAAATACGGGAATGACTTTTTTGAAGTTCTTTGCCTACTTCCTCACTCTTGGAATCATGAATTTGAAGCTCTATTAATCCCGCGATAAGCTGCATGTTATTTTTCACACGGTGATGTATCTCAGAAATAAGGGCACGTTTTACCCGAACCTGCTCTTTGAGCGTACTGTTCCATGTATCCACAAGCCGTATGCCACTTAGCCCAACAGTCACCAAAATAATGATAGATATCCAGGCTGTAAGTTTGAAAGTTTGGGAAGCTCCGACAATTTCAGTTCCTATATCTTCAGGAGAATTCAAGAGTGCTTCTTGAATACGTAACGAGCCCAGTTTTTCGGCTGAAAGGATAAAAATACTTAGCACCACAACAACGGCAATAATAGATGTGTAAACCCATCGAAGAGTAATTTCCGGACGATTGGGGACATCAAAATACTTATCTTTTAACCGCTCTACACGATCTCCTACCAAATATAAAATAGGGCCATTGATAAGCACAATTTGTAGAAAAGTACCTGTCCACCAGCTTTTCCAGGCAACAAGAGTTTGTTCAATTGTTAATTCTTGTACATGGCTCCATATTAATGAACCGAGTGATGACGCCATAGATGCTACCAAGGCTACCCCAACAAAAAAGGCAAGATCGCTAAGACTGTCCAACGTATATTTAAAGTGCGTACTATAATATACAAGTGCGAAAATAGCCATACTAAGCACAACGGCAACGCCGAAAAGCATAGCCCATTGCACAGGCATTTGTGACGCTAAAGCCACCATAAATGTAGATAGGTAAGCAGGTATAAATCCCCATTCAAACCCCAGCCAAAACAGTAAGAAATTACATATCAATAACGGCGGATAATATAGCAAGAAAATAGAAATAGCTTGTTGGTCGGTTGCCAACGACCCCCAATCTGTGGGTACCAGATATACTACTGATAAAAGACTTAATGCAAAAAGAACTAACCATCCTCCTACAACCAGGATTACACGCTTATCGAACAAATTATAGTTCTCTAACAGATGACCGAGCGGTAAAGGACGCCAATGCCCCCGTGATATCGGTGTGTGTAAACCGTCATTATTTTCTGCCATAATTAAAAAGTTTTGGGAGTCCGAAAAGCCGTTACTCAATAGCTAATGCACTAGTACAAAAAGATTGTAATTAGCATTTTATTGTAATCTGCTAATTATAGTCCAGCTCTGTACTAATCAAGCGACCCCTATATTTAAAAATTACCATTTATTTCTCTCTGAAACCTTTAAGAATTGAAGATTATTCTAATGGATATCAGCTATAAATTCAAGCAAAACCTATTTAAAAAACATCTTTTAATAATCATTTTCTGTTTTAAAGCCCAAATTATGCTTAGCTTTTACATAAATAAAGAAATAATAAAGCCTTTAGCTTTGTCTATGAGTACGTTATCTCGAATATTACTTTTTTTGATTTGTTTTGCAGTATTACCATTTACAACAGTTGGTCAGCAATCTGAGGATTCCGATCAAACGATCAGCGATATACTCAACAACATCCCATTGCAAGATATCGCCTATGAAGTACCTGACAAACTGCATCAACAATTTCAGCAAAACCCATTTGGGTTACCTGCCGCCAAGAACAAACGAATGATGAACTTGTTTGAGCAAGCATACCAAAAGCAGGCACTTTATAGAGATGCAAAAAAGGCTTTCCAAAAAAATTATAATGCTACATATGCTGACTCTGTCATCCGCTGGATGAACATGGAGAAAAGTGAGCAAGTGCTTAGCAAACGAAAAGAATTTTATACGCTGGAAGGTCAGCGAAAGCAAGTTGTCAACAAATATGAGCTTGAACAAACGCCCCCTGCCGAATCAAGGAAGAAACTAATACGCAAGCTTGCTGAAAATACATCAGCAGCAAATTTTAAAATTGAATCCAATATCATCATCTTTCGATCGCTTGTTTCAGCCTTCAATACTCTAAACCAACAGCGAACACTCGGTTCCTCACAAATTGAAGGTATTGTCGGCAATTTCCGCAACAGGGTTAAACAGCAAATCGACCAGCAAATACAAAACCAACTGCTTGTAATGTATCACGGGATAGATGGTAATACTTTAGCAAGCTATGCAAAATTTTATCAAACCCCCTCCGGAAAATGGCTAAAAGATGCCATAACAAAATCTATTCATCACGCCTATAAGCAAGCTGAAGAACGATTTTTATCATCTGTTGAAAGCATCTAAAACATTTAAACAAATCAACAATCACAACTGTTAGCTGTCATATAATATGACTAACCGACTCGTTATCACACTTATTTGCGCTATCACATTTTACAGCTGTAGCTCCACCAAAGAAGTTACTCAGCCTTCTATAGAGCAGTCCGTAGATACAACTCAAAAAACAGTAGATTTTTCAACTTTAGAAACCCCACCTAAAAACTGGCACCACTTAGACGAACAGCAAACCCAGTTTCGGGGGATAAGCAGCAAATTAACGTACGAGACAATTTTTCAAGATCGTTCGTCCCAAAAACAAATAATAGTAGCGGTTATTGACGGCGGTGTTGATATTAAACATAGTGACCTTCAAGCAAATATCTGGACTAACAGTGACGAAATTCCTAATAATCAAAAAGATGACGACCAGAATGGATACAAAGATGATGTAAACGGCTGGAACTTTATTGGCGGTGCTGACGGTAAGAATGTGAATAATGATACTTTTGAAGTAACCCGGATTTACGCCCGACTTCACCCAAAATTTGCCGATGCCGACACCACCGTATTATCAGCCAAAGCCCAAAAGAAGTACGAATACTATAAAAAAATCAAAAAAGCCTATGCTTATCAGATTAACAAACAACAACGGCAATATAATAATATAAGCTCACTTGAGGACAGCAAGAAGGAAGCAGAGAAAATTCTTTCGAATTATTTTAGTGGCTCTTATACCTATGAGGATATACAGGCAATACAGCCTCAGGATAAACAAATGGCTTTTGCCAAAGATGTAATGACCTATGTGCTGGAAAACGACATTGATTCTACTGTTATTGCCGAGCAGAAAAAACAGCTTTACGAATTTATGAAGTACGGCTATAACCCGGACTTTTCACCTCGTGATATTGTGGGCGATGACTATGATAATAAAACGGAGCGTTATTACGGGAACAACGACGTGATCGGTCCCGATCCGAGCCATGGTACTCATGTAGCTGGAATTGTCGGAGCTGTGCGAAATAACGGAATTGGCATGAACGGCGTAGCTGCCAATGTACAAATTATGCCAATACGTGCCGTGCCTGACGGCGATGAACGTGATAAAGATGTAGCCAATGCCATCCGCTATGCCGTTGATAATGGAGCTGATGTTATCAATATGAGCTTTGGGAAATCTTATTCACCATATAAGAAACAGGTGGATAAAGCCATACGCTATGCCAATAAAAAAGGCGTGTTAATGGTACACGCGGCAGGGAACTCATCCGAGAATACAGATCAAAAAGAGAACTACCCTACCGATACTTATGGCGACTATTTTGAAGGATCTGAAACTGCTGACCTCTGGCTTTCTATCGGAGCCAGCTCATGGAAACCGGACTCTTCTTTTGTGGGCTCCTTCAGCAACTACGGTGCTGAGCGGGTTGACCTATTTGCTCCGGGAGTAGATATTTATTCCACAACTCCTGACAGTAAATATGAACGTAATCAGGGAACCAGCATGGCCGCACCAGTTGTTTCGGGCACCGCCGCTCTCCTCATGAGCTACTATCCCAATCTTACGTCCAACCAGATTCGTTCTGTCATTATGGAGAGTGTGAAGAAATATCCCAACCAAGATGTTATCATTCCCCACAAAGCTAATGCAGAAGGAACCTTAGCTGATTTTGACACCCTTTCGGTTACCGGCGGAGTAGTCAATGTATATCGGGCTCTCCAGGCAGCAGAGAAGGTGAGCAATAAATAAGACAAAAGTATCCTGTTACAACCACAAACTCCCAGGCGCCTCATATTCAGAACTATTGTGCAGGCTTACCTTCGTCGTGGCCGTACTTTTACCCGCAGAAGGACAAAGCTTTATTGCTTTCTGATAGTGCTCGAATGCTTCTTTTACCATTTGCGGATCAGCTATAATATTAGATTTAAAAAATGATTAACCTTTTAATCCTTTTTGGGTATTGAGATAAGCATGCTCACCCGCTCACGGTGTTTTCTATATTTTTTACCGTGATATCGGATCAAATCACGTTCTTCAAACCAAATGCCGACAAAAATATAGCCGGTCGTTGCTATTGAGAACACCAGATGTGCCAGGGTCATATGCGGCGTCGCCCAAAAAGCAATAATAAAACCCAGCATGAGCGGATGCCGAACATACTTGTAAAAACTGGGCTCCTGGAACCCAATGGGAGTTATTTCGTTATTTTTCAGATGCAGGTATACCTGCCGTAAACCAAACAGATCAAAGTGATTAATCAAAAGTACCCAGTAATACTATTACCCATCCTAACAGCCTCGACTAGGAATTGAAATTATAATCTTACTACCCGCCCCCAACTTTTAACGTAATCCACAAATTCACGGTACGTTTCGTGCGACGTCACCGTAGCACTATCCCCCACGACAATCAGTTTTCGCTTGGCACGGGTTAGCGATACGTTAAGCCTTCGCACATCCTTAAGAAAACCAATCTGATCGTCTTTGTTACTGCGCGTCAGCGAAATAATGATTACTTCCTTTTCACGTCCCTGGAATCCATCCACCGTCTTCACCTCCAGGTCTTCGACATCAATTTTTCGGTCGAGCAAATCAACCTGATCGTCATACGGACTGATAACAGCAATATCAGAGGGATACGCTCCGGCACGGAGCAAGTTATCAACCATATTGCTTACCCACAGCGCTTCTTCAGGATTTTCTTTCGACGTTGATCCCTGCCGGGATCGTTCTGCCGCATCTAACTGAACTGTATCGACAAACACAACCGGCTCAGCTGGATCAAGAATATCCATCAGCTCATTATCAAACGCATTAATATCGAGCTGGAGATCTGTAAGCGTGTGAGTGTTTACGCTTTCATCAGCAGAAAGTCCCTCTTCGTAAAACTGACGGCTAGAAAAGTCCATAATTTTCTCATGCATGCGATACTGTATGTCGAGCATACTTCTTTTGCCGGAATATTTCTCAGCCAATCGCTCAAAAAGGGTCTCTTTAAATCCCTGTTCAGCAGCCTTACGATTTTTCACCGTCGGTGGAAGCTGCCGATGATCACCGGCCATAATCACTTTTCTGCCATGGGTAATCGGAATTAAACAGCTGGGCTCAGTGGCCTGCGTAGCCTCATCAATGACTACAAGATCAAAATGGCGTCCCTCCAACAGTTCACTGCCAGCAGTGCTGTTGGTCGTACAAATAACCTGCTTGCTGTCAAGGAGCTCATCAACGGCCTCTTCCCGAAGTTGGTCAGCCTCCTCGAACAGTTCTTCAATATCATCCTGAATCTCAATCCACTGCGCCATCTCCTGAATCTTGTCAGCTGAAACACCGCGCGAGCTTCGTCCGTCTTCGGCAAGTTCTTTAATTTTACTATTGCTCATTCCCCGCCGGTATTTTCCTGATGGATGCGTAAATTCTTCCTGCTCTTCCTTTTTTTCAAATGCCTGTTTCCGTAACTCTTCTGACTGACTAAATTTCGGATGTTCTTTAATCAAACTGTCCAGCGTATGCTCTTTCAGCTTTGGTGTTACACGAGCTGGATGACCTACGCGAACGGCTTCTTTGCTGCGATCCAGCAGAAAATCAAGGATATTGTCAACAGCCGTATTCGAAGCCGCCGTGGCCAAGACGGACTTTCCATCTGCCATGGCCTGTTCAATAACTTCGATGGCTGTGGTCGTCTTCCCCGTGCCGGGCGGCCCGTGAATCAGATGGAAATCATCGGCTCCCAAACTAGCAGAGACCGCCTTTTTCTGGGATTCATTCAAATCACCATTAAACCACTCCTCTACCTCTTTGTCGTCAGAAGGTATTGGAGCTTGGATCCCCACAAAAATATTGCGCAACTCAGCTAATGCTCCTTTAGCCTCTTCCAGCTGAGTTAATGCATCCTTCATCCGCTGATAGGTAATATCATTGACATAAAGATCCATACGCAGTCCCTTACCGAATATAAAACTTCGGGGCTGGTCGAAAGCTGCTGTAATCGAATAGTTTGTCTTTTGTACTACCGTTCCGGTAGGATTATCACTCAGCAGAGGATCTCTGTGGGAAATCATCACCAGGTCGCCAACCGAAATCTCAGTTTCCGGCAGGGGCTCTCCTTTGTGCTGACGCATGAATTTCACCAGCTTTCCTTCAAGCGCATTGCCTTCGTCGCGGCCTCTCAAATGAAGAATAGCTTTTCCATCGGCCTCTCGCTGCTGACCTGAAAGTGTGCGAATACTTTCTTCGTGCTCCCGCATCTCCTGTTCGCGTTCCAGTTCAACCAGCTGTTTTAAACGATCCGAGTATTCAAAAACCGTCTCTAAATCTTCAAAATTTTCCGTATCGACATCCCGAACCGATACCCGTGACTGACCTACTTTCTTGCCATCCAGCTGTTTCGCAAGCTTCGTCGCTTTTTTGCCATTAACTTCTACAAAAGCTTTTGAGCCATTTATATCAATATTGCCAATTATAGCGGGATCAATATCTGTTTCACCGCCGATGGCTCCCAGAATATCTCCCGGTCCCTGATTGTCAATCTCAGTGATTAAAATATGTTCCATCGCTTTATTCTACTATCTAACTAATCTGTATTTTAATTTGATGATGCTACCTAGTAACAGAAAGAAGATGAACAGAAATTCCAAACATGTGTACCTATTCTACAATAGCTTGAAAAAAAGAAAAGCCTGCCGTAAATAGAAGCGACAGGCTTTAAATAAGTGTTATTGAGTAGATTATTCTTCCGCTTCGATTTTTTCCTTCTCCCCATCCTCGATCCAAGAGTAGGGATAACCATCGTCATCCAGCTTCTTGGCCTCGGTGGTGAGATGTAACGGATGGAAGGTATCAATCATCACCGCATACTCATCAGTTTCTTCTTTACCGATACTACCCTCATATTTCCCAGGATGCGGCCCATGAGGGATACCACCGGGATGCTGCGTAATACTGGCTGTTTCTACACCTTTTCGACTCATAAAATCACCTTCTACATAGTACAACACCTCATCCGAATCAACATTGGAGTGAGCATAAGGTGCGGGAATAGATTTGGGATGATAGTCGAACTTGCGAGGACAAAATGAACACACCACATAATTGGGGCCTTCGAACGTCTGATGAACGGGTGGCGGCTGATGGACACGTCCCGTAATCGGCTCGAAATCCTTGATATTAAAAATCCATGGATACAGGTACCCATCCCAACCAACGACATCAAAGGGATGGTGTTCGTACCAATATGATGTATAACGTCCCTGTTTTTTAATCCGGACTTCAAATTTACCTTGTTTGTTAACAAAAATTGGTCCTTCGGGGCGGCGAATGTCACGCTCACAATAGGGACTATTCTCGGCAAATTGTCCCTTTTCGGTCAAATAGCGATCCGGCACGTCAATAGGTCCGGTTGAATCTACCGTGAGCATGCGATTTTTTTCGGTTTCAAATACCATCTGATAAATTGTGCCGCGCGGAATGAAAATATAATCTCCATATCCAAAATCGAGCTTGCCAAACATAGTCTGCACGTATCCTTCCCCCTCGTGGATAAAAAGCAGCTCATCATGCTCTCCATTTTTATAGAAATAATCCATCGATTCCGTAGGACGTACCACACCAATTTGAACATCGTTATTGTAGAGCAACACTTTTCGTCCCATTACTGGATCGCCACCTTTGGCAACATTGGCCGTACGCAGGTGGTGATGGCGAAGTATTCCTTCATCCCACTTTTCGATATTAATCTCTTCTCCGCGTTCTACCTTGGTTGTTCGTGTTGGTGGGTTATGGTGATAAAGCAGTGATGAACTTCCGTGAAAACCCTCTGCTCCAAACAGTTGCTCTTGGTACAGTTCCCCGTCCGGACGTCGAAACTGTGTATGCCGCTTGGGGGGGATTTTTCCTAGCTGGTGATAAATCATGGTGACCTCCTTTTTGTAGAGAGTAGAAAGTCAAAAGTTCAGAGTTATAGTACCTAACAAAGTACCTTTTACCCAGTACTTAGGACCTTCGACTAAATTTAAAGATTTCCGCGCCGCTCCTGCTCGCGTTCTATTGCCTGAAAGAGCGCTTTAAAATTACCCTTCCCAAAACCACGAGCTCCTTTACGCTGGATAATTTCAAAAAATAGTGTCGGACGATCTACAACTGGCTTTGTGAAAATTTGCAACAAATATCCTTCATCATCTCTGTCAACCAAAATGCCCAACTCTTCCAGCTTGTCAATGGGTTCGTCAATAGTACCAACCCGACTCTCGAGTTCTTCATAATAAGTAGTAGGCACGTGTAAAAATTCGAGTCCGCGGTTTTGTAACTTTTCAACTGTTTCAATAATATCACCCGTCAACAATGCAATATGCTGAACGCCCGGTCCTTCATAAAAATCAATATATTCCTCAATTTGGGATTTCCTCTTGCCGTCAGCAGGCTCATTAATTGGAAATTTGATCATCCCGCGCCCACCAGCCATTACTTTCGACATAAGCGCCGAATATTCTGTAGAAATATCATCATCATCAAAATGGATATACTGGGTAAAGCCCATCACATCGCGATAAAAATCAACCCACGTTTCCATTTCACCCAGTTCAACATTTCCCACACAATGATCTACATACTGGATACCAACTGAACTCACATCTTTCAGTGGGGATTCTGTAGCTTCAAAACCCGGCATGAAAATCCCGTCATATTCCACACGATTAATAAGCGTATGAATAGTATCACCATAGGTTGCTATGGCCGCTTTGCGTATTTTTCCATGCTCATCTTCAAGATCATGTGGTTCTTCTACGCTTTCCGCCCCACGCTTGACCGTCTCTTGGTAGGCCCGATCAACATCTTTTACATGCATGGCAATATCGCGAACACCATCCCCATGCTGTAAAACATGTTTAGCTATAAAAGAATCACTGGACAATGCCGAAGTTAGCAAAAATCGAATATTGCCCTGCTGAAGCAAATATGAAACGCAGTCTCGGTTACCCGTTTCAAGTCCACTAAAGGCCTTAAGTTCAAATCCAAATACTGTTTGATAAAAGTGAGCCGCCTGCTTTGCATTACTGACGTAATGTTCTATATAATCAACATCTTGAAGACCTAAATGGTCATCAAACTCCTCTTCAACGGGACGTTCCAAGGTTGCACTATTGGGATCAGCTTTCATACGTTACTCCGACTCAGTTATCATTTTAACTACTGTAAACTTTAATATAGTATCCTACCGGTAACGTCTCAAATTATTTAAGTGAAATATCTATTTAGCTTATAAAAATAATACTAAATCGAGACATGAATGCATTTGTTTAATTTAACGTTCATGTATATGTTCTGAGTAACAAAAATGTGCTCCAAATTCTTGTACTTATGAGTGAAGAATCAACAAATAAAAAAACATTCCAAGAACGAATTGACAACGGCGAAACTATTGAACCTAAAGATGATATGCCGGATCGTTATCGCCAACAGCTCATCCGGATGATGTCTCAGCATGCGCATTCTGAAGTTGTGGGTATGCTGCCCGAAGGAAATTGGATTACCCGTGCCCCTTCGTTGCGCCGTAAGATGATCTTGTTATCAAAAGTACAGGATGAAGCCGGCCATGGTCTTTATCTGTACAGTGCTACCGAAACACTTGGCGCCAGCCGGAAAGAAGTAATCAACCAGCTACTAGAAGGTAAAGCCAAATACTCAAGTATTTTTAACTATCCTACGCTCAGCTGGGCTGACGTAGCCGTTATTGGCTGGCTGGTAGATGGGGCAGCTATTATTAACCAAACTATGCTAGCACGAAGCTCATACGGCCCCTACTCACGGGCAATGGTCCGCATCTGTAAAGAAGAGAGTTTCCACAAAAAGCAAGGATACGAAATGGTAGCCCAGATGGCTGATGGTACATCTGAGCAGCAAGAAATGATTCAGGATGCTGTGGATCGCTGGTGGTGGCCTACACTCATGATGTTTGGCCCCCACGACGAAGATTCGCCCAACAGCGAAGAGCTAATTAAGTGGGGCGTGAAATCTAAAACCAATGATGAGTTACGCCAGAGTTTTGTTGACCGGCATGTGCAAGAGGCCCATACTGTAGGACTTGAAATTCCTGATCCAGACCTGGAGTACAATGAAGAAACCGGCCACTGGGAATTTGGGGAAATTGACTGGGATGAGTTCTGGAATGTCGTTAAAGGCAACGGCCCCATGAATAAACAGCGGATGAAGGCACGCCGAGAAGCCCACGAAAATGGCGAATGGGTACGCGAAGCAGCCGAAGAATACGCCCGCAAACAGAAATTAAGCAAAGAAAAAGCAAGTTAGTTGATTACCGGTTAATAATTATTCGTTACTTGGATTTTTCTATTAATGAATAACTATCCCATAACCTTTTAAGAATTAATCTATATTCTGAACAAAAGTTAAACATGAGCAACGATAAAAAATCAGAAAACAAAGACACCCAATGGCCGCTGTGGGAGGTATTTACTCAACCCAGAGACGGCAAGCCCCATCAGCATGCAGGGAGCCTCCACGCCCCTGATGCCGAAAAGGCGCTCGAAAATGCCCGAGATGTCTATGCGCGGCGTAAAGAAGCCGTAAACCTTTGGGTAGTGCCCAGCGAAGAAATTGTGGCATCCAAAGGTGAAGATGCAGGTCCTTTTTTCGATCCTGCTGATGACAAACCCTATCGGCACCCGCAATTTTACGATGTCCCCCGATCTACAAAACGACGATCATGACTACACAAACAAAAACATTGACAAAAAAAGAAGCACTTTTCGATTATTTAGTTCGCTTGGCTGATGATCGCCTGATTCTTGGCCATCGGCTTTCGGAATGGTGTGGACACGGTCCCATCCTAGAAGAGGATATTGCACTAGCAAATATTGCACTGGACTATATCGGTCATGCCGCTTCACTTTATGAGTATGCAGTAGAAATTGAAGATGAAGGGCGCCATCGAGATGACTTGGTCTATTTTCGCAATGATCCCGAATACACTAACCTAAAGATTACTGAACTGCCCAAAGGCGATTTTGGATTTACTATTGCCCGACAATTTTTGTTCTCAGCATTTAGCTTTTACCTGTATCAAATTCTGGCTGATGCCGATGATGAACAATTCAGCGGCATGGCGGCCAAACACCTGAAGGAAGTAAAATACCACCTGCGACACAGCCGCGAGTGGGTACTGCGGCTTGGCGACGGCACCGAAGAAAGTCACCAACGTATTCAGGATGCCTTCGACGAAATTTGGACCTATACCGGTGCCCTATTTTATCAAGATGAAATTGATGACCTCTTACAGGATGAAGAGATAGCTGCTGATACCAAAAGTTTTAAAACTGACTGGAAAAACCTTGTATCGGATACTCTAAAAGAAGCAACACTGGAAGTTCCTGATTTCGATCAATATATGGCCGAAGGAGGACGTAAAGGACTGCATACCGAACATCTTGGCCACCTTTTGGCTGAAATGCAGCACTTGCGACGCTCCTATCCTGATGCCAACTGGGAGTGATAGGTTACAGGGTTGATGATTTGTAACCAGATTTATTAACCTGATATTTTTTTCAATATGTAAGCTCGTGTTTCGTTAAATAAGTAGTTATGCCTGAACCCGTAACCAAATATAGCAAAGAGGATATCTGGGAGCTTATCGCTGAAGTAACCGATCCCGAAATTCCCGTATTGACTATCGTTGATTTGGGTATTGCTCGCAGCGTTGAACGCGAAGATGATACGTATGTGATTAAAATTACGCCCACCTATTCCGGATGTCCCGCGATGAAGGCTATTGAAGATGAAATTGAAAAAACACTTCGCAAAAACGGAATCCAAAATTTTGAGGTCCGAAAAGATTTTTCAGAAACATGGACCACAGACTGGATGTCGGACGACGCCAAAAAAAAACTTAAAGATTACGGAATTTCTCCACCGGGCAAAACCGACCCGGATGAGGATTTCCTATCTTCACTCAAACAATCCGACAAAACTATCTCGTGTCCCTATTGTGATTCTCAAAATACGGAATTGCAGAGTGAGTTTGGCTCCACAGCCTGTAAATCACAATACTACTGCCATGACTGTGATGAGCCTTTTGAACATTTTAAATGTATTTAGCTGCTCATCTACTTAAATTTGAGACCACAATTCATAAGCTTAAAAATCTGCACCCAACAAGATAATTACTAATGAGTCAATTTATTGAACAAGAGCTTACTGACAGCATTCTCACTCTCAGACTTAATCGGCCTGAAAAATACAATAGCTTTATTCGGCCTATGGCCAAACAGCTGCAAAATGCATTGGCTGACGCAGCAGAAAATGATGAGGTGCGTTGTATTCTGATTACCGGTAAAGAAAAGGCATTTTGCGCGGGACAGGATTTAAAAGAAGCTGCTGAACAAGCAGAAGATTTTGAGCTTGGGGATGCTGTTCGATCCAGCTATAATCCCATTGTCAAAGCCATTCGCACTATTGAAAAACCAGTCGTTTGTGCCGTTAACGGCACGGCTGCAGGCGCTGGGGCAAATCTTGCCCTATGCTGTGATTTGGTACTAGCTTCAACAGAAGCTGTTTTTGTGCAATCTTTTAGTAAAATTGGGCTCATCCCTGACTGTGGCGGAACCTTTTTCTTGCCTCGCTTAGTTGGCATGCAGCGTGCAAATGCCATGTACTTGCTGGATGAAGAAATTTCTCCACAAGAAGCCGAAAAAATCGGGCTGATCTATAAAGCCGTTCAACCAGCTAAGTTAATCGACGAAGCCAAGCAAATATGCCAAAAACTGGCAAGTATGCCCACCAAAGGATTTGGACTCTACAAAGAAGCCATGAATCAATCGCTGTCGAATAATCTAGATGAGCATTTGGAAGTTGAAGCAGACCTACAAACCCGGGCCGGTAAAACGGATGACTATAAGGAAGGCGTGCAGGCTTTTTTGGAGAAACGTAAACCTGACTACAAGGGTAAATAAAATAGGATTCAGTAACGTAGCTGCTTGCCCGCCTTGGTCAACCTTTTATCACCAGATAGAATATCCTTGCATCATCAACGGCCACCTTAGGTACTCAGCATCATATAATGTGTGGCAAGCTACCGTTGACAGCCGGAAAGAAAGCCTAGCTGTTATGCCATAAGAAATTGTATGATACGGCAATGCTCGAAACTGTTCCCTCTTTTCAAAGCAACCATTGGGGGCTCCTTCTTGCGTAATTTTTTAGTCAATATCGCATCAACACCTCAAAATAGCCCATTGTTGGGCATAATTACAGATCTTTTATTATGAAGTTACTATTTTATTAAAAGAAGGCTTGCAAAACCTAGCTTGTCATCCCAAATTCCGTTCAGGATCTTGATTTAAACGCAACAACTGACATGAGATTCTGAAACAAGTTCAGAATGACAACATAGAGATAGTTTTACAAAGCCTTCTAAAACTCAACGGCGGCATCTCGTATAGTTAATGGGTTGGTTTTAAGATTGAAATCGTTATTTTCAAAATTACCAAATATTAACATTTAGATATACTTCATTTATGGATCAGTCAGCGGCAATTGGTGTAGTTGGCGCCGGAACAATGGGACAAGGCATAGCCCAAATTGCATCAACATACGGACATCAGGTTTATTTGTATGATGCGTATGCAGATCAGCTTGGAAATGCCAAGCATGCTCTCAGAAAAATTTTACAGCGCCAAGTTGAAAAAGAACGGATGACCCAGCAAGAAGTTGACGGCATTATGGAGCGCATCCATTTTGAAGATGATCTTGTCAAGTTTGATGAATGCGAACTTGTCATCGAAGCTGTGGTTGAAGATCTAGAGATCAAGCAGGATGTATTTCAAAGACTCGAAGGTATTGTGCCGCGTGATGCTATCTTAGCCACAAATACTTCTTCCCTCTCCATTGCTTCTATTTCATCCGCACTAAAAAAGCCAAAGCGATTTCTTGGGATTCACTTTTTTAATCCTGCTCCTATTATGCCGCTGGTGGAAATTGTGCCGGGTATTACTACTACCGATCAGACAACCAAAACTGCCCGCCAGCTCATTGATGACTGGGGCAAAACTACGGTGCTGGCTAAAGATACACCCGGATTTATTGTCAATCGTGTAGCGCGACCATTTTATAGCGAAGCTATTCGCCAGCTTGAAGAAGGCGTGGCCGACGTAGCCACTATAGACTGGGCTATGAAAGAGATCGGTGGCTTTCGGATGGGACCTTTTGAACTTATGGATTTTATCGGTCACGATGTAAATTACAAAGTAACCCAAACAGTATTTGAAGAGTTCTTCTACGATCCACGTTTCAAACCTTCATTTACCCAAAAACGGATGGTAGAAGCCGGATATCTGGGCAAAAAATCCGGAAAGGGATTTTACGAATACGGCGATGGTGCCAACAATCCCGAACCAACCAAAGATGAAGAATTGGGGCAAGATATTGTCGATCGCATTGTTGCCATGCTCATCAACGAGGCAGCAGATGCTGTATTTATGAATGTGGCGACCGTCGAAGATGTAGACCTTGCTATGACTAAAGGCGTCAACTATCCCAAAGGACTATTAAAATGGGCAGATGATATAGGACCGGAACAAGTTTTAGAGCAAATGACTGCTCTGCAGATGGAATACGGTGAAGATCGCTATCGCCCGAATCCATTATTGAAACGAAAAGTCAGAAATAACGAAACCTTTTATTAGCCACAGATACCATCAATTAATCCGTACCGATCGGTATAAACTTGCAGCCTATGGATAAACAAAAACTAGCAGAAAATGTGGTTGAAAAAATGATGGCTGATGACGCCTTTAGCCAGTGGCTGGGGATTGAAGTCATCGATATTACTCCAGGATCTGTAACCCTGAAGATGGAAGTGCGGCAAGGAATGACCAATGGATTTAACGTATCCCATGGGGGTATAGCTTTTTCGCTGGCAGACAGCGCTTTAGCCTTTGCATCCAACAGCTACGGCAGAATATCCTTGGCTCTCGAAAATAATATTTCATTTATAAAAAAAGTTACGGCCGGCGATATGCTGACCGCAACAACCGAAGAGCTAAGCCTCGGAAACCGCATCGGCGTATATAATGTTACAATTATGAACCAGCATGATGATACTATAGCCACATTCCGAGGCACTGTTTTTAGAACGCAAGAACAACATTTTGAGCAGAATTGAAATTGAAGAAACTTTTTTATTTAACACCTTAAACTTTCTACTAGCTTATGTCTGAAGCTTATATTATTGACGCTATCCGAACTCCCATTGGAAAGTATCGCGGATCGCTCTCTCCCATCCGTGCTGACGACTTGGCAGCACTACCGATAAAAGAGCTCATGAATCGTAATAGTGACATCGATCCCGAACGTATTGAAGATGTTATTTTGGGATGCGCCAACCAGGCAGGCGAAGATAATCGAAACGTAGCTCGTATGGCTGCCCTGCTGGCAGGCCTACCCACTTCGGTGCCCGGGGAAACGGTAAATCGGCTCTGCGCATCGGGCATGAGCAGTACCGTACAAGCTTATAAATCTATTAACGTAGGCGAAGGTGACCTCTTCATTACGGGCGGCATGGAGCATATGACCCGCGGGCCCATGGTACTGGGCAAAGGGTCAGCGCCCTACTCCGGTACCAACGAGATGCATGATACCACCTTTGGATGGCGATTCGTAAATCCCAAGATGGACGAAGAGTATGGCAGCGAAGCAATGGGCGAAACAGCTGAAAATATTGTAGAGAAATTTGGCGTAAGCCGCGAAGACCAAGATAAGTTTGCGGCCCAATCACAACAGAAAGCAGCCCGCGCTACCGAAAACGGTCGACTGGCCAAAGAAATTATGCCAGTGGAAATTCCCCAAAGAAAAAGTGATCCCAAAATTTTTGAGGAAGATGAGTTTATTCGCCCGGAAACTACGGTGGAAGTACTTAATAAACTACCGGCAGTATTCCGTGACGGTGGATCAGTCACGCCCGGCAATGCCAGTGGCATCAACGACGGGGCCTGTGCTATGCTGGTAGCCGGCGATTCGGCCATTAAGGATTTCGACCTGGAACCAATGGCCCGCATTGTAGCTTCGGCCGTGGTGGGTGTGGAACCCCGTATTATGGGGATGGGTCCGGTAGGCGCCAGCCGTAAAGTGTTAAGTCGTACAAACTTGTCTCTTGATGATATTGATATTATTGAACTTAATGAGGCCTTTGCAGCCCAAAGCTTAGCTGTACTGCGAGAGTTAGGTATTGACGATGATGATCCCCGTGTGAATCCTCACGGAGGAGCTATTGCTCTTGGTCACCCGCTGGGCATGTCAGGAGCTCGACTGCTGCAAACAGCGTCTATTGAGCTGCACGAACAGAACAAGCAATATGCACTGTGTACCCTGTGCGTGGGCGTAGGACAAGGCATGGCGGTGATTCTGGAAAAAACATAAATATAACAGCTAGCATAAACTACTAACCATTAACCAACAAAAATGGCTATATACGAATTTGATGGTTACAAGCCGGTTGTTGACGAAAGTGCTTATGTACACCCACAGGCAGCAGTAACAGGTAACGTAGTCATCGGCAAAGATGTCTATATCGCGCCCGGAGCTGCCATTCGCGGTGATTGGGGTAAAATCATCATCAAAGACGGGTGCAACGTTCAGGAAAACTGCACTATTCACATGTTCCCCGGTGTAACCGTAGTGCTCGAAGAAAGTGCACATATCGGGCACGGAGCCATCATTCACGGCGGACATATCGGGCAGAACTGTCTTGTGGGAATGAATTCCGTCGTCATGGATAATGTAGATCTTGGAGCAGAGTGTATTGTGGGAGCCATGTCGTTTTTGAAAGAAGGCATGGACATTCCAAAGCGAAAACTGGTGGTCGGGAATCCCGCAAAAATTGTTAAAGATGTATCCGATGAGATGATCAAATGGAAAACAGAAGGTACAAAACTGTATCAAAAATTACCCAAGCAATTACATGATACGCTCAAAGAATGTGAACCGCTGCGGGAGGAGTCAGAAGATCATCCCAGTCAGTCGGTTAAGTATGAGACATGGGGAAATAGAAAGGAATAGTTATGGAGGATCATTGGAAGCATCTTCATTTTGATTCTGAATCAACCTCTAAAAATCGCAGCGGTTACTCTGCTCTCTCACAATCACATGAGTAATATCTTCAACATCAATTAAGTATTTACTATGAAAGTACGAAGTTATATTAAAGGCCAATGGATAAACGAAGGTAAAGAGACCGATCTCATCAGCGCAGTAACCGGTGACACGGTCGCCCAAATGGTAGAAGGCGATCTTGACTACAAAGGTGCCTGTGAATATGCCCGCCAGCAGGCCGGACCTAAACTCCGATCAATGTCAATTCACGAGCGGGCATTTAAAATCAAGTTTTTGGCACAATATCTACTCAAACGTAAAGAAGACTATTACGAGCTTTCCACGCATACCGGTGCAACGCGACAAGATTCATGGATTGACATTGAGGGTGGCATCGGCAGCATGTTTTCCCTATCCAGCAAATCGCGGATCAATCTTTCTGACCTGCCCTACCATGTCGAAGGGAGCCATGAGCAACTGTCGCGCGAGGGTACTTTTGTGGGACAACATATCTGCGTGCCGCGGCACGGAGTGGGTGTACACATTAATGCGTTCAACTTTCCGGTTTGGGGAATGTTGGAAAAGCTGGCCCCGACCATTATTTCCGGGATGCCCGCTATTATCAAACCATCACCAGTAGGTTCATACTTGGCTTATAATGTATTCAAAGACATGGTAGAATCTGAAATTCTTCCTGAAGGTTCCATTCAGTTTATTGCCGCTGATAAACCGGGTGATCTGCTGGATCATCTGAACAGTCAGGATTCCGTGGCCTTCACAGGATCAGCAGAAACAGGGCGCAAGCTTAAAGCCCATCCTAATATCGTTGCCAACAATGTTCGTTTTAACCTGGAAGCTGATTCCCTGAACTGCTCCATCCTCGGCTCGGATGTAACACCAGATATGGAAGAGTTTGACCTCTTTATTGATGAAGTAGCCGAAGAAATGACCGTAAAAACAGGACAAAAATGTACAGCCATTCGGCGGACGATCGTCCCGGAAAATCAAGTAGATAATGTCATTGAAGCCCTGAATGAAAACCTTGATCAAACAACAATTGGAAACCCTGCCGAAAAAGAGACACAAATGGGTCCTTTGGCTAGTAAGTTACAAGCCGATCGGTTTGATGAACAGCTTACTACGCTCACCAACGTTACAAAATCCGTTTACGGTAACGGCGAACAAAAAGGAGCATTTACAAGTCCCCATGTATTACTTTGCCATCAGCCGCTGGATGTTGACGAAGTCCACAAGGTTGAGGCTTTTGGACCAATGACTACCGTAATGCCTTACGACTCTAATGATGAAGCTATTGCCTTGGCCAATAAAGCTGATGGTTCGCTGGTAGGATCACTATTTACGGCGGATGATGATATTGCCCGCGAAATTACGCTGGGCTGCGCCCCTTACCATGGTCGTTTCATGGTTATTAATCGTGACTCTGCTGATGAGTCAACCGGACATGGTTCTCCGATGCCACAACTTATTCACGGTGGACCGGGCCGCGCGGGCGGTGGCGAAGAACAAGGCGGCGCACGGGCCGTTATCCACAATATGCAGCGGGTAGCATTGCAGGGATCCCCAACCACACTCAAAAATATTACCAATCAGTATATCAAGGGTGCCGAAACGAACGAAGCGGATACCCATCCTTTCCAGCAGTATTTTGAAGAACTTGAGGTGGGGGATGCCCGTACTACCGAAAAACGCACAGTTACTAAAGAGGATATAGAAGAATTTGCCGAACTGAGCGGTGATGAGTTTTACGCCCATACTGATCCGGATGCAGCAGCACGTTCCCTATTCGGAGAAATTGTGGCCCACGGATATTTTGTACTTTCAGCAACAGCCGGTTTGTTTGTTCACCCTGATGAAGGTCCCGTATTACTTAATTATGGATTAGAAAACCTGCGATTTGTGGCTCCGGTTTCTCCCGGCGATACCATTCAGGCAAAGCTGATTGTAAAACGGAAGACTGTCCGCCAAAAGAAAGCCAAAGACAAATTTCCTTTTGGTATTGTTTACTGGGACGTAGAAGTCACTAATCAGGATAACGAGATTGTCGCTGAATACACGATATTGACACTCATCAAGCGTAAGCACACCTTGGATATGGATATTTTCGAAGAGGAAAACTAATTTTCCGCAGATTTTATACAGATTTAGATAGATAATAATAACCTAAGCTCGCGCTCATGCGCGGCCAAAAATATTTAAGTAAGTATGTCCCAAAACGGAGAAATTACTACAGACATCACTAATAACATCGGAACCATTGAATTTTACCATCCCAAAGGAAATTCACTGCCTGGTAAACTGCTGCGTGAACTTGCGGAGACAATCACAGACATAGGTAAAAATCCCGATACAAATGTCATCGTTTTGAAAAGTCGTGGAGACGGGGCTTTTTGTGCCGGCGCTTCCTTTGATGAGCTTATTGCCATTGATAACTACGAGGAAGGCAAACACTTTTTTATGGGCTTTGCTCACGTTCTTAACGCCATGCGGCAGTGTCCAAAACTGACAATTGTACGTGTGCAGGGTAAAACAGTCGGGGGTGGGGTTGGTATTGCTGCTGCCGGAGATTACACCATTGCACACAAGGCAGCCTCGGTAAAATTAAGTGAGCTGGCCCTTGGTATCGGTCCTTTTGTCGTTGGACCAGCTGTAAAACGGAAAGTAGGTACTTCGGCTTTTAGCTCGTTATCTGTTGATGCCAGCAGCTGGAATGATGCTGAGTGGGCTCGCAGAAAGGGGCTGTTTTCTTATGTTTGTCAATCCCATGATGACCTTGATCAAGAGGTAGATCGGTTGGCTGAGCAGCTTGCCGATTACAGCCCAGAAGCTATGAAGGAATTGAAAAAAATATTTTGGGAAGGGACAGAAAACTGGGACGAACTACTGGAGCAACGCGCAGAGATAAGCGGGCGGCTGGTGCTATCCGACTTTACTAAAACCTTTATTGATAATTTCAAGAATGGATAATACCAATATCTAAGAAAGGGAATTTAAGAGTTTACCACATCTTCAGCAGTAAATTTTACTTCTATGAAAGCTCCATTGTCATTTTTAAAAGAAAGTTCTGCATCTAGCTGTTTTGATAACGTAGAAACGAGTGTGAGCCCCAGTGACTCATCTACTTGTGGATCTTCATCAAATCCACGCCCATTATCCTGCACGCGAAGAATAATATGAGAATCATCCTTTTGTAATGTTACCTCAATAGTCCCTTTACTACTATCCTCGAATGCGTGCTTTAAAGCATTCACAACCAGCTCATTTATCAACAGCGAACACGGAATGGCCTGGTTAATATTCAATGCCAAATCATCAACATGAAGACTGATATCAATATCGGAATCTTCACTAAGATAGGTATTACGAATAGCATTGAGTAGTTCACGGCTATATTTTTTAAACTTAATAAAGGAAAGATTATCCGTCTGATATAGTTTTTTATGAACCAGTGCAATGCTTTGTACCCGAAGCTGACTTTGCTGCAGGGCCGAAACGGCATATTTATTCTCAGCCTGCCAGAGCTGCATCTCTATTAATCCCGATATAACGGCAAGATTATTCTTTACCCGATGATGGATTTCACTAATTAAAATTTCTTTCTCTTTTAGTGACTCAGATATCTTTTTACGGGCCTCAATTTCAGAACTAATATCACTGGCAACAATTACATATCCCGATATAGCACCTGATTTATCTTTGATGGTGCCCTTGGAAACACTTACCGGAATTTCTGAAGTTTCTTCTACAAAGAGTTTTGCATTGCGGCTTTTTATGCCTTCTGCCGAACTATCTTGCAACAAGTCTTCAGGCAGCTCATCAAAAATAGTACCAAGCGGACGACCCAATAGCTCATCTTCCTGCTTGTCAACCATGGTCGCTCCCGCAGAATTAACCCGGGTTATATTATAATTTTTATCCGTTACAACCAGCAGATCAGCCATAGCTTCAATAATGCTGTCCACATAATCACGCGATACCGTAGTTTCCTGCAGGCTCTCGACCATCTCGTCAAAGGTATTGCTGAGCTGGCCCAACTCATCATTGGAATGATAATCAATACGCTCATCCAAGTTACCCTGACCAATTTTTTGGGCAGCTTGTGCAATTCTTTGAACAGGATTGGCAATAGAACGATACAGAAAAGAGGTAATGATAATAGTTATAACTAAAGCTGCCAACGTTGCAAATCCCAAAATAGAACTTGTTTTATCTAACCGATCATTAAGGCTGGCAATTTTTTGCTCATGATTCATCTTCGTTTCTCGGCGCACATCCTCGATCAGCGGAATGAGATTACTCCGGAAAAAAGGCTCAATGGTCACCGTAAAGAACTCTTTGCCATCCTCATAATTTTTGGAACTTAGTTGCTGAAATCGCTGTGTCAGAGAAGCATAAATTTGAAATTTATTTTGTAACCTGTCTAAAAGCGATATCATTCGAGCAGTTCGGCCATTCACTGTCTGGCTTTTCGCAGAATCTTTTTTAACCAGCTTTTGCATCTGACTAAAACTACTTTTAAACCGGTTAAGGGTAGAATCTAACTCTGCATTCAGTGCTTCCGGTGATTTTTCACTTCTGCTAAAGTTCATAGACAGACTCTTGCGGTACTGATTACCAAGCAAATACTGCATCTGGGTAATACTTCGAAAAAGCTGTGTTGTCATTTCACCAACTAAATTAACCTCGCGGATCGCCTCTTCACTTTCGGATGTAACTTTATCTTTTACCGACTGATTGATGTATGAAAAGGTTATACCTATTCCCCCAACAAGAATTACAACAATCGTAAAGCTCAGTATCAATTTAGTTCTAAGCTTCATATAAATGATTTGTTAAGCCGTTACCCAAGATCAATTTTCTGTAAGAGCTAATAGAATATCAAAAAGTACCGACGATGAAATGTATCCCAACTTACTTAAAAGAATGAGTACTTTTTAAAAAGAAAGCAAATCTTGTGCTTTTTGAATAATTTTTCCCTTATCGGGCAAAACGGAATCCATGAGCTCAACATTGTAGGGAACAGGGATATCAGGCATAGTAAGTCGCTCGATGGGTGCATCCAGATATTTAAATGCTTCTTGAGAAAGGATAGCACTTATTTCTGCGCCAAATCCCGCCGTTTGTGTGTCCTCATGGACAATTAAGCAACGATTGGTTTTCTGTACTGATCGCAACACCGCCTCTTTATCCCACGGCATAAGCGTACGCAAGTCAATAATTTCTGCATCAATATTTGATTCTTCAACAGCAAGCTCGCACTGTTCACACATTGCGCCCCAAGTAACCAGGGTAATATCATTACCCTCTCGGAGAATTTGAGCTTCCCCAAACGGCACAACATATTTGTCTCCTGGATAAGGACAACGCGCATACTTCGCATCCAACAAATTTCGGTGCTCAAAAAATATAGTAGGATTATTACTGCGCATAGCCGACCGTAGCAGCCCCACAGCATCGCGGGCATTACTTGGCATAGCCAACTGCCAACCAACTGCATGAGCAAAGAATACTTCGTTACAGAGACTGTGCCACGGGTCACCACACTTTGCAAAGCCGCCGGGCATCCGAACAACAATGGGTGCGGCAAACTTATTGGCCGTACGCCAACGGATAGTACCACAGTTATTTAACTGTTCAGTAGCAGGATCGGCATATTTTCTAAACTGAATTTCGGCCACCGGCATCATCCCCGAGTAAGCAAGCCCCACAGCACGACCTATAATACCCTCTTCTGATAAACTGGTATCAAACACACGAGACTCTCCATGGGTAGTCTGCAACCCCATTGTTGCAGCATGTACCCCGCCTTTGGCGGCTACATCTTCCCCAAATACCATCAGTTTGGGATTAGTCTCCAGCTCATAATCCAGCGTTTTGCGAATAGCTTCTACAATATTGATCCGCTGTTTACTTGGCTCAGGAGTTGTTGCACTTTCCGGAAATGAATGATCAGATGGAGCCAGTCCGCCAATTGTTTGGATATCGGGACTGCCATCTTCATTCTTTTCTTCAAAAGCATACCGTGTCGTCTCACTGCTATCGGGAGCAGAACGGTCCAATGCCGCTTCGCTTGCTTCTTCAATATCATCTGCTGCATCCTCTTCAAATGTTGTCCACTCCTTTTCAGAAATTTGATCCGGAACTAGAAACGATTTCACCTTATCAAGCGGATCATTCTGGCGTTCTTTTTCTATAAGTTCTTCCGATTTGTAGGCTTGGTTATCCTGATACGAATGACCATTTAACCGTGGCATCGTCAGATGTATTAAGGCCGGTCCCTTCCTGTCACGTACATAACTTACTGATTGGTCAATAAGGTCTGCGGATTCTACCGGATCGGTACCGTCACCATCAAAAATGCGAATATTTTTAAATGAATAAAGGTTGTTAGCAATATTTCCGCCGGGTGTCTGATATTCACCGGGCACCGAGATCCCGTAGCCGTTATCCTCAACATAAAACAATATGGGCAAATCCTGGGTAGTTGCTATCGTCAAAGCCGACCAAAAACCATTTGTTGCTACAGACCCCTCACCTCCCAATACAACTGAAATAGCTTTCTCATACTCCTCATTACCAAGCGTTTGGGCATGATACCGGATCCCCTGAGCCCATCCAACAGCGGGTGTATACTGGGAACCCACATCACCGGCCATAGGTAATACAGTTGCCCCCTCAATGCCCGGCTTATTACATACAACACCGATATCGCGACCATCACTATAACCACCGGACTTGCCCATTGGAGCAGCCATGGCATCCTCTAGGGATAATCCCAGTGAAAGCAACAGCGGCCGTGAACGATAATAGGCACTGGCAGCATCGTGCTGGTGGTTCAATTGTGAACCTAATAACATCTGTCCCAGTTCATGTCCCCGAGCAGAAAATTGATATAATACATCTCCGTTGGGTACTAATTCATTCTCTTCTTTGTCGTCCATGGCCCGTGAACGCAGCATTAATTTAGTAATTCTGTTCCAGTCAACTGATGCTGCGGTAGTTGGTATTTCTTTGTTATTTGTTTGTGAGGTTGACATAAATATCTAAGTTAAATACTTGGTAATTCTTGTGCTTCTATAAGATTTTTAAAACTCCGCTCAAAATGGCGCATCTCCTTTTTCCTACCGATTGTTATACGCACGCAATTCGGTAATCCAAAAGCGTTGATACGTCGCAGGATTACCCCCTGCTCTAACATCTTTTGCGTAAAATCTATCGCTGCTTGTTCGGTAGGCAATACCATCATTACCGAATTAGATATTGAAGAAACATATGATACACCGTGCTCCTCAAAAAATTTGTAGAGTCTCTTTTTGCCCTCGTTAACTACATCCTTGGTTTTTTTTAGAAAAGCCGGATCTCCCAATGCCGCAAGTGCAGCTGCCTGGGCTGCTACTGTTGGTTCAAAAGTCAACTTTGTTTTCATCATTTCGGTAATAATCTTTTTCGAGGCAATACCATATCCCACTCGAAAACCTGCCAATCCATACGCTTTCGAAAAAGTGCGTAAGGTAATCACATTATCAAAATCGTATCGCAGTGAATGAGGATAGTCAGATACATCCTGTGCAAATTCGAAATAGGCTTCATCCATGACTACCAGCACGTCACTGGGTACCTTGCGCATAAATTGCTCAAACTCTGATCTCGTAATATACGTGCCGGTTGGGTTGTTTGGATTGGCGATATACACCATCTTCGTCCGCTCAGAAATGGCATCAGCCATAGCATTTAAGTCGTATCGGTAATCATCAGTTACCGGAATCTTTTTTATAGATATGCCTCGAATATTACCCTGCACAAAAAAACCGACGAAGGTAGCGTCGGCAGTTACGGCTTCTTCGTTATTCAAGAAGAAAGTTCGACAAAGATTGGCAATGAGGCTTTCTGATCCAGCACCTACAATAATATTCTCCGGATCGATATTATTTTCATCAGCTAATACTTCGCGTAATTGCCCCGATGCCGGATCTGGATAATCCTGAATTTCCTGCATTGCCTTAACAACCTGTGGCTGCACGTGCGAACTGCACCCTAACCTATTTTCGTTGGATGCGAGCTTTGAAATTTCCGGTGGGTCGTATTCTTCTTTCACTTCGGCAATAGTCTTGCCGGCCACATATGGCGAAAGGTCACGAATATTAAGAGGAACCAACGGACGATTACCCAGTTTCGACATAAAATTACAGCAACTTTATTGAACTATTAATAACGAAATTAAGCGTTATTAATATGCCGAAATTAGTTCATTTACACAACGAATGAAGGCTAAATTTTTTTGATAAATCAATATTGTAAGAACAACATTAGCTTATTACTTTCACTGGCAAAGAACCATACAATTATGTCAAAATTTGCAGTAGTAACCGGTGCTAGTCGTGGCATTGGATTTGAAATTTGTACAACGCTTGCCAGCAAAGAACATCACGTAATGGGAGTAGCCAGATCCCAGGATAAACTAGCTACACTCGAAGAGCAATATCCTGAGTATATCTACACAATGCCTGTAGATCTTACAGATGAACAAGCCGTTGCAAAGCTGACAAAGCGTATAGAAGAGTACAAAAACGGTGTTGACATCATTATTAATAATGCCGGTGCACTTATTAATAAATCATTCAGCGAACTTTCCCTGTCTGATTGGCGTGCTCAAATTGAGAGTAATTTGATTACTGCCGTTAACCTAACACAACAATTGCTACCATCACTAAATGAAAGTGCCCATATCGTAAATATCAGCAGTATGGGAGGTTTTCAAGGAAGTGCCAAATTTCCCGGTCTGGCAGCATACAGCGTTTCCAAAGGGGCTTTAAGTACCCTTACAGAATGTCTGGCTGTAGAATTATCTGATCAAAATATAAAAGCAAATGCGCTATGTCTGGGAGCAGTGCAAACCGAAATGCTGGAACAAGCTTTTCCGGGGATTGAAGCTCCAGTATCCGCAAAAAAAATGGGTGACTATATTGCAGATTTTGCACTCAACGGATCTGAATTATATAATGGAAAAATCCTGCCGGTTGCCTTAGAAGACCCGGAATAAAACGTACTGTAGTGGGAATAGTATCGTATATTTTCTACATTACTTTTTAATTTTTAATCACAATATGAGAGTCGTGAAAAAACTTTTAATTTCTCTTTTCTTAGCAGCTGCATTCATTACGGGACCTGTTTTCAATTCATCTGCTCAATCTATTAAACTTTTGGGCAGCAACACATTAAATGGAGCCATTAATGGAGTACTGCTCGGAGGAGCTACCATGGCTCTTAAAAATAGCGAAGACCTTGCTCCTGTACGCGTAGGGCTCGGCGGTGGCACACTTTACGGCATCGGAATAGGAATTTATGATATTACACAAGTAGATGCAGGTCAACAGTTTTATATTTCCGGTACTTTTAACGACGGTACTAACTCTTCGGTAATTGTACTGCTCGACACTATTTACGGTGCAGCTGGTGGCGCAATCATAGCTTCTTCTATTGCGCTTGTTGGTCAAAATCCACTTCTTGATGCATTACAATATGGGTCGGGGGTTGGCGCTTGGGCTGGTTTTGGCTTTGGACTTATTGATACATTTGTATTTGCTACAGGTCCCAACTACGGGCAGCAGACTTCAATATCCCAACAAGATGTTGGCGGATTGATAACCTACAGCAATAAATCTGAGTCTCTTCAAGTAGGTATGCTGAAACCTGATATGATTGAGCAAAAGACAATGAATAGCCAGTCGGTAACAGTTACCCACCGACCGGCAATCAACATTGTACAACTACAGCTAGGTTTTTAATCTTCGTCTTCTCCTGTATCAAAATCGTCCGGAGTTTCCAGCTGGGCTCCTTCTTCGGGATCTTTTGCCAATGCTAAAAATCGTACTAGCTCTTTAACTGTGTTTGTGTGACCAGAAAGTGATGGATGGAGACCGTCACTGAGGTAATTCCATGGTGCTGGCCCTCCATTTTCTTCACCTTCGTGCTCTTCTTGGTCTTCGTCGTGCATTCTCTCTCCCAAAGGATCTATAATGTATCCTTTCTTGCCCGTCAAAATCTCCCGGATACTACTCAAGTCTTCTTCAAACAAATTGAAATTAAACAACCGAATTTGTTGCAGCATCTCTGTAATAACGGGCGGTGGCGTCATCCAAATAAGTGGGTTATCCGTAACTTCCGAAACATTCGCTTCAATAGTATTTAGGTTTTCCCAGTAATCAGCAAGTGAAACCATGGGGCGATCAGGAGCTACATGCAACCGCTGTGCATCAAAAGTACCAAGTGCCACAATGACCCAGTCCGGTTCGTGATCCAGCACATCTCGGTTCAATCGCTTGAGTGCCTCAGTAGAACTATTATACGACACACCACTGTTAATAAAGGTATATTCACTTCCTTCCAGCCCTATCTCAAGTACATGCTCAAAAATATGAAACCAACTCTGGAGGTCATCAGTTATAGAATCACCGAGAGCCACGATAGTATCTCCATCTTCAAAGGGAAGTTCCTCAATCCACTCAGCTACTTCAGGATCCTCAAGAAGCTCAATAGCAGCCTGCTTTGCATTTGAACTAAATCGATCGCGCAACTTCTTTAGCTCACTGTGTTCAAGCCCCATTAAGCCAGCTATGGCTTCTTCATTTTCTATACCCGGTAACAATGGGTATCGTTTTTCAAGATTCAAAAACTGTAGTAAGTATTTTTCGAGTACTTCTTTTTCTTCATCACTAGCTAAATAATCAGCCATAAATATTAACTAAAAAAATTATTGTGTTAGTTTTCTAAAAGTATATTAACTAATTCTGGAGTTCCGTTCTCAGCTCGTTTTTGCAAATGATTCCATTCTTCATCAATCAATTCCGGAGTAGCAGGGTCTATAACATATTTTGGAATACCGTCGGGAACCAAGTCTACCAATCCCGCAGCAGGATATACCACCAACGAAGTACCGATAACAATTAATATATCGGCTTCCGGCATAATTTTGGATGCTTTTCGCATATTTGGAACCGGTTCTCCAAACCATACGACATGCGGACGCAGCTGAGCACCATCTTCGGCCGTATCCCCCAGTTCAATTGTATCGCCACCGATCTCATAAACCAAGGAACGATCTTTTTCACTCCTGACTTTTGACAGCTGCCCATGTAAATGCAGGACCTGTGATGAGCCGGCTTGCTCATGGAGGCTATCTACATTCTGTGTTATAATTTGTACATCGTACTGCTGTTCAAGCTTATTTAGGGCAGTATGACCTTCATTAGGATCTACAGCGTGAGCTTGTTGTCTTCGCTCATTGTAAAACTTTAGTACTAGCTCTTTATCTCTTTGCCAAGCTTGGGGAGTTGCCACTTCGCTCACGTCATGCCCTTCCCACAAACCATCGGAACCACGAAATGTTTTGAGTCCGCTGTCTGCGCTCATCCCCGCACCGGTGAGCACAACAATCTTTTTCATCAGTACTAAGAATTGGTGTTACTAACTGTGAACAAGTTCCGGAGTAATGGAGTCCAACCACGAACTGGATTCTTCGTAATCTTCTACCACCTCAGCCGCTTCGTCACGAACAAATGACGCTGTCATCCGCTTAACATCTGTTCTCAAGACCTTAACAGCATTATTAATCAATTTCTGATTAAAATCCTTATCTCCCAATCGAAGGGTGAATTCCAGCGAAATGATTCGGCTCAAAATACGACCCAATTCTACCAACCGATCTTGTGTAAGTTTTTGGTTAATTTTAAAATCCAGCAAATCTGAGAAATAATCAGCAGCACGCTCGGTTAGTCTAAAATCACTCAAAAAAGTATAGAGGTTACGCAAATTCAACTTGCGCATATTCTTCAAGACTGATTCAGATATTTGTTGATACAAAATATCATTGGATCCCTCGAATATCTGAAAAGAACGGCTGTCAACCATTGACCGGCCGGCAATATTATCCAATCGATATCCTTTTGCACCACTTAACTGTACCAATGACTGGGCAGCCTGATGCATTAAATCAGTGGTATAAGATTTAATAGCATTTGCAGTTAAATCCATATCGGATACATCTTTATTGATAGGTACATTCTCGCTCGTAAACGCACACATGGCTGAACAGATGGTAAACGATGATTGGAGTCGGGTAATGCGCTTTTTCACCTGGTCATAATTGAATAAACTTTGCCCCCCCACGTACCGTTCTTTACAATGAGTTATGGCTTCATCTAACATACGTTTTAAAAAGCCCATGCCCATTCCAGGAAATTGAAGGCGGCTGCGGTGCAACACATCAAGCATCATTTTAATGCCAATAGATTTTGGTTGCAGCCTATACTCTTCCGGTACTGTAATATTGATGTTGTTACGTCCATACGGAAGCATGTAAAGTCCTAAATTATTGTAATACTCTTCAACTTCAATACCTCCACGGCGGCTGTCATGAATAAAGAAATTAATATCTCGTCCGAGCTTTCCACCTCCATTTTCTTTACGAGCAGTGATAAGCCAAAAGTCAGCGGCCCCAGTTAGTCCCGCCCAATGTTTGGTACCGGACACATTATATACAGCTTCACCATTATTTTGCACCTTCCTAAAAGAAGTTTCCATGTGTAGGGCATCAGAACCGTAGTTTGGCTCCGTAATCATCAACCCACCCATGTTGTTTTCCTGAAGAAAACGATCAAAAATAGATTGCTTTATTTGCTCAGAACCATAGTTAACGACCGGTTGTAGAAATAACGCTCCATTAATACCCATCATCAAGGAAAGTGGAAGCGATTCGTAAGAACTAACTTCTAACATCGAAAGCGCCTCGTGTGTCTGTGCTCCCCGCCCACCATACTCTTCCGGGATAAAAACGCTGAGAGGCTTACAATTCATTGCCTCATCTATAATATCCCGAGGCAACCCACGATCCAGACTTATCTCATCAATATCGTTCTGGACATTAAATAAGTTATGCAGCTTTGTCTTATAGCGGGTTATAAAAGAAGAAAAATCCATGTCCTTAAATCGGATTGAAAAGTATTTATCACTAGAAAAAGACTCAAAATTGATATCAATCAATTGCCTATAATATAGCGAATTTAATGCCTATAGAAAAACATCTGCCAACTATAAAATATTTTTTTGTGGGAGCTCCATCTTTTTTCTACAAAGAAAGCCCTTTGCGCAGGGCGCAAAGGGCTATATAATAACGAGCAGTCGGGGACCTACGCTCCCGGCCGGTTGGCCAGTACCATCGGCGC